>JAJFBJ010000179.1 GCA_020697375.1 Nitrospira sp. | reverse complement strand
AGTCCTTGTAAATGAATGTAGGAGTTTGGAATACATTTTGAGACTAAGTAGTTGTTTTGATTATTCATCACCGGCCCTTTTAAGGCGGATAGCAGCTTGATGGTCCCGCCGGCACAGAGAGCCAGCCTGTTCAAAGAGCCTAATACGCCTCTGGCCG
The DNA here is from genome assembly GCA_020697375.1 of Nitrospira sp. The sequence continues at coordinate 5,197 of JAJFBJ010000179.1, read as the reverse complement.
CGTTTCTCCCAAACCAAGGTCGTCGGCCCGACGTTGGTCCGATAGGAACTTTATCATCACCCACATCCTAGGGTTATGCGGAAGGAAGCGATGCGAAGGGCGCGGTGACCGTTGCGCGCGTCCCGACCCCGGGTTGCGAGGTAATCTCCAGTCTGCCGCCCAACTGGTGGAGGCGTTGCTGCACGCTCGACAGGCCAAAACTATGGAGGGCGGATGCTTCCGGGACCGTCGCGGTGCATCCCTTCCCATGATCCTGGACCACGACTCGGATCAGGCCCTCGCTCACTTCTAAGCTCACGAAGGCTTCGTTCGTTCCCGCGTGTTTGAGGACATTGAACAGCAGTTCGCGCACACATTTCAGAATGGTCATGGCGAGGTGTTCGGCGACCACAACCGGAAACTCCGGCGCCTCAACCACCACAATGAGGCCATGTTCGCGCATCGTGTCACTCAGCCATTGGAGGGCGATGTCGAGCCGGCCCTCCTGCAACTGAGGTGGTAATAAGTCTGACATCAAGGATCGCGTGTAGGTCAGGCACCGAGCGAGGACGGTGTCGATTTCTTCCACCGTGTCGTCGGCAGGGCGGTGACGTTGGTGCTGGAGTTTCATGCGAGCGACCACCAGCAGTTGGGCCAGATCATCGTGCAGGCTCTGGGCCAGCTTCTTTTGTTCGTGCTCTTCGACGGTGCTCAGTTGATCGGCCAAGCGACGGATTTCGTCCTGGGCCGCTGCCCACTTCTCGGCCAGAGGTATGGAGTGTTCACCCGGCGTCAGGCTGACGTCCCGCAAGAGGTGCCGGTATTCCTCTTCCCGTCGATGCAGTCGTAACAACGCCTGGACCGAGGCCAGAAACTCTTGGGGGGCCACGGGTTCGGTCAGGTAAGAGTCCGCATACTCCAGCCCCAGTGCGTGGTCATCAGAGGACGTGAAATAGGCGGAGATTTGCAAGACCAGGATGGGGGCGGTCCGGGGATCCTGCCGAAGCTGCTGACAGACATCAATTCCCGAGATGTCTGGGAGCTTCACATCCAGGACAATGAGGGCGGGATGCTCGCTCCGGGCGAGTTCCAGCGCCTCTGAGCCCGTGCAGGCCTCAAGCACCTGATAGCCAGCCTGTTGAAGAATTTTGCCCCGTGCATACCGAACCGCGTCGTTGTCATCAACATTGAGGACCGTGCAAGCTGGTGCAGTCACCATAGGTGGCCTCTGTCTTGGATGGGTACAGCGGAGCCTAAGTGTACAGCGGCGGTGTCTGCTAGAGCAACCGGATTTGTATGATTCAAGAGGCCTCCGTTGCCGGAATGGACGGATTATTGAGCCGGATGGCGCGACGCGCTATGTGTGACTGTCCAGGCACCCTACAATAGCTCCTTGACCCATGGCACGCTTCGTTCAGTCGATGCCGTTGCGGCCCATCAAGGGTCTGATCGTCCCTGACGCGTGGTCGCCTCCGGGGTGGTCTGGATCGCGTCCGTGTTCCAGGGTTCTCGGGGTCGGTGTCCCAGTGTCGGCCGAAGTCTAGGGTTTTCCTAGTACCGGCAACTCGATCTCTCTTCTACAGTGCGCGAATACATCCATTTCTTATCGAAGCAACGCGGCTGGTCTCCCTGCGGAGTCTATACCCTATGATTAGCGTCCTCGTGGTAGATGACCATGCCTTGGTCCGACGGACTTTACAGGCCGTTCTTGAATCCGAACCGATCTTGACAATCGTGGGCGAGGCGGCAGATGGCTTAGAGGCCATTCGGATGGCTGAAGCCGTGCATCCCCATGTCGTGCTGATGGATCTCTACATGCCTCGGATGGATGGAATCGAGTCGACGCGTCAAATCCATCGGCACTTGCCCGAGACGTGCATCATTGGCATGTCCTCGGAGAGCGGTGCCTGGGTCAAGAAGGCGTTCCTCTCTGCCGGCGCCCGCGCCTTTCTCCCCAAGGAACTCGTTCCAGGCCACTTGGTGGAGGTCATTCAGAAAGAATGTTCGCTCTAGCTTGTCTTCGTGGCCGCATGGGGAGATAGCGTCGCGCGGCCATTCTCTTTCTCTCGAAGTCAGAGAAGGCGAAGCCCAAACAATTTAAGGTGTCGATCGCCCTGTTCGTGCAGGCGCTCCATGACGGCGGCCACTTCCTTCTCCAGCAGAAGCAGGTCGCCATGCGCCACAGCCCCGTCGCCTCGCGCTTTTAAGGCGACAATTAAATCAGTAATTCCACCGGCGTCATTTAGTTTGCAGTTCCCGGCGGAATGGCCACATCGGTTACCATGTGTTCGTCATCGAGCATAAGAATGACAGCTGAACCCTTAGAGAGTCCCTTGAGAAGCGGCTCGACCAAGGGACGCACCTTGTAGGTTTCCTCACCCCCGCTTTCGGTGGTGATGCCGATCGATCCATCCTTTAGCGTCGACGACAGCACCCCTGGGGTCCGTTCAAACGGGTTCTTCAGCGGTGAACGGTCTTGCGAGGCGGCTGTCGCTTTTCGGGCAGCCGCCTGGTCGGCATACGTCACATCGGCAATTTGAGAAGCCTCGTCAACAAGAAACAGTGCATCGACTCCCACCGGAACACCCGCCACTTTGGCGCGCGCGAGTGGCTTGATCATATATGATTCCTCGCCGCCATCGGTCACTTTGATAACAGCTTTTTCTTGACCAGTCGTCAGTGATTGCGCCAACTTGCCGCGAAGAATTTTGTGGTTATGCTCTTCCCCCGCCAAATGCGCGTCCACTACCTGATTTTGCGGATTGAGAGTGACAACCACCTGGTCTCCCAGTTTGAATGGGGCGAATCCTTTTTTTTCACGATACTTGGCCGACAAATAACGCGGTTGCAAATCGCCGGTATCAATCTTGATCTGGTCGCTGCGCATCTCCTCGACGACGCCGATCACCTCCCGCGTGCCCGGAAAGGGTGAGTTGGGATTAATTTGTGGTTGCGTCGTCACCTGTGAATTGGAATGTTGAGTCGTCGGATGTTGAATGGTTCGAGGCGTACCGGTTTCATGGCTCGCGCACGACACGAACGTGATCGCACCAACCCCTAGGAGCAGTGCGAGCCTCAAACCTTGCTGACTCGCCAATGCCTTCGTGCGCTTCGGCTTTCGGGCGGGAATAGGGTCATCTTTCATAGAATACTGTATATGGCGCATCTGGATATCCTCCCTCCATAGAGTCAGTCGAGAGACATTTGAGCGTGACATGCCTGCATGATCGCCACACCTAGGGAATCACCTTAGCACCCACTAGGCCGCCGAGACTGTGCGTTACGAAAACAAGCGACATCTTCCCCACACCGTGGTTATTGAGGTCCTCCAAGAGACTGGCAGCTGTATCCTGTAGCTCCGTTACCACACCGTTAGCGTCATGACATGAAACAACGGGCGCCCTTCACATTGCCATACTCAACGAGCTAACTGCCATCTTTCTGGGCTCATCTGCCTTCAGTGGGTCGGGAAGATATCGACGACCTCGTTGTCTTCGTTCAACTCCACCCGAACGAGTTCGCCTTGCTTCCGCATGGACAGCTTGCTGCCTGTTCCCTCATCCATAGCGAAAGTCTGCCTCTCGTCCGCATCGGTGATCTCGATGAATTCCCAGAACGGGTCCGCATAGGTCAGCTTGCCAGCGATCAGGCGATGGCCTGCAGGCTGAGCATCTTTCTTGTGCAGATCGATCAGGTCGTTACCCTCATCGATGACCAAGTAGACTTCGTCCCCGACCTTGGGCTCATCAAGCCCCATGCGCTCGGCCTTGTGGAGGCTGACCGCACGATGCCCCAGTCCCTTCACCGGTTTAAACCACACTAAACCCGACCCGACCTTCTCGACCGTCGTCAGAAGGTGTTGGTGTGTGCGCGGCGCAGCTTCGCTTGACTCAAGGGCAAACGCCTGGCTCCCACACCACGCAAGGCCCACCGCCACAACGATGCTGACAAGCATGGGACGCATAAAGCTCCTCCTTCCTTCTCTTCCTCCGCAGGAGGAAGTCACCACCAGCTTTACTGTGGATCGTGCGATTTGGCCGTGTCATGCGGCGCACAGAGCAGATGCCACCGCCTGTCGGTCGCGGACCTTGGCAGGCCCCCAGATAAATCCTTGAACTCATGGGTGCCTCGTGCAGAGCGATGCAGACGAATTTAAGCGTTGGAGCGGCGGAGACTGGAGAATCGGTCGCGCGAGGAACGACCAGGACACGCGAGGGATAGGGCAGTCAGCGGGGCTGGAACACCCTCCTTAAATCGTATGCGCATGGACGCGGCTTCGTCAAGCGGGTATGCATCTTAAGGAGTCGTTTTCCGAACACTTCGGACACTTTTGACGCATGCGAGAGAGTCCTTCCGTTGTGCATATAGAACAAGTGTAGAGATAGGATAGCTCCACGCCGGCATTTGCAGCTACTGTGTAAGGCTCGTGGACATCCCATTGTGTTCGCCTTCGGTGACGGACATGGACCACGGAGCACACAATGGCGAGTGGCCCATCCCGGTGAGCAGACGGTAATCGTGGCTTTTCCTCAGCCGTGCACCGTTGAACACGTCACCATGGAAGTGGAAAAGCGTGAGTTCATGCGCACGCAAGAGGTGCTGCTCGCGTCGTCGACGGATGGCGGCCTCACGTATCGAGAATTGGTTCGCCAGGAGTTCAATTTAGCCCCGATGGGGCACCTGGGAACAAGAGAACTGGACGATTCATCCGGACGACGTCACGCATGTGAAATTGGTGATCAAGCCAGATAAAAGTCGGAGGGATTGTTACGCGACGCTCACCTCCCTAGTGCTCTCTTAGTCGTAAGTGATTTTTTGAATCAATCCACAGGAATGCAGGACGGGAAAATGCGCTGTGGCCTGCACACCATCATCCAAATCAGAGTGAGGCGCATCGTCATTCCCGGAATCCCCACGACCATATCCATGGTGCGGTGGAGCCAGCCATCCTGACTAGATATTAACCCTACGTGTTCCGGGCGTGTTCAATCCAGAGCAAAATTCGCATAAATCCACCTCATTTCATCTGAACAAAACGAAATAAAAAACACTGCAAAGCGGCCCTGTAAGCCATGTTTAGCATTACGAATAAGGGTTTGCGTGGAAGTACTGGAAAGGCTTAGGAAACCGCTGCTCTATCCAACTGAGCTACGGGGGCTTTCACAAATTTTCAATACCCTACACGACTGCCGCTGAACCCTCAAGCGCCGAATGCGGC
>JAJFBJ010000178.1 GCA_020697375.1 Nitrospira sp. | reverse complement strand
CCCGACATCGCCCGAGGCCGACATGAGCGGAAAAGCCTGATGCATGCCGCAGGCCGTGCCATCCACGGAACCGGCGCAGGAAACCGTGCGGACCTCACGCGTCTCGAAGACGGTAGTGGCGGGGCATGTTCCGCATGGATCCGCCCGCTGGATGAAGGCTTCGTAACACTTGGCCGGTTTGGCGACCGCAGCCGATGACCCTTCGCTGTCCCATGCCTTGTCATTGGCATAGACCAGGTTGAAGTCTCGATCCATGACGGCGACGCGGTCGGTCAACCTATCGGCCAATTGCTTCAAGGCCTCCAGGCGAGCCGCGAGAATCGGATCGGAGAAGGGCGCTATGGGAGGCGACGGTGGGTGAGATCCGGCCATCTCAATTCTATCGATCAAGACCGTATGGCGAATGGTTCCGAAGACATTCGTTGCGTCTATGCCCTGTTTTTCTACCATATGCCATGAGCCATTCGCCATGTGGTCACGCGTGGCGGTGCAATAATTGTTTGACGGTAGCCTTCAATTCCGACAGCCGGACCGGCTTGTCGAAATAGGCGGTGGCCCCGCTCTTCATGGCTTCTTGTTTGGTCTGCGCATCGCCGAAGGCCGTCATCACGATAATCGGACAGCGGGGGGCGGAGATCCTCAGCCGATGCACATACTCAAAGCCTCCCGCCGGCATCCTCAAATCGGTCACAATCAGATCCGGCGCGGACCTCATGACGGCGGCCAATCCTTCCTCTCCATTGGTCGCTTCCCGCAGCTGGTACCCTTCGCCCCACAACTCATCACAGAGCAGACTGCGCATGTCCTTGTCGTCTTCCACGACCAGTAACACGGCCGGCTTGTCTCCTTCCACGTTGGCACCCTCGCTGAATGAACCGATTATGTGAAGAGTGATGACGCAAACCATGTGCCACCGGCGCCCAATCGAAGTAAATAGCCAATTTCTTCTGTTCTTTATAGAGATCGAAACGAAGGATCTCTCCAGAAAGGATTAGGCTGAGGAAAGCAGGCTGGCGAGAAAGACCCCACCTTGCCAAAAAACCCTGTCCCGAACCGCTACAGCAGGCCCCGACTGGAAGACGAGCAGGATCTGATGATCTGTCGACCTGTTGATGTGTGAGCCGAATGAAGGCCGCACAGTCTCTTTATTCGTCAGATCATCAGACCAATAGATCTTCCTCATTTCTAATCTGCTTGGTGGATCGGCAGGCAGATCGTAAACATGGTGCCCGCTCCCACCTCACTCTCGACGTGAATCGTGCCGTTGTGTTCTTCGATGATCCCCTTCACCACGGTCAGTCCCAACCCGGTTCCATTTCCGAACTCCTTGGTCGTATAAAATGGATCGAAGATTTTGGCAATGACTTCGGGAGACATCCCCTGGCCCGTATCGGACAACGTGAGCTCGACCATGTCCTGGCGCGGAACGAGCGCAATTTTCAAAAATCCCCCGTCCGGCATCGCGTGAATCGCATTCATCACGAGATTGATCAGCACTTGGCTCATTTGGTCGGCATCGGCATGCACGACCGGGCAGGCATCGGCGCAGGCGGTTTCGACGGTAATCCGGTTGTGCGCCAGGCGTTCTTGAAAGATCTCCAGATTGTCTTCGATCGTCCGGCGCAAATCCAATGCGCGCCGTTCGATCGGACGCCGGCGGGCGAAGGCCAGCAATTGATTCATCACCCGCGTAATTCGCTCGACCTGGCTGACGATGGTCTGCAGGCCTTTCCTGACCGGCTCCTCCTTGGTCCGTTCCATGAGGTACTCGGCCCGGCCGAGAATGACGTTCATGGGCGTGCCGATTTCATGAGCCATGCCGGAGGCCAGGGTTCCCAGCTCGGCAACCCGTTCGGTGCGGCGCAGTTGCTCTTGCAACCGCTTGCGTTCGGTAATGTCACTGGCGATGCCGTCAATCCGTAAGGGCTGATCAAGATCGTCCTTGATGACATGCCCGCGATCATGGAGCCAGCGAATGGCGCCGTCGGGCCTGACGATGCGATATTCCACGTCGAATTCTTCGGTGGCGCCGAGATTCACCACCGCCTTGACGACCGTCGGCCGATCCTCCTGATGCGCCATGTCGAGTCGAAGGGAAGGAGTCCGGATGAAATCTTCAATCGGGCGGCCATAGGTTTCTGTCACGGAAGGACTGACATAATGGACGGCGGCTAAATCGAGTGAAGAAGACCAGATCACATCCTCCATCGAGCCTAAGAGACTTTGCAGACGCTCTTCGCTCTCGCGAAGCCGCTGCTCCGCCAGCTTGCGCTGCGTCATGTCTCTCAGCACCATCAGAATGCCGGCGCCTTCTTCGTCCGTGAAACGAACAGCACTGACTTCCACATCCACGATCGCCCCATCCAACCGGACGATTTTTTCGTCGGTTTCGGGGACCGTGCCATGGGCGCCCAGGAATTCCTGGAGGCGTTCATCGGCCAAAGGATGGGAGTCGGAATGAAAGATGCCGTAAGGAGACGTTCCTAAAATATCTTCTCCCTTCGCGGCGCCGAACAACCGTAGTCCCTGTTCGTTGATGAACATGATCCGATCTTCACGAATGACCAGAATGGCATCCGGCAGGACCGACAGGAGTCGCCTGTACCGCTCTTCACTGAGACGCAATAGCTTCTCGGCCTGTTTCCGTTCGGTCACATCGCGCGTGACACCCAACACCGCAGTGATAGTCCCGTCGGCTCCGCGCAGTGGAACCACGTGCGTGTCCAACCATCGACGAGTCCCCTGAAGGGCCACCGCTTCAAACTCCAACCGGCCGGCTTCACCATGCCCTGCCTTTGCGATAAGCTCGCCGAATGCCGGCCGGAATTCTTCGGCAGCCAGGTTGTAGGCATCGGTTCCCACGATCTCCTGGCTGCTCTTCGCTTCCATCATGGCCAGCCCCGCAGCGTTCATGGTCCGCACCTTCCCGTTGAGGTCCAGCACTTTTACGCACTCGGGTTCTGTTTCAATGATCGCCCGCAGCAAGGCTTCGCGTTCCGCCAGATCTTTTTCGAGCCGTTTCCGTTCGGTGATATCGCGGAGAATGACGGTGTAGTAGCGCCGCCCCTCCACTTGGACTTGCGAGATGGCGGCCTCGATAGGAAACTCCTCTCCCTCTGCCCGCAATCCGGTGATCATGCCCAGCGCGCCCATTTGTCGGGCCGTAATACCGGATTGGCCGAATCGCCTGATGTGCTCGCCGTGAGGGCCGCGAAACCGCCCGGGAATCAGTCCATCCAAAGGCCGGCCGAACATCTCGGAGGCGTTCCGCTCGAACATGCGCTCCGCGGCATGATTGAAGAGGACGATTCTCTGTTCGTCATCCACGGTGATGATGGCATCCATGGCGGACTGGACGATGCCTTCGAGCCGTAACCGGTCCCCGAGCATTTCCTCTTCAGCGCGGCGCTGACCTGCCACGGCGCCCAACACGGCGGCTTCGGCGTAGGCCCGCGCCTCCAGAGCGGCGGCTTTTTCCGACTCGGCATGCGTTCGCTCGGTCTGAGCCGCCGTGAGCGCCTGGGCCATCTGCTCTCGGCTCTCTTCCCCCTGCGTTCGAACGCCCCGCCGTCGGGCCCATGCCATGACGAACAGCCACAGAACGCCGATTCCCAGCAAACGATTGAACAATGCAGAGGAAGGAGAAGCGCCGGGAGACATCACATGCCCCATGAACATCAGCAGCGTGATCATGCCGCCGGCATAGAGGAAGAGGCGAGATTGAAGAGACCACGCGAGGGCTAGGGGAATTGTGTAGAGCAGCCATTCAGCGATCCCCGCCGGCGTCAACAGGTCGAGAATGAAAATCCCGATGGTGAGCAGCGCCGTGAGTCGGGATTCGAGAAGAAAGGGTTTGTGGTCGGGGGACAGCACGCCGATGGCTCCCAGCGAGATGCGAGACGAGAAGGCTATCAGCCCGAGTGCGGCTTGCCTTCGATTTCGGCCAGCTTCCGGTACAGCGTCTTTCGGTCGATGCCCAGCACATGGGCGGCCTGGTACTTATTGCCGCCCGTCTTCTCCAGGATTTTGACGATGTACTCCTTCTCCACTTCATGCAGCGGCAGCGTGCGTTCTGCCGCCTCATCCAGAATGCGCCGGTCCCCGCGCGATCCCTGTACCGCGAGGGGCAACTCGTCTGCGACGATTTTTTCGGCATGGCTGAGCGTGACGGCGCGCTCAATCACATTTTCCAATTCCCGCACATTGCCCGGCCAGGCGTAGTCGGCCAGCATGGCAAGGGCCGCCTCGCTGATTCCCTTCACCTGCTTGCCGCGAGCCTCCGCGCACTTTTTCAGAAAGGCATCCACCAGGATCGGAATATCCTCCCGGCGCTCGCGCAACGGTGGAAGCCGCAGCTCGATGACATTGAGCCGATAATAAAAATCTTCGCGAAATCGCTTCTGTTTGACCTCGTCGCCCAGGTTCAGGTTCGTCGCGGCGATGATCCGCACGTCCACGGGAATCGTCTTCGTCGCGCCCACGCGGCGGATTTCCTTTTCTTGAATGGCACGGAGCAGTTTCGCCTGAAGCATGAGCGGCAGTTCGCTGATTTCGTCCAGAAACAACGTTCCCTTTTGAGCTTCCTCGAACAGCCCGCGCTTGTCTATTTTCGCATCGGTAAAAGCGCCCCGCATGTGCCCGAACAGCTCACTCTCCAGCAACTGTTCGGGAATGGCGGCGCAATTGACAGGCACGAACGGCGCATCACGCCGGTCGCTGTTGTAGTGGATGGCCTTGGCGACCAGTTCTTTTCCCGTGCCGCTTTCCCCCGTAATCAGTACATTGGTAGGGCTATCGGCCACCCGGCGGATCAGATCGAAGAGGGCCTGCATCGGCTTACTTTTCCCGAGAATCTGATGGAAGCTGTATTCCTTGTGCACTTCTTTCCGGAGACGGCTGACTTCACGCCGGAGCGCAGCCTCGCGAATCGCTCGCTCCGCCACTCGGACCAATTCCTCGGTTTTCACCGGTTTGGTCAAATAGTCGCTGGCGCCATGCCGCATGGCTTCGACCGCAGTTTCCACCGATCCGAAGGCCGTCATCAGAATCACACCGACATCAGGATGCTTGCGTTTGATTTCGGCCAGCAACTCGGTTCCCAACATGCCCTTCATGCGGAGATCGGTCAGCACTACGGCATAGTCTTCCTCTCCCAGCCGTTGAAGCGCATCTTGCCCGCTGCCGACTCCCGTGCATTGATGCCCGCGGCCTTGCAGGACGTCGCACAGCAGGCTGCGCATATCCGCATCATCGTCGACCACGAGCACGGCTCCCCAGTCCTCGGTCATACGGCTTGCCTCACCTGATTCCATTTGATTCCATCATCCGGCGATCCGCTCTCCGAGTGCGTGCACAGCCTAATAGGGTTGTTCGTGGGCGGTCAAGGGGCGCGGAGTCACAGGCT
>JAJFBJ010000054.1 GCA_020697375.1 Nitrospira sp. | reverse complement strand
CACGAACGGGTCGGAAATCTCCAGGGCTGCCGTCTTCTCTGAATCGGTCTCGGCGTTTTGCCCGGAAGTCAACCATCGGGTGAGCACGGCCTTCAATTGGGCCACAGTGAAGGGCTTGGCGAGGTAGTCATTCATGCCGGCGGCGAGACAGCGGGCGCGGTCGCCGTCCATCGCATTGGCCGTGAGGGCAATGATGGGCACATGGCGCCTGCTGTGTTTTTCCGATTCTTGATGGCGAATGGCGGCCGTGGCGCTAAAGCCATCCATCTCCGGCATCTGACAATCCATGAGGATGAGATCGAAGGCGGTCTGCGCGGCGGCTGCCACGGCTTCATGACCATTGCCGGCTACCGTGACAGTGCATTCAAAAAGCTCGACCATTCCGAGCGTCACCTCTCGGTTCACGGGGTTATCCTCGGTCAATAAGATCCGTGCCCGCAGGGGAATCGCCTTGCGCTCGACGTGGGTTTTTTCTGGGGGTTCTGTCCTGAGGATGCCAGCGCGAATGTGGCTAAGACAGTTTTTTAGGAGTGACTGGCGAATTGGTTTTCTCAACCAGGTGTGGAACAGCCTGGTGTGTCTTTCCGATTCTTCGGGCAACCGATCCACCGAGCTGAGGGCAATGAGTGTGAGGAGCTTGAAAGCTGGATCGCTTGTCATGGCGTCGGCCAAGGCCAATTCATCCATGCCGGATATGCCCATGTCCAGCAGCGCGATGTCCACTGGTGTTCCCTGCTGACCGGCCTGTCTCAACCGGCTTAGGGCTGTCGAACCCGAATCGGCGGTCGTGACGGTCGCTCCCCATTGCCGGAGGAGTTCCTCGAGCACGTGCCGACTCGTCGGGTGATCATCGACGATCAGAATGTGGGTGCCGCTCAGGTGTTGGCTATCCGAAAGTGAGAGGCTTGATTCAGGTCCTCTTTGGAGCGTCGCCGTGAACCAGAAGGTCGATCCGTCCACCGACGGGCTGGTGACGCCGACTTCTCCGCCCATGAGCTGTACCAATTGTTTGACGATGGCCAGGCCGAGACCGGTGCCACCGAAGCGGCGGGTGGTGCTCTCGTCGGCTTGGGAGAACGCCTCGAAGAGCCGCTCGCGGGCCGATGGTGTGATACCGATTCCAGTGTCGCTGACGGAGCATTGGAGGGTGACGGCGGATGATGTGTGGGATAAAAGCCCGACCGCCACGGCCACTTCGCCTTCCAGCGTGAATTTGATGGCGTTGCTGACGAGATTGATGAGAATTTGGCGCAGCCGCGCAGGATCCCCTCGAACCCGATCAGGAATTTCCGGCGAGATAGAGCACGTCAGCTCCAAATGTTTCCGTGCTGCTGGTTCCGCTAAGAGATCGACAGCGTCTTCCACCGTCTGGCGTAAGCTGAATTCTATCTGCTCCAGTTGCAGTTTGCCGGCTTCAATTTTCGAGAAATCGAGAATGTCGTTGATGATGTCGAGCAATGCTGTTCCGGAGCGGTGGACGGTTTCGGCCAAGGATCGCTGCTTGAGTGTGAGGCCTGTCGATAACAGCAATTCCGCCATTCCGAGGACACCGTTCATGGGAGTACGAATTTCATGACTCATGTTCGCCAAGAATTGGCTCTTGGCGATGGTCGCGGCTTCGGCGTTTTCTTTGGCACGCCGGAGTTCGCTCTCCGTACGTTTCCTGTCCGATATATCTCTGATAAATCCGCTGAAGGTCGTACCAGTCGTCAGTTTGAGAGGTGTGATCGCGAGTTCGATCGGGAATTCAGTCCCATCTCGACGCAGAGCGCTAATTTCCAAACGTTTCCCAATGGTCTTGCCTTGTCCTACCGCCAGATAATGCTGCAGTCCCTGTTCATGTGCGGCGCGATAGGCATGGGGGACGATCGTTTCCGACAGCCTGCGCCCAAGAATGGCCTCTCGCGTCCACCCAAAAATCTGTTCGGCCTGCGGGTTCCAGTCGATGATCCGGCCGTCAACGTCCATAACGACGATTGCATCTAAGGCATGGTTCACGATGGATCTGGTTCGCTCTTCGCTGTCGCGAAGCCCGCGCGAGAGCGGCTCGCTGATCTGGCGGTTGATGAGCCATCCAATAAAGAAAATTGTGCCGAGCAGGACGCACCCCAATATTCCGAGCAGGTAGGTTCGCTCCTGAAGGACGGAGGTCGCTGCCTGTTCAATGCGTCGACGTTGAATGTCGGCGAGTGTAACGACCTCGAGAATTTCCCGTCGATGTTCTTCAAAGTGACTCGTCAGAGGACCGGAGACCAGCCTGGTCATGGCTTCGATGTCTCCCCGTTCCGCGGCCGGCAGAAATTCGCGATTCCACAGCTCGTAGAATCGTCGCGCCCATTGACCCGATGAGGTGATCAGCTTGTCGTAGAGTGGACCCGGTGGAAGGCGCGTTCGCCATTCGGACTGCTTTGCGGTGAATTCTCGTTGGAGTCGTTGGAATCGTTCGATGAGTATTGTCCGCTGGGAGGGAGGGGCCACGAGCAGTTCCAATGTGGCCAGGTAGGATTCAACGATGTAGAGAGGCGGCGGAAGTGTATCGACGACGAGATCCTTGCTGTCGACAATTTGGCGATATAGGGGTCCGTGAATCTGCACCGTGGTCACGGTATCCCGCACCACGAGGGTGAATACTCCTGTGGCCAACACCGCGGCGCCGACCAACAGTCCGAGTCGAATTTTGATCGATCGGAGTTGCTGTTTTGGAGGAGGTGGTTGCTCTAAACTCACACGTTCACCACATCGAATGCCTAGGCCGACCAGAGAAATGCACTCTCTCTTATCGGAGAAGCCGCATCAGGTCTTTACCCTAATATTCATAAAGCCATGCACCGCAGGCTGGATCGGACTGCTGAGGAAAGCCGAGTCGGCTGCGTGCAACCAAACGCCCTTGAACAGAAGTTCGAGAGGAATGACTTAAGGGTGGAAATCAGTCCGTAGGATAATGCAGGGCGGTCGGTCCTCTGGAACCGAAATTGATAACCAACGTATCTGCGTCCCGCGATGCGCCTCAGAATGAGGTTGCGGGGCGGCGCGCTGCAGTCTTCGATCAGAGACTCGCCTGCAAGTACCACATCGAACGATTCTTTTGCTGAGCCGCGGTGGGAAAAGCTTTCGCAGGGGCGGCAATAGCCAAGAGCATATAACCTACGCTGCTTGGAGATGAGTGGACACATGGCCGACCGATAGGCATGAGAGTGCCCGCGGCCTCCTGGCGACTAGTGGACGGCCAAGTGCGATGGGATAGGTTTAGAGTAAAACGATGGGTAGCGGGTGCTAGCAAAGGGCATTGCGGTCAACGGGGAAGTACAAATAGGCTGCCCTAAAAACCCCATGGATGATCCGGCGAGGCGCTCTTCGGGATCCTGTGGAAGCACCGGACCCTACCGGTAACGTGCTTCAATCTTGCTCGACAGTCCGCCTCGCGCTGTAAAATCACCTGTGACCCTCGCCCAGACCGGCCGACAGGCTTTCACGATATCCTGAAGGATACGATTCACCGCATTCTCATAGAAGATGCCTAGGTTTCGGTACGCGTGGATATACATCTTGAGTGCCTTGAGTTCGAGGCACTGTTTGTCAGGCATGTAATGGAGTGTGATGGTTCCGAAGTCGGGCAGGTTGGTCTTGGGACAAATAGCGGTATATTCGGGAATGACGATCGTAATTTCATAGCCTTTGTATTGGTTCGGGAATGTTTCGATATCAGGGAGGGGAGTGGTGATTCCGCTTGTGGCATGTCGCTCATTGTAGCCTAGCTTGGTTGTGTGTGCATTTCCTCGAGGTGTGTGTTTTTCGATACCCTTCACCCTCACTCCTCACATGCGGCTTTAGACTTGTTTCATCCATTCGAGCTGCCCGAGTTCATTGAGCTTGTGATACAGGGTGACCCAGGGACAGGTCATGTCCGGATAGACCTCGCAGAATCCACCTTTGCGAACGCCTCCGCATGGGCCGTGGCTCATGAACTTGGGACATTCGGCCTTTAATGAGCCGTCAGGGATGGGTGGCCGCTTGTGCACCCCTCCGACATGTTGCTCGCTCTGTTCTTCTCCCGGTACGATGACTCGTATAGACATAATGGCAGTGTAAACTGAAATGCGTTAAGGGACAACCTCTACCCCTTCTTTAAATGAATAGAATTTCTTTTCAGTCTGCGAAAACTTCGTGTCCGACGATTTTAGTGCCAAGGGCCTAGCGCCGCTGCCTGCACTAGGCCTTCTTTCGTCTAATGTGGGCCTTCTGCAAAGTTGCAATGCTCTCCCGGACGCTATAGACTGGCAACAGTCTTGGAATGACAGTCCGTTGCTGTCGCTATCTATGTCGCTATCTATATTGATGCCTTGCGATTGACAGATTTTTTCGCCCTTTGCTACACTCTGCGGCGAAGCACATATAAGAGACCGACATTCCTTTCCGTCTTAGGAACATCGTTCAGTACCCAGGCCAGTCACGTTGACATAATCTGCGTCTGATTTTCATCCGGCTGCCCCACGGCTGGATGGAAGTCACCAGCGAATAAAGGGAGGAGTTGTTATGAGCCTTGACTACGTCAAGTTTTCAAGTGGCTTTGAGAAATTTATGCCGAAAGAATACCGGGACATGGTGGAGCATGGTCCTTTCGGCAAAAAAGTATCGGTTTCGCAGATGGGTTCCTTCAAGGAAGTGCTTGAGGAGCACCCGATGTGCGCCGGTTGTGCAATGACTCTCTTTATTCGACTCGCCATGATTGCGTTTCCTAATCCAGAAGACACGATTACCGTCGGAACTGCCGGATGCGGTCGGTTGGCGATCTCGCAAGCGGCCATTCCCTTTGTGTACGGCAACTATGGCGACCAGAACGGGGTGGCGAGCGGATTGTCCCGAGGCCTTCGCCTTCGGTTCGGCGATAAGCCGAAGGACGTGGTCGTGATGGCTGGAGACGGTGGCACTGCGGATATCGGATTTCAGCAAGTGCTGCATTCCTGGTTCCGCAAAGAGCGGTTTACGACGATCATGCTGGATAACGAAGTGTACGGGAATACGGGTGGGCAAGAGAGCGGAATGACCAATCGCGGCGCGGTTCTGAAGATGGCCCCGCTGGGGAAAAAGTTTGAGAAAATGGACATGCTGCAGATGGCAAAAGTCGCCGGCTGTGCATATGTGGCGACTGTTGTGCCGAACAATCCGCGCCGAGTGGAGAGCGTCATCAAGAAGGCTGTGCTCATCGCCAGGGAAGTGGGATCCACCTACATTCAGGCCTATACCTCCTGCAATATTGAGTATGCCATTCCAACCGACAAGGTCATGGAAGACGCCAAAAACGTTGAAAACGATCGCTACCAATTCTCCGAATACATTACCGACGAAGCGAAACAATTTCTCACTGAGCGGTATGGCTATAAGGAGTTTCTCCCGAAGCCTGCTGCTCCCGCTCCTGGCCTCCCCAAGGCCTGAGTCACGTTTAAGGAGGATTGAGTATGGCGAAACGGTTCAACATTCGGATGGCGGGCGTGGGTGGCCAAGGTGTGGTGACCGGCTCTCACATTCTCAGTACTGCGGTCATCAATGCGGGTGGGGAAAGTACCATCGTTCCATTTTACGGATCGGAAAAACGCATGGCTCCTGTAGAGAGCTATGTGCGAGTATCAGACGAGCCCATCTATGAAATCGGAGAAATCACCTTCCCTCACATCATCATCATCTTTCACCCGCAAGTTATTACCCATGGTAAGTCGTATACGATGCCGTTTTACTTCGGGTTGAAGGAGGATGGGATCGCATTGATCAATAATGATGGTCCGATGAAGCTTCATCGAGATCAGGCCCGTGAATTGGAAGAGCGCCGTGCAAGACTTTACTATTTCCCGGCTACAAAGATTTCGCTTGAAGTCGCGGGGATGGATCTGGCGACGAACATGGCTTTGATGGGATGCATTGGAGCCATCACCGGTTTGACCTCAGTCCAAGCGCTTGAGCAGGCGGTAAAGGATCGGTTCCTAGGGAAGGGATTCGTCGTATCCGGCGGAACCGCGGCATTGGATAGCGTAGTTGAGCGGAAGTTTAAAAAGAAGCAAGAATTGATTGATAAGAACGTTGCGGTCATTCAGGCTGGCTGGAATTATGCGGTTGATCATGGTTGGGCAGCCCCATCCGTGAAGCGCTCGGAGGCGGCGGAGACCGTTACCGCGTGATCCAGAGCAAGAACAAGGAGTTCTCATGTATCTCGTAGCCGATATCAGCGTGGAGATCTGTGCCGCGAAGAGCTGTAAGCTCTGTACTCAGTACTGTCCTGAAGCCAATACCATTCTTTATAGTGATGAGATGGGCAAGGACAAAGGGTTCAAGTACGGCTCTGCCTACGTGGCGGTGGATCGGTGTAAGGGCTGCGCGCAATGCGTGTGGGTCTGTGACAACATGGCAAAAAATAACGCCATTAAAATGATCATGATCGATCAGTTGCCGGTGGCGGCATTGACGGACAACATTACCTATAGGGAAAAGAGCACGACTGCGACATTGGTCAGCCCTACGGTTGGTTAATCGCACGAAAGGGGAAGGGCGTGGGAACGACGCAAGATACGAGAGAGCGAATTATCGTGCCGGGACCGGCAGGGTTCCATCCACCGTCAGCGGCTCAATTGGGGGTGTCACTCCCCGATCCTGGACAAGGGCTTTATTATGGCCTTCTGGAGCCTAACGAAGAGACAGTGATCGAAGAGATGGCTCGGAAAATGCTGACTAGCCCGAATGCCACGATCTTCCCAGGTCCTCTCGTATTGTGGGCTTGGAATGATCATGCCGTCGAGAAGGCGAAGGCAGTGCTGGAAATTGCTGCTCAGATCCCTGAGGTGATGATTATTCCCATGCCGGATTATCGCCCCAAGTATCCCAAAATCGATCCTGAAGAGGTCATCAATCCGAACCATCCCAATCTCACGATATGGGGGAACAAGATCGAGGCCTGTATTTTCATCGGCGTTCATTGTCACTATGCCAACCTCACGCTGAAAATGATTCGTGCTGGGACAAACTGTTGCACCATGGCGATTTGCGCTGAGCAAGGCCATGAAGATGCTATGCTGACCATTCGTGATTCAGATACTCTCAAGTTGAGAAAAACCGCTCAAATCTTCAAGAAAGTTCGTGAAGAGATGGGCATTAAGTTGCCGGACAATGGCGAGAATGTCCGATTCACCGGGACTCAGTCCAAGGTCCATAATGGGAAGACGCATACCAACCCTATGACCTTTATGCCCTCGGCTGCTGGCGTTGGCAGTGCAGCCACATTTGGCCACTCAGCTGATCAGATGAAGCGGGAAGGCTAGAGTTTAGGCTACGGCGATATAGTCAAGAGGTGCAATAATGAGCGAAGCATTAGAACCCCAACAAAAAACGAATCCTCAAGGCGACCCTATCACGAGCGTTGCCGCTCCCAAGGCCGATGGTAAGAAGGATCCCCATGCGGATGCGAAGCGACAAAAGGTCGTGACGCCAGAATACCTGTTCCTGGAAGCTCCCAGAACGAAAGAATTTATCACTGGGAGCGAGGCAGCAAAAGAAGCCATCCGTCGGTCTAACGTCGACCTGGCTATCGCATATCCTATCACGCCGCAAAGTGAAACCATGCAGTTGGTAGGCGTGTTGTACGGAGAAGGGTATGTGAAAGAATATTACCGAGGCGAAGAGGAAGTCGGTGTGATGGCCGCTATCGCCGGCGGATCCAGGGCAGGAGTTCGTTGCTATACCGCGACTGCGGGACCAGGGACCTTGAGAGGCTTAGAGGGGATTGCTTCGTGGCCTGGACATCGGCTTCCCGTCGTGGCCATGTTCACTTGCCGCGTCGTCAATGCACCCTTGGCAATTCAGCCGGACAATATTGAAGTGTCTTATTTGATCAATTGCGGCATGATCGTGTTCCATGCCGAGAATCAGCAGGATATGTATGATTTTACGCTGGCGGGATTCGTCATCAGCGAGAAAAATGATGTCACCCTTCCCGTCGGTGTCTGTTGTGATGGCTTTTTTGTGACCCACGCCCGAGGCTATGTGCGTATGCAAGATCGTGGGATGAAGCTGCCGCCAAGGGAACCGTGGAGAGGAGCGGTGCCCGTTCTGGATGCCGAAAATCCTCCTGCTAGATTGTCACGGGATGCGCCGGTTCAGAAGTCAAACTTTATGGCTTACAATATTCACGCGGTTTGGCAGCAAGAAGTGTGGGCCGCAGTCGAACGTTCACGAAAATACATTAATCAATACATGGGTGGCTTGCTCACAGCCGAGAACGTCGATGATGCCGAAGCAGTCATCATCGCATCGGGTAGCGCAGCAGCTCAATCGCGTGAAGCCGTACGGATCTGCGCAGAGAAGGGTATCAAGATCGGCCTGATCAAGATCCGGTCGCTTCGTCCATTCCCGACTCAGGAACTGCGCAAATTGTGCGGAAAGGCCAAGCTGATTGTTGTGCCGGAGTTCAATTACGTCGGATGGTTGGCGAAAGAAGTGGCGACTGCCATCTACGGTTTCTCCAATGCAAAAATCATCGGTGGTCCTCGAGTGTATGGTGGCCAATCGATGCCGGTCGAACTGATTGTGGATGAAGTCGAGTCCGGTTTGACCGGAAAAAAGTCGACGAACGTCGCGATGTCTCAAGTCATGGGCGCATCCGCGGCCGACCAGGAGGCCATGGGGCATTTCTTACGCAGCATCTGAGCCGAGAAGACGGCTTAAGGAAAGAACCAGGGCCCGTTCGGGAGAACCGAACGGGCTCTGTGCATTATTGGGAACATGGACGGGTTAGCCTTGGAGGTCTTCTTCAACTAGATCGGGGTTTTCCGGCATTCCGCTGGCAATATATTTGGCGTATGACAGATAGATCAGACTGCTATCCCTCATGGCCTTGGCACCATGGGTCATGCGTTCTAAACGCTCCGCATCCACGGGTTGTGCCGCTTGAAGTTTCGTCACATGTTCTTCCAGGACTATAGTATATCGTTCCATGGCCATTTCCACTTCTCGATAGGCTTGCAAGATGGGGTCAGTCATATGAAATACTCCTCTCGCTGAGCAGGATACCGCAGCACGGTTTTGAGGGTCAACAGAGATACAAGGTCCGCGATGCATCCATTATCACCAGCTGTAGTGAACGTTCTCGCGTCTGTGGCCCAGGTGAATATTCTGGAGCCCCATCAGAGTGTTCCTCAATCAATAGCAATCGGAGTGTCCAGACTCTCGGAATTATTTACACGAGGGAGTCAGGGCACAAGCACCGCGTATTTCGAGGACCCTCTACTGCGTGCCAGCTATCTATTCTACTATTTGCCTGTCAACCTCTCGAAAGTACAGCTGCTTCTGGACGAACTGCAGCCGGTGTTTCCTATCGTTCCGAACGAGGAATTTCGGGTATTAGACCTCGGTGGTGGTCCTGGAACTGGGGCGCTTGGTACGCTGGATTGGTGTCATTCCACCTCCCTGCCGCCTCCCTCATCCCTTCGCATGACGGTCGTTGATCATTCTCCGCAGGCCTTGAGGCTCTGTGCCGAGCTTTGGCAGACATACAATGAAGCGTACAATGGTACGACGATCCCGCCCCTGCAGACCGTTGAACACAATTTGGAACGTTCCCTTCCCTTACACATTCGTACGGTTGGCGGAGAGAAGGGTTACGACCTGATTATCGTCCAGAATCTTCTGTCGGAATTATTCATCGGAAGTTCGGATCCCATCGGTCAGCGAACGACGCTGCTGGAGGCGCTACTGGAATGTTTGGGCGCAGAGGGGAGCTTGATGCTCATTGAGCCGGCCTTGCGATCTACCTCCCGGGCCTTGCATCTGGTACGGGACAAGCTTTTAGCGAGACAGCACTGTTCGGTCTATAGCCCCTGCCTTCATGATGCGTCGTGCTCGGCACTGGTCAAGCCGGATGATTGGTGCCATGAGGAGCGGAAATGGGAGGCTCCAGACTGGATTGGTCAGATCGACAAGAAGGTAGGGTTTATCAAAGACGCCCTCAAGTTTTCGTATGTGATCCTGCGCAAAGATAGGAAAACGCTGGTTCCTCGAAACGCAGATTATCATCGAGTTGTCAGTGAGTTGCGGGTCATGAAAGGCGAGAAACGGGTTTGGCTGTGTGATGAAACAGGGAGATCCGAGATTGGACGTCAGGACAAAGAACGATCGACCTCCAATGCTCCGTTCGATGACTGGCATCGAGGCGCGATCGTGCGGGTCAGCGAAATTGTCAGGCTGGACAGGAAAGGCCGGCCGGCCACGGTCGGCCGAATCCTTTCGTCAGGATCGGCAGAAGTAGTTCGCCCTGTGTGAAAGCCTAGTCTGCTTCCGGCTCGGAGCTACCGTGTTGATGCGTAACACGGTCCTCATCGAAGAGCTCCGCCATTTCATCTGCCATCATTTCGCGGTCGTTCGGTACCGAGACCAAGGGGATTTCTTTGCGGGGCTTCTCGACAGCTTCGCTAGGGACAGGAGTTGATGGAGGGGCTTTGGGGTTTGGGGCATCGTTCATATGAACACCAGTATACATGAAATCGCAATTGGAAATGTCACTCAAATGCTTCCAATGAGGAACGTTCAGGAAACGGGTTCTTGCAGGCGGTACAGGTGACGAAATATATCGCTTCGCGGACAGACATAGTGATACGGAAATCGAGATTCACCCCTCGATGCTGACAGCTGGGACAGGAAATCTCCTTAAGCCGATAAGGAATATCAGGTTGAGTTCGCAGATAAAAATCCATGTCGGTATACACCGGGAAATTGTATCGACACTTGAGACAGACGCCGCGACATTCCCCATCAGCTTGCAGAGTTCGTCGGTCGACGCCAAAGGTGTTCGTCTTGCAGATCGCGCAACGGACGGACGAGAGGCGTTTTTCTACTTCTTCAAGGGATGTGTGAGCCATTGATTTCCCTGATGGAAGATAGAGTATACGCACCGGTCTCACTGATCTTCAACTGCTTGGCCCGAAGAACCATGATTTCCTTGACCGGACGCAGGCCCTCTCTATACTAACGAGACCATGCATATGATCAACAAGCGTCTTCTCGTGGGGAATGCCGATGATGCGAAGAATCCTCCGCCCCAGGTGGGTGCGGTCCTGATGGTGGCAGAGGAGCAAAACGTAACGGTGCCTTCGAGAATCGTCTATGCCAAAATTCCGCTGAAGGAATTTGGGGAACCGTCCGCCACCTCACTAAGGCAGGCAGTTGAATGGATGGAAGCTCATATTACAGATCATCGTCTCATCGTATGTTGTCGAATGGGCCTGGGACGTTCGGTCTCGGTCGTCATAGCCTACCTCTGTTGCGTGGAAGGCATGTCTTACGCTGATGCTCTGAAGCTGGTGCTGACGCGGCGTCCAGGAGGCATGCCCTTGCCGCAGCTCGAAAAATCTATCGAGCTTCTTCGTCACCGTCGACAGGGCCGCCGCGAATCCTCAAGCGCATAGAGGTACGGTCGTCTACTCGTCGTTCACCGACGCCCATCTCCCTCTACATTCCTCCCAGTCCAGGAAAATTCCCGATTTGCCTTATTCCACCCTTCGGCCCAGTGCGCTCTCTTGCGGAGTTGCATTTTGCCTGATCGCCATGGCGTAATCTATCTTTGAGGAGCGGGTTTGTGTGAGGGAACCAGACCGATGCCTGAGTTGCCGGAAGCGGAAGTCGCGGCGCGTCAATTGCGCGACCGCGTAATCGGGGCGACCGTGCAGAATTGCTGGGTCGGTCGGGACGACATCGTTCGGGAAGGTTTGTCGTCCGTCGAATGGTACCGTCACGCCAAGATTACAGCAGTCGAACGGAAAGGAAAGAGTATCATTCTAACCTTCGTTCGGGACGATCAGGCCAGATTCCTTGCTGCTGAATTAGGCATGACCGGTTTGCTCGTTTTTCGATCAACCGAGACCAAGCATCCCCAACATACCCATTTCATTCTTCATCTTGAGGGGTGCGGAGAACCTGAGATCCGATACTGGAATCCTCGACGGTTTGGGCGCCTGTCGCTGTTTGACCAGGCAGGGCTGGATCGGTACACAGCGCGTCGATTCGGGTACGATCCACTCACAATAAGTCTCCCACAATTCACGTTGTTACTGGCAGCTTCGCGCAGCCGGCTGAAGTCGCTGTTAATGCGTCAACAGGTGATTGCGGGAATCGGAAACATCTATGCCAATGAGATTCTCTTCCGTGCCAGGCTGCATCCTGATCAGGCCGCCAATCAGCTTCACGTGAAGGCCATAACCCGACTGTTTGGGATCATGGGGGAGGTGTTGCACGAGGCCATAGCCATGGGGGGGTCTAGTGTGCGGGACTATTTCGCGCCCGATGGGACAGAGGGTCGGTATAAGCGCCGGCATCTTGTCTACGCAAAAACCGGAGAGCCTTGCCCGAATGACTGCGGCGCAATGATTCGGCGATCTCCCGGTGAGCGGAGCTCCTTCTTTTGTCCAACGTGCCAGCGAGGAAACCCGGGTCGTTCTTACAAACATTACCGCACTTCTAGCACCCTTGTCGGTCGAAGCGATCATAAGCACGTGTCGAATATTTAGCACGTATAGAACATTTATGATGATGAATCTTCGGTGCCCATTGTGATAGGACTTCTGCGCTCGAAGCGTAGGCCCTTTGGAGGATTGAGCTAATCCGCAGAATTCGGTACTCTGTCACTCCGTTTTCTCCGCCTTCTCACACACCAAGGAGTCGTCAATCATGGCGAAAGTGCTCGAAGGTCCCGGGATGGGGCTGATGAAGAAATGGGGAATCAACGTTCCCAATTATGTGGTTGTGACCTCCGTTGATGAGCTGACCAAGCTGGGACAAGCCAATGAATGGTTTAAGAAGTCGAAGCTGGTGGTCAAGGCGCATGAGGCCCTCGGGTCGCGCTTTAAGCTGGGCCTCGTCAAGGTAGACTTGGATTTCAAAGCCGCAGAAGCGGCGGCGAAAGAGATGATTGGCCGCCAGGTCGGTAGCATTACCGTTGCCCAGGTCATCGTGTCTGAGATGATCCCTCATAAAGAAGAATACTATTGCGCTGTAAAATCCACCCGAGAGGGCACTGAGATCCTAGTGGCCAACTGCGGTGGAATCGAAGTCGAATCGAACTGGGAACGCGTTAAGCGCTTGTGTCTAGAGATCGGCCAGTCTCCCTCTCCGGAATCCCTTGAAAAGTTGTCCAAAGACGCGGGTTTTACCGGTGCGCTTGCCAAGAAGATGGCAGAATTTTCAGGCAAGATGTTCGCCTGTTTCGATAATGAGGATGCGCAATATCTCGAAGTCAATCCAGTCGTCCTTCGCGCGAGTGATGGGGAATTGGTGGCGCTCGACGCGGTCACGCTGCTCGATGGCGATGCAAAGTTCCGCCATCCTGATTGGAACTTCGCGTTTGCTGCAGAATTCGGGCGTGCCTACTCCAAGCAGGAAGTCGACGTCATGGCCGTCGACAGCAAAATCAAGGGATCGGTCAAGTTTATCGAAATCCCCGGTGGTGATACCGCCATGTTGCCTGCGGGCGGTGGCGCAAGTGTGTATTATTCGGACGCCGTCGTTGCGCGCGGCGGTAAGTTGGCCAATTATGCTGAATATTCGGGTGATCCTCCTGATTGGGCAGTGGAAGTGCTCACAGAGAAGGTCTGTTCATTACCTGGGATTAAAAACATCATCGTTGGCGGGGCCATCGCGAATTTCACCGACGTGAAGAAAACATTCGGTGGCATCATCAACGGGTTCCGCAAAGCCAAATCAGAAGGCAAGCTCAAGGGGGTCAAAATCTGGGTGCGTCGCGGCGGACCGCGTGAGAAGGAAGGTCTCGATGCCATGCGCGCGCTGAAAGACGAAGGCTTTGATATCAATGTCTTCGACCGCAACACACCGCTTACGGATATCGTCGACAAGGCGCTTCAAGCAAAGTAGTCCTACCGCCTATGACCAACCGAACATAAGGGGAGATCCCGATGAGTATTCTGGCAAACAAAGACACCCGTGTGGTGATCCAGGGTGGTCAGGCCGGCGTCAATGCCGCCCGTCGCATGGCTGAGTTTTGTTACTTAATTAAGCGCCCGCTGAACGTGGAAGCCTTTGTTTATCCGCCCGATGCCGGCAAGACCAACGAAATTCCCTATGGTAGCGGACTTATCGCTATTCCCGTCTATAAATCTATTGCCGACGCGACCAAAACCCATCCCAGCATCAATACCAGTCTCGTCTATATCGGAGCCGACCGTGCGATGAAGGGCGGCATGGAAGCGCTTGACGATTCGCACATCAAGGTGGTCTCGATGATCACCGAGGGCGTTCCTGAGAAGGATGCGAAAGTCCTTGGCGCGCATGCTCGAAAGCTCGGCAAGGTATTCAACGGGCCGTCATCCATCGGCATCATTTCGGCCGGTGCTTGCCGATTAGGCGTGATCGGTGGAGCCTTCGACAACCTTGTGCTCTCGAAGCTCTACCGGGAAGGGTCGTTCGGCGTCATCACCAAGTCAGGCGGCTTATCGAATGAGATCATTTGGATTTGTTCCCAATTCGCAGACGGGATCACCACGGCCATCGGGATCGGCGGCGATGCCTACCCCGGCACCGATTACGTAAGCTACCTTGAAATGTTTGAGAACGATCCGCAGACGAAGGCGGTCGTCATTGTCGGCGAAATGGGCGGTGATCTTGAGGAGCGCGCAGCGGAATGGTACGGGGCGAAGCAACGGCGCGTGAAGTTGATCGCCGTCGTGTCCGGCTTCTGTCAGGAAAGTTTGCCGAAGGGAATGAAGTTTGGCCATGCCGGCGCCAAGGAAGGCTTGAAGGGCGAGGGGTCAGCCCGGTCCAAATCAGATGCGCTCAAAAAATCCGGCGCATTAGTGCCGGCGACATTCGGTGCCCTCGGTCCCGCCATCAAGGAGATCTATCAAGCGCTATTGAAGTCTGGTCAGGTGAAGGAACCGGTGGAGCCGGCGACCTTGCCGAAGTTGCCGAAAACGGTCGAAGAAGCCATGAAGGCCGACGAGGTCATGGTGGCTCCACTCATCCGCACGACCATCAGCGACGACCGTGGTGATGAGCCCTGTTATGACGGGTATCCGGCCTCTGAACTCATCAACAAGGGTTACGAAATCCCTCATGTCATTGGTCTTCTGTGGGACAAGCGGCTGATCTCAAAGCAAGAAGCCGAAATCATCAAACGGATTATGATGCTCTCGGCTGACCATGGCCCCTGCGTGAGCGGCGCCTACGCAACGATTCTTGCGGCTTGCGCGGGAATCGGCTTGTCGCAATCGGTGGCCGCCGGCATGATCATGATTGGGCCACGCTTCGGGGGGGCCGTGACTGATGCAGGCCGCTTCTTCAAGTACGCCGTCGACAATAAGATGTCTGTCGACGAATTCTTGGCATATATGAAGAAGAATCATGGCCCGGTCCCTGGGATCGGTCACCGTGTCAAGAGTCTCCGCAATCCGGACAAGCGGGTCAAGGAGTTGGTCGGCTATGTCAAGAGCTTGAAGATCAAGACGCCTTGCCTCGACTTTGCGCTGGAGGTGGAGAAGATTACTTCGGTAAAGAAAGATAACCTGATTTTGAACGTCGACGGGACCATGGCGGCGGTGTTGGTCGATATCGGGTTCCCGGTCGATAGTTTGAACGGATTCTTCATCCTCTCGCGCACGATTGGATTAATCGGCCACTGGGTTGATCAGAAACGTCAGGATAGCCGCTTGATCCGGCTGTTCGATTATCTCGTGAACTATGCAGCGCCTAAACGGCGGGAAGTTCCGCCACTGAAATAACATGACACGTGAAGCGTCATTCGTGAAGCCTCTGCATGCCTGCGAGATATGCTTCACGAGAGGCGGGCAACGATAAACACTGAAGACGGAGAATATATCATGTCGATGGATCTCGCCAAAAAGCTGTATGCCAAGATGCCGGATGTGTTTGCCAAGGCCAGAAAGAAGTTCGGCCGCGGGCTGACGCTGGCTGACAAAATTTTGGTTTCTCATGCAGACAACTTTGACGCGCAGACCTGGGAGCGGGGTAAAGCCATGTTAGCCCTCCGCCCTGATCGCGTTGCCATGCAAGATGCTACGGCTCAGATGGCCATGCTGCAGTTCATGCAGGCCAATAAGAACAAAGCGGCCGTGCCGAGTACGATCCACTGCGACCATCTCATCCGGGCTGAAATGGGCTCAGAGAAAGACCTGCTTCGTGCCATGGACGAGAATAAGGAAGTGTATAACTTCCTCGCGTCCGCTGCGAAAAAATATGGCATTGGATTCTGGAAGCCCGGTGCCGGGATCATCCATCAAGTCGTGTTGGAAAATTATGCATTTCCCGGCTGCTTGATCATCGGGACGGATTCGCACACCCCGAACGGCGGCGGATTGGGCGGTTTGGCAATCGGTGTGGGTGGCGCGGACGCAGGGGAAGTTATGGCCGGGTTGCCGTGGGAAGTCCTCCATCCAAAATTGATCGGTGTGCGGTTGACCGGCAAGCTGAATGGCTGGGCCTCTCCGAAGGATGTCATACTCTATCTTTGCGGCCTGTTGACGGTGAAGGGCGGCACCAACAAGATCGTCGAGTACTTCGGGCCGGGTGCTGAGACCATCAGCGCAACTGGTAAAGGTACGATCTGCAACATGGGAGCGGAGCTTGGCGCCACAACTTCTGTATTCCCATTTGATCAGAAGATGGTTGCCTACATGAACATCACCGATAGGGCTGATTTAGCGACCTTCGCGCAATCGCACAAGGATCTCCTTGCCGCCGATCCTGAAGTCTACCAGGCGCCGGAGAAATACTACGACCAAATCGTCGAAGTTGACCTGTCCAAGCTTGAACCGCATGTGGTTGGCCCACACACGCCGGATTTGGCCAGACCGATTTCCAAATTAGCGGCGGAAGCCAAAGAGAAAGGGTACCCCGTCGAGTTGAAAGCGGCGCTCATTGGAAGCTGTACGAATTCTTCCTATGAAGACATCAGCCGCTCTGCCCATATCGCCCGCCAGGGATTGAAAGCGGGATTGAAGGCGAAGGCCTCGTTTCTTGTGTCTCCTGGGTCCGAGCGCATTTATCACACCATGAAGCGTGATGGGTTCTTGGACACCTTTGAGCAGCTTGGTGGCACGGTGCTGTCAAATTCTTGCGGGCCCTGCATCGGACAGTGGAAGCGGGCTGATGGTGTCAAGGGGAAGGCCGATTCAATCGTCAGCTCATTTAATCGCAATTTTCCCGGTCGGAATGATGGCATCAGTGAGACTCTGTCATTCCTGGCGAGTCCTGAAGTGGTGACCGCATACGCGATTACCGGTAATCTGGGATTTGATCCGGTCAATCAGACGCTTAAGGGAGCAGATGGGAAAGAATTCAAGTTCCAGCCGCCACAGGGCGAGGAACTTCCGGCCAAGGGGTTTGCGAAAGGCGAGGAAGGTTTTGTTGCCCCGGCTGAGAATGGCGAAGGGCTGACGGTCGACATTCCACCTACCAGCGAGCGCTTGCAGTTGTTGCAGCCATTCCCGCGCTGGGACGGCAAAGACTTCGAGAAGTTGCCTCTGTTGATCAAAACCAAGGGGAAAACGACGACCGATCATATTTCACCGGCTGGGCCATGGCTCAAGTTCCGCGGACATCTCGACAAGATCAGCGACAACATGTTCCTTGGCGCCAATAGTGCCTTTACATCGGAGCCGGGCAAGGGAACGAACGTTCTCACAGGCGAAACGAATCTCACCATTGCGCAAATTGCCCGTGCGTACAAGGCGAAAGGCATTGGGTCGATCGTCGTGGGTGATGAGAACTACGGCGAAGGCAGCAGCCGCGAGCATGCGGCGATGTCGCCGCGCTTCTTAAACGTGAAAGTAGTGATTACCAAGAGTTTCGCTCGGATCCACGAGACCAATCTAAAGAAACAGGGGATCTTGGCGTTGACCTTTGCTGATCCGAAAGACTACGACAAGATCGAACAGCAAGACCGTATCAGCGTGACGGGTTTAAACAATCTTGCACCCGGCAAACCTGTGCAGGTCACGATTCACAAAGCGGATGGCAAGGCGTTCACCATCCAGACGAACCACAGCATCACCGAACAGCAGATCGCGTGGTTTAAGGCGGGTTCCGCGTTGAACGCCCTGAACTAACTTGGGGGAGAAGAGGGAGAATCATGAGTACGAAAGCTGACAAGATCATATATACCAAAACTGATGAAGCGCCGATGTTTGCAACCTATTCGTTCTTGCCGATCATCAATGCCTTCAGCAAGGCTGCTGGTGTCACGGTTGAACTGCGGGATATCTCGCTGGCTGGACGCATCCTCGCGGTCTTTCCGGAATATTTGACGCCGGCACAGAAGCAGCCTGATGCTCTCTCCGAATTGGGCGAACTGGCCAAGAAGCCGGAAGCCAATATCATCAAGTTGCCCAATATCAGCGCCTCGTTGCCGCAGTTACAGGCTGCCGTCAAGGAATTGCAGAGCCAGGGCTACAAGCTGCCCGAGTACCCGGAAAATCCGAAGGACGACAAAGAAAAGGACATCAAGGCCCGTTACGACAAAGTCAAAGGCAGCGCTGTGAATCCGGTATTGCGCGAGGGTAACTCCGACCGCCGCGCGCCTCTTTCCGTGAAGGCCCATACCAGAAAGCATCCGCATAAGATGGGCGCGTGGAGCCCGGACTCCAAGACCCATGTCAGCCATATGAAGGGTGGAGATTTCTTCTCGAATGAAAAGTCACTGACCATGACCGCAGCGACCGATGCGCGGATCGAGTTCGTCGGCCAGGACGGCAAGACCACGGTCCTCAAACCGAAAGTGGCCTTGCAGGCAGGGGAAGTAATCGATGCGACCTTCATGAGCGCAAAGGCCCTGCGCAAGTTCCTTGAAGAGCAGATCGAGGATGCCAAAAAGCAGGGGGTCTTATTCTCGCTCCATATGAAAGCCACGATGATGAAGGTCTCGGACCCCAAGATCTTTGGTCATGCGGTGAGGGTTTATTATAAGGATGTTTTTGAAAAGCACGGTGAGACACTTAAGAAATTAGGCGTGGATGCGGACAACGGAATCGGAGATCTTTACGCCAAGATCAAGGGCATGCCGGAAGATCAGCGCAAGGCAATCGAAGCCGACATACAGGCGGTCTACCAGAAGCGGCCTCCGATGGCGATGGTGAACTCCGACAAGGGTATCACCAACCTCCATGTGCCGAGCGATATCATCATCGATGCCTCTATGCCCCCCGTCATTCGCGACAGCGGCAAGATGTGGGGTCCGGACGGGAAGCTTGCGGATACCAAGTGTGTCATCCCCGATTCCAGCTATGCGCCGGTCTATCGCGAGGTTATCGATTTCTGTAAGAAACACGGGGCGCTTGATCCGAAAACGATGGGCAGCGTTCCCAATGTCGGCTTGATGGCGCAGGCGGCCGAGGAATACGGTTCGCACGATAAGACCTTTAAGGCGCCGGGCAACGGCGTGATTCGCGTCCTCGACGCCTCCGGGAAAGCTTTGTTGGAACATAAGGTTGAAGAAGGTGACATATGGCGTATGTGCCAGGTGAAGGATGCCGCGATTCGCGACTGGGTGAAGTTGGCGGTGACGCGTGCCCGGGCGACCGGCGCCCCGGCTATTTTCTGGTTGAACAAGGATCGGGCACATGACGCGCAGTTGATCACGAAGGTGAATCAGTATTTGAAGGAACACGATACAAACGGGCTCGATATCCGCATTATGACGCCGGCGGAGGCGACTCGTCTCTCGCTGGAGCGGATCAAGGAAGGCAAGGATACCATTTCGGTAACGGGGAACGTGTTGCGCGATTATCTCACGGACCTGTTCCCGATTCTCGAGATCGGAACCAGCGCCAAGATGTTGTCAATTGTGCCGTTGCTGAATGGCGGCGGACTGTTCGAAACCGGTGCAGGTGGCTCCGCGCCGAAACACGTGCAGCAGTTCCAGGAGGAGGGCTATCTGCGATGGGATTCGCTTGGAGAATTCCTTGCGTTGGCCGCCTCGCTGGAGCATCTGGCAAAAGTCGCAAACAATCCGGCGGCAAAAATGCTGGCGGATACCCTTGATCAAGCCAATGCCAAGTTCCTTGAGAGCAATAAGTCCCCAGCCCGCAAGGTCGGAGAAATCGACAACCGGGGCAGCCATTTCTATCTGGCGCTGTATTGGGCGCAAGCCCTGGCCCAGCAGACGCAGGACAAGAATCTGGCAGCGCGCTTCGCCAAGGTTGCGAAGGAAATGGCGGACAATGAAGCCAAGATATCTGGGGAGTTGATTGCAGCTCAGGGTAAGCCGGTTGATACTGGTGGGTATTACCACCCTGATGACGCGAAGTCGTCCAAGGCGATGCGCCCGAGTGCAACACTGAATGCAATCATTGACGCGATTGCATAAGGGGGCATCAGCTGAATAGGCCTCAGGGCGAGGGGAGTGAATCTCCCTTCGCCACGCTTTCCACGGTTCACGAGAGAAACATGGCACAAGAAGACACCAATGTGATCGATCAGCCGGAAGTGCTGCGCCATAAAATGGTGAGCATTGAAATCTCCGGTAAGAAGTATGAAGTTCCAGAGGGCATCACCGTGATCAAGGCTCTGTGGTACACAGGGCAGGAGGTGGTGCGAGGGGCTGGTTGCCTCGGTGGATTCTGTGGTGCCTGTGCGACGTATTATCGGACGAAGGATGATCCGAAGGTTCGAACGTGCCTGGCTTGCCAGATGGCCGTGGAAGACGGCATGTCCTTCACCATCATGCCTCCGTTTCCCGCTCGCAAGGCCCTGTACGATATCCAATCCCTCAAAGATCCGAAGCAAGACCTCTTCAACCTGTATCCTGAAGCGCCGCTTTGTCGGAATTGCAATGCATGCACCGAGGCATGCCCCCAAAAAATCGATGTTCGCGAAGGGGTGTGGAAAGCGGTGTTCGGCGATTTCAAGAGTGTGTCCGAGATGTTCATGGACTGTGTCATGTGCGGGATGTGCACGCCGGTTTGTATTGCGGACATTGCCCCTAACCTCGTGGCTTTGTATGTGAGCCGCGCGCAAGGAGCCCACTTTACGGAGAAGCCGAAGGGGCTTGATACGCGCATCAAGGAAATTCAAGATGGCCGCTTCGACGAGGAATGGAACAAAGTCCTCGCGATGAACGAACAGGAGCTGGCCGACCACTGCGCGAC
>JAJFBJ010000053.1 GCA_020697375.1 Nitrospira sp. | reverse complement strand
GAAATCACGCTCGGGCAGGTCATCCGCATTCTGGACGGACCGCTGGCTCCCATCGGCTGTGTCAGCAAAACGGCCTACCAGAAGTGTTCGGATTGTCCCTATGCGACTAAGGTCTCCTGCCCGCTGCAAGAGGCCATGGGAGAAGTGCGCGATGCGATTGCCAATATCCTCGACCACTACACCTTGAGTCGGTTCGCCCTTTCAAAACAGGCGGAAGGATCCTATGCACATCATGACCGGTCATAAATTCACGAGCCTGAAACTTGCGCTGATCGCCTTCGCTTTTATGCTGGCGCTATTACCCGCACCCCTGCAGGCAGCCGAAACCCGTGACCTCATCCTCGCGGCCTATAGCGTGCCGAAAGAAGCCTACGAACGGCACATCATCCCCGCCTTCCAGCGACATTGGAAAAAGAAGACCGGGCAGGACGTGCGCGTGCGCAGTTCTTACGGAGCCTCCGGCGCCCAGGCCCGGGCGATCATCGGCGGATTCGACGCGGATGTTGCGGTGCTTTCGCTGGAGGGTGATATCGAACAGATCGCCAAGGCCGGTTTGATTGCCCATGACTGGAGAAAGACTCCCCATGGAGGCATGATCTCCGCGTCGGTGGTGGCGCTCGGGGTCCGCAAGGGCAATCCCAAGGGGATCAAGGGTTGGGAAGATGCGGCACGACCCGGCGTGGAGGTGCTCTACCCGAATCCCAAAACATCCGGCGGGGCGATGTGGGATGTGATCGCGATCTATGGCGCCGGGTTGAAACTAGCGGAGCAGCGCAAGGCGGGCAACCCGGCCAAGCCCGAGACCGTCGAGGCGCAGGCAGCCGACTTGCTCACGCGTATTCAACGCAACGTGAAGGTGATGGATAAGAGCGGCCGGGAATCGGTGACGACGTTCGAGCGCGGCGTGGGCGATGTCATCGTGACTTATGAAAACGAATTGCTGCCGCGCGTGAAAAGCGGGCGTCCCTATGAAATCATCGTGCCGGATGAAACCGTCTGGATCGAGAACCCGGCGGCGGTGGTCGACAGCTACGCTGACCGCCACAAAGTCAGAGATGTCGCGGACGCCTTCGTGGCCTTTCTCCATGGACCGGAAGCCCAGGCGGCCTTCATCGAATTGGGCTTTCGTCCGTTGGAGCGCGGCAACGATGCTCCGCCGGCCGCGACGGCGTTCCCCCAACCGGCTCGGCTCTTTACAATCGCCGACCTCGGCGGATGGGAGCAGGTGGGCGCCAAATTGTTCGGTCTTCAAGGCCTCTGGACCAGGGTCGTGGAGGATTTAGCAAAGAAGCAATAGCAGGTTAAGGAGAAACTCTTTCGGCACGCAAGAATTCCAATGGTTCGCAGGTAATGTCCAACAACCACATCCTTTCGCAGGATGCTCAAAATGGCCGTCCAGCAAGGCCGCAGCGAGTGAAGGCGCGAGGCGTACCCTTGCGGTACGTTGAGAGCCTGAACGATGCGAGAACGCCGCTGGCGGACTTTTTCAGCATCCTGCTCAGCGGAGCGATCGCGTGACCTCTCACATGCTGCTCAGTCTGGCATTGCGGTCCGCTGCCGTGGGGTATGTGCTGCTGCTGATTTTCCTGCCCCTCGCGGCCTTGGCCCAGGAGTCGGTCGTGGCCGGGATAGACCGCTTCTTTCAGGACATCTCGGCTTCGCAGGCTGCCGCCGCCCTCCGGCTCACCGTGGAAACCGCCGCCATCGCGACCGCGATCAACGCGCTGTTCGGCACGCTGTCGGCCTTCGTGCTGGTGCGTTACGAATTCCCGGGCCGCTGGCTCCTGAATGCGTTGGTCGATCTGCCCTTTGCCATCCCGACCCTGGTGGCAGGATTGATGATCGCCGCCATCTATGGCCCGACCAGCCTCCTTGGCACCTGGCTTCAGCAGGGCGGTATGGCGGTGCTCTACAATCAGCCCGGCATCATCCTGGCCATGTTGTTCGTCACGATGCCTTTTACGATTCGTTCGTTGCAGCCGGTGTTGATGGCGCTTGATCGCGACCAGGAGGAAGCGGCCTTCACGTTGGGAGCCGGCCCCTGGATGACCTTTTTGAAGGTGACGGTCCCGTCGGTCTTGCCCGGTCTCTTGACCGGGGTGTTTCTGACCTTCGTGCGGGCACTCGGCGAGTTCGGCTCGATCGTCATCGTGGCGGGCAATATCCCGATGAAGACGCAGGTGGCCTCGGTGTATGTCTACGGAGAAATCGAAAGCTACAATCCCCAGGCGGCCACATCTGTCTCAGTGCTGATCTTGCTGATCTCCTTTCTGGCCCTGTTGCTGTTGGAACGATTGACCCGCCGGCCGGGGGAGCGATTACCCAGGCTGCTGCAATGGAAGCGCGAAAAAGACGAACGTGGAGATGATCCCGCTGTGCCGACCGCGGCAGTCTGAGAATCTGGTTATGTCCGTGAAGAATGTCTTGGCTATGATCGGAGCGTCGGCATGCGTCGGGTCTTGATCGCTATCGTGTGGCTCTATTTTTTGCTGCTGCTGATCGGTCCGGTCCTATACCTGGTAAGCCAGAGTTTCAGCGATGGGCTCGCGGCGTTTTGGACTGAAATCTCACGACCGGAAGCTCTGCACGGTTTTCTCCTCACGGCTGAAATCACCGCGGTCGCGTTGGTGGTGAATCTCGTCTTTGGCACCATGACGGCGCTGGTGCTGGTGCGCCAGCAGTTTTGGGGACGCGGTCTGGTGAGCGGCGTCATCGACCTTCCCTTCGCCGTCTCTCCGGTCATTGCCGGGTTTATGCTGATTCTATTGTTCGGACCGGATACGCTGCTCGGAACCTTTTTCGGCCAGGCTGGAGTCAAAGTCCTATTTGCGCTGCCCGCCATGATTTTTGCGACCCTGTTCGTCACCTTTCCATTCATGGTGCGGGAACTCACGCCCCTGCTGCAGACGTTGGGCACGGAGGAAGAAGAAGCGGCGAGAACGCTGGGAGCGGGCGAATGGCAGGTGTTTCTCAAGGTGACTCTCCCGGCGCTCCGCTGGGGCATGGTCTATGGGGCGACCCTGACCGTGGCGCGGGCGATCGGCGAGTTCGGGGCTGTGCTGGTGGTCTCCGGCAATATTTTGTTGCTCACACAGACCGCTACCTTGCATATCTATCAAAGCTACGTCGACTTCAATTACGTGGCGGCGAACGCCGTCGCGTTGACCTTGCTCGTGGTATCGTTCGCAATCCTGATCGTCCTCGAGATCGCCAAGGCCCGAGCGGAAACCACCGTAGCAAAAGCCGGAGCGCAATAGACCGTGAAAATTGAAGTGCGTGGACTCACCAAAAAATTCGGATCCGGGACGGCGGTGGGGGATGTTTCATTTGTCGTGCACGAAGGAGAACTGCTCGGTCTTTTGGGTCCCAGCGGCAGCGGAAAAACAACCGTCCTGCGATTGATCGCCGGTTTGGAAGTTCCGACCGCCGGAGACATTTTCATCGACGGTACACGGGTGAACGACCTGACCGTGCAGGAACGGAATATCGGGTTCGTCTTCCAACATTACGCCCTGTTCAAACACCTGACGGTATTCGACAACATCGCCTTCGGCCTCAAGATCAAAAAATGGAGCAGGCGGGACAGCGAACAGCGCGTGCAGGAACTGCTGGCGCTCATGAGCCTGGAAGGATTGGGCGGCCGCTATCCGCATCAATTGTCCGGCGGGCAGCGGCAGCGTGTCGCAATTGCGCGCGCTCTGGCGCCTCGCCCCGCCGTGCTGTTGATGGATGAACCGTTCGGCGCCGTCGATGCGAAGGTGCGGCAGGAGTTGCGCGAGTGGCTGATCCGCCTGCATATGAATTTGAATGTGACGAGTTTGTTCGTAACCCATGATCAGGAAGAAGCGATGGAGGTCTCCGGGCGCATCATCGTGTTTTCCAAAGGCCGACTCGAACAGGCCGGGTCTCCCGCGGACGTGTATGAGGAACCCGCCACGGAATTCGTGGCCCGGTTCATCGGCTCGATGAATATCGTTGAAGGCATTGTGCGGCGGGAACAGGTGCGCATCGGCTCGTTTGAATTTCCCGCCCCCGGCCTTGCCGACGGCCAAAAAATCCAAGTGGGGTTTCGTCCTTACTACGTCAAGGTAGCGGAAGACCCGACCAGATATCGGCAGCAGGCGAAACTGCGACACATCTATTTTCTCGGCGTCGCCTACCGGTTGGAGATCGAAACGCCGGAGGGGCTCATTCTACGGTCCCGCATGAACAAGGAAGAGTTTCGCCGCTGCCGCTTTATCGTGGGGCAAGCCGTGTCTTTCGCCGTCACCCATTTCCGCATCCTGCCTCAAGAGGGCATGGTCCCACAGCACGGGTCGGAAACAAGCAGGCCGCTGACCGGTCCCCTGACGCCGTAACATACGAGCCGATGACGGCGTGAAGGCTTTCCGTAACACCATCATTTCGCCGCGATCTAGGTTCCCATCATTGGAGAGATTCGCGCGGCTAAAATTCTTCTATGATTTCTGTTTTTCATGCAAGTAGGCGGCTCGCAGCGTTCCTCCCACCGCATTGACCGTCTTCATATCCTCCTCATACCCTGCGTAGATTTTTACCGCTACGTCCTTATGCTTCTTGATATACTCGATCGCCGCATCCAGCACGCGCACTTCTTCGATCGTCAGTTCCAGCTTCATGAGCATCCCTCCTGTCGCGCCTGACCGTGCTGTGCACGGCCGATATCCAGACAATTCTATTTCGTCACCGCCGACGAGGCAAGCCGGTCTGCCGATGATCACTGAAAAGCCGTGACGTTTCGAATAGGCCATCGCACGCGTCAAGAGAATCGGCAGTGGACCGATGCAGGCGAAGGCCGCTGGACTCCGATAGATGAATACCTTTCTGCGGGACTTGTCCTCACGCAAATGTAATTAGCGGCTTCAAGATGCCGTCGGCCTTCGTTCTCATCAGGTCAAAGGCCTTCTCGACATCGTTGAACCTGAATCGATGGGTCGTCAGCGGGAGCGGATTCACGCGGCCGGACTCCAGGAGCCGCATCAGCCGTTTCATCCGTTCTGCTCCTCCAGGACAGAGCCCGGTCCTGATAACCTTGTCGCCCATGCCGACTCCCCATTCCTTGCGCGGCATCTGCACATAGTCTCCGTGGCCATGGTAACCCACGTTGGAGATGGTCCCACCCGGACGTGTGACTTTCACGCAGGCCTCAAAGGTTTCCTGTGCCCCAAGGGCCTCGATGGTCGAATCCACGCCTTGTCCGCCGGTCAAATCCAAAATGGCTTTGACGGGGTCCGCTTCCTTGAAGTCGATGACGATGTCGGCATCGAACTCTTTCGCCAGTTTCTTTCGCTGGGGAACAGTCTCCACCGCAATGACCAGACCGGCTCCGAGCAACCTGGCCCCCACCGTGGACATCAGTCCGACCGGCCCCTGCGCAAAGACGGCCACCGAGCCGCCGATGGGAATGTTCGCATGCTCGGCGCCCATGAAGCCGGTGGACATCATGTCGCAGCAATAGGCTGCCTGCTCATCGGAAAGGGAGGCCGGTATCGGCGCCAGGTTCGCTTGCGCGCTGTTGACATGGAAGTATTCGGCGAGATTTCCATCCTTGGCGTTGGCGAACTTCCACCCGCCCAACATCTCCATGCACTGGGAGGAGTAGCCGCGCAGACAGTTCTCGCATTGATAGCAAGGCGTAATCGCATTGACCGCCACCCGGTCGCCTTCGCGGAATCCCTTGATGGCGCTGCCCAGTTTATAAATGACTCCGACGGCTTCGTGACCCAGGGTCAGGTTTGTCCGCTCTCCGATTGCGCCGCCCACGGTATGGACATCGGACGTGCAGACGAGCGCGGCGGTGGTTTTCACGATCGCATCGTTCGGCCCTGGATCGGGAACCGGCTTTTCCATCATTCCCACCAAACCGATTTTCTTCATCACGAATGCATTCATCATCGCCGCCATACATCACCTCCACAGATGAAATGAATCTATTCGAGTATTGACCATTGCTCGAATTGTATCCCGCTTGTTCCGCTATCGGCGACATTGTAGCAGGCACAACCGACAGCACAACCCTGACCCGAAGCTTGAAAAGCGAATGGCGGTGAACTGATTGAGAGCACTCGTCGATTACTGATGGGTGCGACAAGACACAGAAGGTCCCATGATGATTCGGTAGGCATCGGAATGGAAAAATTGAGGCAGCGTAAACGAGATGTCTTCATCTCCAATGGACAGCTCATGATCGAGCGTCAGAACCGGCACTTCGAGTGGTCCGGATCCCACGTCGGGAATCTGTTCGGCGCAAAGATGCAGGGATTCTCCTCTCGACAGCGAAAGGGCGCGTCCGATATTTTTGATGACGACCTTCGTCTCCTCCACCGAATAGTCGTCATACTTCCCTAACAACAGTCGCAAGGCGCCGGAAGTTTTATCCAGAGCCGCCAGTGCGTGGAGGCCAGGCCGGTCGGCCATCGTGCGAAACCTGACACCCTGCATGTCCGCATAGGTCTTGTAGATATGCCACGAGGGGCGCTTCGCCTGTCGATCGACATACAGCAAACCGTCCAGCGTGGGATTTTCGCAGGTATTCTCCATGTTGTCCCGGCTCGTGTCCTGAGGATCGGGCCAGCAGGCACGCATCGCGCTCAGGATATCCGCCCGCTCGTAGGCAGCGATCACCGCGGCAGTATAGCCGGCATTGGTCCAGGATTCCTGCCCCAGGATTTCGTTGACGGAAATCGGCCGTGCCATCTCCCGGTTTTTTAGATATAGACGTAAATCCTCCACATAAGCCAAGGCGCCGGACGGGTCGCCATATTCATGGTAGGCCACGACATCCGGAAAGACTTCCGTCGCCTGACTCCATTCCAGGAAGGGCTTGAGCAATCTGTATCGACTGACACTCGGCCCCACGATCACGGCATCCGGAATCCTGTCCTTGATGCGCTGATAGGCCAGCCGCCAGCCTTCTTTCAGGACGTCATTCTCGCCGATCGGGATGGCGGCCAGATCCGGCTCATTGTAGATATCCCACAAGACGGAGAGTCGCCGTTCAAGCACTTGATCGATCACATGGTCCACATGGGCCAGCCATGGCGCAAAATCGCCGTCGAGTCCGATCCGATTGATATCGAAAATTTGCAGTGCGAGATCGTGAAACACCAACCCGAGGGTGAGCTGGAACTCCGTGACTCCGGCCTGCTTCAGTCGCTCATAATTCTTAAAGATATAGCCGGCATTTCCTCGAAAACTGGTCGGCTTCAAGGGAAGAATCAAGTCCATCGGCGGATCGTTCGGTTCGATACTGACCAGATAGCCGTTGGCGCGATGGTTCATCGCTCCCTGCTCGTCGCCAAGATCGACGGTGATCGTGCCGGCCCGGCTCCAGGTCTGGCACCCCAGCAGCATCGCCAATAGCGACAGACCGACGATGGAGGCGCGAACGAGTAGCGCCGATATTGAAGATCGGACCATGACACTCCAGAGCAATGGGGACGAGCCAAAATGCGGTTGTACTGTGGTAAACGGCCGACGGTCAAGACAGGACCGGAGAATTAGGCAGCGGCGCAGAGTTCGCGCTAGCGGGACAGCTTAAGGGGAAGACTTTCGCGGGCGATATAGGCATGATCCAGTCCGGTCAATTCCGATGTGCCATTGCCCATGCGAGCGTCGGTCTCAGTCTTCCTCTGCAATCCGGCGCGCGTAGGTGCCGGCAAGCAGCGCATAGCGCCACATCCGGACATCCTTCGTCACGATGCGAGCCGCCTTCTTCAACGAGGCATGCGGAAGCTGTATTTCCTGCAACAAATCCTGGCAGATCGACGAATCTGCAAGGAGCTGCGTGATAGTGGAGATGGTCGAATGGCCGGGGCCGGGATCAGTTGCGGTCGAGGTCCCAACTCACAATGTCGGCATTTTTTCCTTCGCCTCCCGGCGTCCCATCGGCTCCGAAGGATATGATGTCGTACTCTCCCCCCTGAGCCGAAGGCGTCGTGTATTTGTAGGGGAAGCCCCAAGGATCGGCCGGCACCTTGGGAATATAGCCGCCGGCTTTCCAGTTGGGGGCAGGCGGGCCTGCCGAAGGACGCTCGACGAGGGCCTTCAATCCCTGCTCGGTAGACGGCACGCTGCCATTGTCCAGCTTGTACAGCTGCAGCGCGCTTTCAATGTTGGCAATTTGCGCTTTGGCGGCCGCCCGCTTGGCATCTTCCGTCCGACCCATGACCCGAGGAATCAAAAGTGTCGCCAGAATCGCCAGGATCACCACGACAATCATCACCTCGATGAATGAAAATCCCCCGCAGCCCCTCAGCGTTTTCAGTCGAAGGCGAGAATTGCTCGCGATCGGTTCATCACTGCACCGGTCTGGAGATGTTCGATGGCATTGCGCGTATAGAACCATGCGGTGATATATTCTTTCTATCGGTAGGCTCGATTGGTTTTTCGGTAGAGATTCAGTTGAATTTGGGATTGTAACAGACTCTTCTTCCAGACTGCACGGACATCATAAAAAGTCCCTTGGCTTCCCAAGCCTGCCGGCGCCGGGCCGAGACCATCTGATCAACAGTACAAAACGGGATAGCCGCCGGTCATGATCGATCGAGCTGATACAACATGACCTCAGGCTTGAGTCGAGCACGAGGCAACACACTCTGATGCATACGAAAGGTGGGAAGGCTGGACAGCGGAGTAATGGCCTGGATGTTCATTCGCGCAGCCTTGCAGTGCTCTGCGATCTCCGGTGGGCCGACGACGAAGGCCACCGCTCCAGGCGACAGGATCCGGGCCAGCATTTCAACCAGCTCCCTGATCATCTCCCGCTTGCCGTAGTAACTGAAGGGCGTCCACTCATAGACGAAATCATGCGTCTGATGGCGCTCGTGATGCCCCTTCTCTCTGCGAGACCTCATGCGCACCCGTGTTAACCAGTCCAATCGTCCTGCACGAGACCAGGTGTTCCACAACATCTGCGCCTGTCGCTGAGCAAAGGCCGGATGGTCGTACAGTACGGTATAGGCGCGAGGGCGGTCGCCCCCGATGCACGTGGTAAGGGTCGCGTCGAATCCGCTGATCAACACGTGGTCGGCCCGTCCTATTTGTGCAGCTAATGAGCGGTCCTGCTCGATGAGGTCCTGT
Source organism: Nitrospira sp. (assembly GCA_020697375.1). The sequence goes on along the minus strand of JAJFBJ010000053.1, from coordinate 12,387 downwards.
AGGTGATCGGCCACGAAAGGTTGCGTCGGCAATTCATCGATTTCCCTCTCATCGTCCGGATAGAGAAGCACGGCGCCAAACGCCTCCTCCGGACTGACCGACGGTGCGGCCTCCCCAAATACTGAAACCCAATCGACGCCTGCCGGAGCTGTGCCGACCGAACGCGGTTCGGTCACTGTTCCCCAGCGGGGACTCAACGGGATGGCTCGGCAGGCCTCCCGGTCCATCAACAGAAGATTGTTCTGATCGACCATCATCCCTCGCCGGCAAGGAGCCATCCCTCGTCGATCGAACGGCTGGTAGGATAATCCTGCCCGGTCATCCCAGCAGGTGGCTTTCAGAATCCGCTGTTCCTGTATGGTCACGCAGAGCTTCTGCGCCGCATCGAAATATCGTCTCGGTGGATCAGGCACCGGCAACCATGTCACCAGGTGTGACCGGGGAGGGTCCATGAAGACCGGAAAGGGATCACCCCCGCCTGGGACCTGTGCGCAGAAGAAGCCGCTGAAGAGCCGGTAGGCGGCTTCTGATGGATAGGTGGGAATGCCGCGATAGCGAAGGCGTCGCGGAGAAATCTTCTCCCGATTCTGATCATCGTAGAGCCCACGAATCAGTTCAAAGACCGCCGAACCCGTGCCTGGCAACAGTGAAAGGAACAGTTCGACGACCGGCAGGAAATCGATGTCCTCCCAATGCATGGCTCCCATGCAGGCCATGAATTGTTTCCGCTCAAACATCCCGTCCGGCAATAGAGAGAGCACATCTTTGCGGTGCCGGATCATGGCAGTACCCTTCGCATCGATGGTCACGTCTCGATCGTCGTAGAAAAAGCGAATTTCCTCCAGCGGCACCTGCATTGCCTGAGCCGCCATGCCGCGGAGATCGTCGGCTCGCAGACGTTCCCATCCGGGTTTTCGTGAAAGATCCAGCGTCATGGCGTTGACCAGGCCGTTTGGTATCAACCCCACCCAGGCTCCCCAATCGAGATGCACCCGTGCACGCAGGAGCCGAAGGGCGCCATCGATCGTGCCCCATTCACACTCGTGCAAGGGATGCCCGTCAGGGTCAGTCGCCAGAATGCGACGGCCGTGGCTTCCATAGAAGACGATATGGCCCGTGGGCTGGTGCGTTGAAGAAGCCGGGTCAGCCAGTATTTCAGGCAGCGCTGAAAGATTGGAAGGAAAGGCGAGCGTACCGGAACGAGTGAGGATGGTCTGTATCGCAGGCTCGAGCGGCATTTATTCGCGGATTTGGCCGCTCCCGAGCACCACGAATTTTGAACAGGTCAATTCTTCGAGTCCCATGGGGCCGCGAGCGTGGAGCCGTGAGGTGCTGATGCCGATTTCGGCCCCCAGGCCGAACTGGTAGCCGTCGTTCAGTCTGGTGGAGGCATTCACGAGGACGGCCCCTGCATCGACTTCTCGCATAAACCGCATGGCGCGGGCGTAATCCTTGGTCACAATCGCTTCCGTGTGCCGCGACCCGTACGTCGCGATGTGTTCCAACGCTTCATCCATATGCTTGACCACTTTAACGGCCAGAATCAGGGCCAGAAATTCCTTTCCGAAATCTGCATCTGTGGCCGGCGTGACCTCCGGGCACAATTGAATGGTTTTGGGGCATCCGCGGACTTCCACCTCGGCCGCCATAAGCTTTTGCACCAGGAGCGGCAGCCACATTCTGGCCATACTGTGATGGACCAGGAGAGTTTCCATGGCATTGCACGTCGACGGGCGTTGAACCTTCGCATTCAAACAGATCTGCTCAGCCAGCTTGGGATCGGCGTCCGCATCGACATACGTATGACACACTCCCTTGTCGTGCTTGAGCACCGGTATCGTGGCATGTTCGGCAATCGTCTTCATCAGGGATTCGCCGCCCCTTGGAATGATGAGGTCGATGAACTGATCCTGCTTGAGGAGCAATTGCACAACCTCGCGCTCCGGACGATCGACAAACGTGATCGCTCCCGCCGGCACGCCGGCCTTCTCGGCCGACTCGCTCAGGACTCGGGCGATCGCCGCATTCGAGTGCAGGGCTTCCGATCCTCCTCGCAGGATACAGACATTGCCGGACTTGAGGCACAGGGCCGCGGAGTCCGCCGTCACATTGGGCCGCGCCTCATAAATGATGCCGATGACTCCTATAGGAACCCGCATCCGGCCGACCTGCATACCATTAGGCCTGGTCCACATCTTCGGCATGTCCCCGAGCGGATCCGGCAGCCGGGCGATGTCACGAATGCCCCTCGCCATGTCTCTAATGCGCTCTGCCGTCAGCCGTAACCGGTCCCCCATCGCCGTTCGTTCCGGCGTGGTCTCGAACTGCTCGAAGTCCTTCTCATTCTCGGCAAGCAACTCCTCTTCATGCTCTTCGAGTCCATCAGCCATCATGTCCAAAGCCTGGTTTTTGATCGTTGTCGAAAGCACCGAGAGACGGCCGGCTGCACCCTTGGCCCTTTGGACCAAGGCCGCCACATACTCTTCAGGGGACAGTATTTCAGCGGGAGCCTCCTGCTCCGTGGCCGGGGATTCGGTGAGATCTTGTTCCATATCGTGATTCCTGCTGCCTGGCGATGCATCGAAGCTGAAGCCGCGATGCATCGACCGATCAAGATGGTGAACGTAGGGCGCGGCGATCTATTGCGCGACAGGATACTGTGCGATTTGGAGTCCGGTCAAGGGTTCCTGGCGGCGCCCGGTACCGCCGGGGCAGCCGGCGCCGGCGCTCCTGGAACGGAACCGGGTACTCCCGGTTGAGTAGGCATGCCCCCGAGAGGAAGCCCCATGGTCGGCGGCATCAGGAGGGAAAGCGAAGAGGGATTGGGATGCTGAAAGATCCAATCACGATAGGCCTTCTTGCCTTCGAGATGGCGAATGGCCAGTGGAAAATCCCGTTCTTTGATCGGCTTGGCTTTGCTTTTACTGCGTACCCCCATGATGCCGCCGGTCGGCGCGCGAATGTATTCCCAGTCTCCTCCGCTCATCGGATCTTGATAGACTTTCCGCAAGTAGGGTTTGGGAGTCCGCGTCAGTTCCGTCAATGATTGAGGGTACATGTCGGTCATCATGACGCGCCCGATTTTCATCGTGGCTGAATAGAGCGCCAGCGCATTTTGAATCTCAATCCCCTTCGCCATGAGATCGGCTTCTTTCTCACGCTGAACCACGAATGTCCATTGACGGGCCGCGGCGGAAGCCGAGATGCCGACCAACACGATGGAAAACATCAAGGCCAGATAAGTGACGCCGCGATGATTCCCGGCATGGACAAGAAGCTTCATCACCAGCCTAATTGGGCGGCTCACTGTCGCCCGGGTCATCGGTCACCGGAATGACCTGTGAAATTTTTGACGCGAGGTCCTGTAGTGTAATTTCAGTCGCTGAGACGGCCTTGACCAAGACCTCGCTGGCAATGGTTTCGCCGACCTGGACCAAATGCATTTCTTCATTCTTGACCAATACGGCCATGGTCTTTTTCTTGTTCGGCCCATCGCCCACCGACATGAATCCCACATAACGAAATTGATTGAGCTCGGTCGCAATTCGCAGCCGCTCTATTTCCTCAGGAGTCGGGCCCTTCTCCTCCTCCACGGGAGGTTCCTCCAATGCCACAGGCGGAGCCGTTGATCGAGCCGGTCCACGGGAACGACCTTTCCGAGGAGCCGCAGCCGGTGGAGGGACTGGTTCGGCGGGAGGCAGCAGGCTGGCAAAGATGTTGCGGGGCGCTGAAAATGTCGCCTCACGCTGCCCCTTGATGGCGGCCAGCCGTTCGAGATGCACCTGAAGACCCGCACCGGCCGCAGCGGCCGGCGGCTTAGCCTCGGCCTTCTGGCCGCTGACATGTTTCAAGGGCACCCGCGCAGGCTCATCTGAGTAGCCGAATTGCCACATGAGCAATCCGACCCACAGGACCAGGAGGGTCACCAACAACAGGCCTTGATTCTTGCTGACTCGGTTCATGAAGGTTATGGCGCCGGGGACGGGAGGTGCTCCCCTCGCAGATACGTCGAAATCCGAATATTGAAGGTCAACTGCTGGTCCTGCACATTACCTGACCGGACGAGGTTCAGGTCCTCGATGAACAGCAACTCCTCGGCCGATTCCAGGTTGTAGAGGAACCGCCGTAAATCCTCATAATGGCCCGTCACCGTACCCTGTAAAACTGCCTTCGTCGCATCCGGGACCGTGGTCTTCTCCGTCTTGTAGGAGAGCGCCGGCAACGTGACCCGGTCCCGCTTCGCCTCTTCGGTGACTCCGAGGGCGAGCGGCGCAAAATCGCGATATAACGGCAACACGGCCCAGACCCGCTTCAGATCCGCCTTGGCCTTTTTGGCCTCCTTGTGCCGGCTTAATTGTTGCCGCGCCTTCACCCATTCGGCCTCAAGCCGGGCGTGTTCCTGCTCGACAGCTCCCAGCACCAGGGTATGGATGCCATAGGCCAGTACAAACAACGCCGCGACAAAAGCAACCCATGGAAGAATCGGCGCATAGGGTTGACGCAACGTCTGTTGGAAGCGATCCAGTCCGGGAAACATCATGGATTCCGATTCCGGTATCGTAAGGAGAGGTCGAATTCGACCAATCCATTGCCCAAGTCACGATGTTGTCCCAGCACGGGCTCCTTGAATTGGGGGTGGTCCTGAAAGGTCACCGTCAAGGTCGTGATATCTTCCAGTGCCCTGGCGGATCCGGTGAGCATGATCGTGGCGTTGGCTGGGTCGAGCCGGATGCTGTTGACGGCGATTCGTTGAGGAATGGCCCGCTCCAACTCCGTCAAAAACCTGGTCCATGAAAAACTACGCTTCTCGATCAACTGATTGGCAAACGCGATCTCCTTCGGGAGAATCTGCAGGGCGGCCTCGGATAGATCAATGCCTTCATGTGCCGCTTCCTTCAACAATTCACGGTCCCGATCCTGGACTTGATGGAGAGCCGCCTCTTTGGATTGGACATCCTGCCATACCAACCAGGCCTCCGAGATGTCCCACAACATCGCAACGCCGATCATCCCCGCCAGCAGCATGATTGCCATCCTGGCCGGGGCGAGGTACCAGCGATACCGGCTGCTCAGATTGATCGCGAACGCGCCGTTGCGAGCCGACGGCTGGCCGACACGCATCAAGACATCACGAAGCGCCGAAACCAGAGTTCCAAACGACATCCCCTACACCACCCCCGCAATAGCCGGCAACGCGGCGCTGGTCTGCGGCCCCACGATGGTTCCTCCCCCGAACTGCCGAACTCGCTCCCAATCCAGCCCCTTCACGGGAACCCCCAGCCCCTTCTCCAGTTGCTGCTGCAGTCCCGTCCCCATGGCTTCATCGGAAATCAGAACCATATGGCTGATGGCCAAGTCCGGAGTCTGTTGCTGACAGGCATAAATAGAATCGGCGCACTCCTGAACGATCCGATCCATCCCCGCCTGTTCAGAACCCGGCGACCATGATCCTCCCGAACCGATTCCGCCCTGCAGCTTCGACCGGAGGAACACGAGCGTCCCCTTGTGAAAAATAAAGGCGGTCACGCCGCCGTCCGTCGCATTGACCCATAAAAAATCAGCGGTCAACCGGCCGGTACGCCATGAGTTTTGAGCCCATAGATTGAATAGTCGCAAACTCGCTACATCGACTTCCTGAGGAATCAACCCCGCCGCTTCACTGACGGTTTCGTACTGCGCCAGCACGGCTTCCTGCACCACGACCGCCAGGACCGTACAGGGTCCGTCTCCGGATGCCCCCGGTTGGGACAACACTTGAGAGAACACCTTCGTCCCGCTGAGCGACAGCAACTGCTCCTGTCCCAATCGCCAGCGCACCAGCGCCTCCCGTTCCTCCAAGCTCCAGGGAAGCTCCTGAAGCCGTAACACCGCCAACCGAACGGAGAGGTCGGGAAGTATGATGGTGGCCGCGCGAGGCACCCCGGCGGCGGAGGATCGATCCGAGGCCTGAGACATCGAAGAGCCGGCAATCGCGCGGATGTGAGATTCCAGCTCGTCCGGCGAGATAATGTTGGGCTCCAACGGAGATAACCGCACGACTCCTTCGGGAAGCGCCGAGACCACGCACCGGTACCGGGGCCGGCCACGCCAATTTCGATGCACTTCCGCCCAGGCCAGATCACGCGCTCCGATCTTCAAGCAGTACTGCGGACGACTGGTGATCCAATCCCACATGGGCTAGCGCTCTTCACTAAACGTGACACGGTTGATTTCGCGCAGCGTGCTTTCTCCAAGCAGCACTTTCTTCACTGCCGACTGTCTCAAGGTAATCATGCCGTCCGTGACGGCGCGGTAACGGATTTCGGACAACGCGCGATCGGCCAGGATCATTTCCTTGATCTCATCCGTCAGGTCGAGGAATTCAGTGATGCATTTTCGTCCCCGGTAGCCCGTGTCATGGCACTCGGAGCAGCCTTTTCCCTCGTAAAACGGCGCGCTCTTGTATTGCTCATAGTCAAGACCGGACTCTTCAGCGAGCGCCTGGTCGAGGGGCACCTGATGCCGGCAGGCCGGGCAGATCATCCGAACCAACCGCTGCGCCAAGACGCAGGTCAATGCAGCCAGGAAATTGTACGAATCGATTCCCATCGACGCGAACCGCCCGATGACATCGAATACGTTATTGGCATGCACGGTAGTCAAGACCAGGTGGCCGGTCAAGGCCGATTGAATGGCAATCTGTGCCGTCTCGGCATCTCGAATTTCACCGACCATGATTTTGTCCGGATCATGCCGTAAAATCGAACGTAACCCCCGGGCGAAGGTGAGCCCCTTTTTTTCGTTCACGGGAATTTGCACCACCCCCGGCAACTGATATTCGACCGGGTCTTCGATGGTGATCAGCTTATCTTCCTGAATATTCATTTCGCTGATGGCGGCATAGAGCGTCGTGGTTTTTCCGCTGCCGGTGGGGCCGGTGACGAGGACCATGCCGTAGGGTCTGGTAATGGCACGCCGGAAACGCTTGAGGTCCTCGGGATTGAATCCCAGACGATCCAGCCGGAGGGTCGACACCCCGGTGGTGATCGCCTCACGGTCCAGAATTCTGATCACAACTGATTCGCCGAACACGCTCGGCAAAATCGAGACACGGAAATCGACCGTCTTACGATCGAGCCGCATCCGAAAACTTCCATCCTGCGGCACACGGCGTTCGGCGATATCGAGGTCGGACATGACTTTCAGCCGAGAGACGAGCGGCGGATGCAATTTCACGTCAAGCGGATCCATCGCCGATACCAGAATGCCGTCCACCCGGAACTTGACAGTCGTGGCGCGATCAGTGGCCTCGATATGAATATCACTGGCACGGCGCTGCATGGCGCTCAGCATGATCGTATCCAGCAGTTTCACGACCGGGCTCTGATCTTCGCCGAAATGATCGACGGTCAACACTTCCTCGCCGCGCTCATCTTCCTTGACGAGGACCGAGCGGTACTCTGCCTCCAATTCCCGCAAGGCCTGGCTGGAACCTTCGCTGCGTTCCAGAGCGGTTTGAATGGCCGTTCGAGAGCTCACCACGTAATGGAGAGTCCGGTTGAGCAGGATTTCCAGTTCATCCAGGGCGAGCAGATTGTGAGGGTCGGAAATCGCAATGGTCAGCACCCCGCCCTCATCCTTCACAGGAACGAAGGGATGGCGCCGCATCAGTTTGACCGAAATGGTATGGTAAAATTCCGAGTCGACCCGAAAACCCGTGAGCGGGTCGTACGGGAACCCATACTGCGCCGCAAGCGCCTGAGCCAACTGGGCTTCGGAAATACTGCCTTCTTCCACCAAGGTCTGGCCCAGCGCCGCGGTACTGCCTCCAAGGCGACTGACGACTTGATCGATGGTCCGCTTCGGTAAGATCCCTTCGCGCACCATTACATCGGCAAGCGATGGACGGGTGAGATGACGTTGCAAGAGCATGCTGAGTCCCTCCGAATCCGGCGCGAGCCGCAATACCAAGGGGGCGGCCCGCCACGGCGCTGGTGATTATTGAATCGTCCCGGCCATCTGAAAAATCGGTAAATACATGATGATGACAATGCCTCCGACCAGGAGACCCATCACCAGCAACAACACCGGCTCGATCCAGGTGGTCAGTTGACTGAGTCGCACATCGAGATCGCCTTCGTAAAACTCGGCGACATCCCGCAACATCGGTTCCAATGATCCCGTTTCCTCTCCGACCGACAGCATTTCGATCGCCAGCTTGGGCAATATTTTCGGGCGCTCAATAGCTGTCGCCAATGTACTCCCTTCACGAATTTCATTCACCGCCAAGGCCAATCCTCGCGATACGAAGCGGTTCGATACGGCGCCGCGGGCGATTTCGAGGGCTTCCACCAACGGGGTCCCGCCCGCCAGCACCGTGGCCAACGTGCGAGTCAATTGGATCGTGTGGTGTTGCACGAGAATCGGGCCGATGAGCGGCATTCGCAACATGTGCCGGTCCACGGACAATCGACCGGCCGATGTTTGATACCAGGTGCGCCCCATGACGATCGCCGCGCCGATGACGATCACAACGGGAATGAGTTGTGACTGCCCCGCCTGTATCGCGGCAATGAGCAGCCTAGTGGCCGTCGGCAAGTTCGCCGACGATTCTCCGTACACCGACACGAATGTCGGCATCACATAGCTCAACAGGAATCCGACCACCGCGATGCCGACGACGACCAGGAAGGCCGGGTACGCCAGCGCTTTCGTGACTTTTTGGCGCAAGCCGATCATCATTTTCAAATACGCGATGTAGCGTTGCAGCACCTCCGCCAGATTTCCAGACTGCTCGCCGGCACGAATCGTCGCGAGGTAGAGATCCGAAAAATGTATGGAATGCTTGGCGAGGGCTTCGGATGCCGAGGCTCCCCCGCGAATATCCTGCCGGACAGTTTTCAGCGCTTCTCGAAAGGAAGCCCGCTGTGTACGGTCGATAAGAAGATCCCAGACCCGCAGGACCGGCAGCCCGGCCTTGATCAGCGCCAGGTACTCTTGGTTGAAGACGAGAAAATCCTGGAGAGGAAGCTTGCCCCACCGACCAGCGGTAAACCCCGGCAAGCCCAACCTCGTTCCGCTCCTCGCCAGACGAAACACCAATAGACCGTCGGATTCGAGTTTGGCGCGTACCAGTTGCTCGTCCTCGCCCTCAATCTGTCCCTCGAAGGTCGTTCCATCCGCGCGAGCCGCTCTGTATGCGAACACAGCCATGAGATCATTCGGGCCGACGGGGTTCCGGTAACCGAAGCGTCCGGCCTGCCACAATGCGATAGTCCGGCAACCCGTTGAGCGATCGAAGGGTTTCAACCGGCACCTTATGGCGGCGCGACAGCCTCCATAGCGTGTCCCCATTCTGAATCACGATCGTTCGATCCGGAGAGCCAACGGCTGCCTCAGGCCTAGAATCCTTAGCCAGGCGGGGTTCCTCTGAAACCGAATCGACGTCATCACTAACGGGCGATAATTGAGGACTAGACTCCTCCTCGTCGGAAAGCGGTAATCGATCCGTTTTCCCACGCATGTTCACCGCGGCTGAGATGATCACTTCCGGATCCGTTTGAGCTATTTTGCGCTGATGGGGCGCCAGAGCCGATGACGGTCGAAGTCGGCTGTGAAGCGGGCGTGCGGCTTGTGCCAGTCGCTCCCGTTCGATTCGCGCCGAGGCTAACTCCTCTCGCTGCAAATCGATGATTTGCCGGGCCTCCGTCAAGCGTCGCTCTGTCTCGCGCAACATTCCCTGGAGTTGGGCTCGCGCCACTTGCACCTCTGCCAACCCCCTCCGTTGCTCCTCCAGTTCGATCCGCAAATCGCCTGCCGTACGCTGTGCCTCGCGCACCGCAGTCTTGAGCGAATCGAGGGTCACTTGGAAATCGGGCGAAGCGGAAGGCGCGACCGGGGCCAGTCGAGCGCAGCCTCCCCAGAGGAAAGCACACAGCAGACTACCAGCCCAGCATCCGATTCTCACGCCGGCCGACATCCGAGACATAGGAGAGCGCTGTTCATTCATGGTTGTCACAGTCATTACCACTGGTTGTACGGAACGCCATTGGAACCGACGAGCTCGGATCCAGAAAACACATCCACCATGCCGCCTTCCACTTCATCCACCATTTCCTGCCAGGACGAACTTGCTCCGGTGATCGGATCGGTCGGGACTCGCCGCAGATATCCGGCGGATACCAACGCTTGGATCGTCTCAGGGTACTTCCCCTTGTCCGCCCGATGCTGATCGATGACATCTCGGATCGAGAACAAATCCTGGCGTAAGGCCCCTTCTTTGGCCTTCATGATGGCGGCATGATACGAAGGGACCGCCAAGGTGGCCAGTATCCCGACGATCGTCACCACGATCATCAATTCGATAATCGTAAACCCATGCGAGGACGAGAGCGGACATAGCTGCCTACCATTCGCGATACTTGGTTCCATCGAGCGCAAGCTCTTGACTGTGAGTCGTGACATCGTACACGTCTTCTCCACACCAATCTTTTACTCCGGCAAGATCGCGATAACAGCGCAAGTGCCAATCGGAAGCCCCAGTCATGGGATCGGAAGGAATCGATCGAAGGTATCGCTTGATCGTCGTCCCCCGCACGTTGGCTTCCCCGCCGGTCAACTTGACTCCCAATAACACATCCAGCGATTTCGGATAGCCGTAAGGCCCCGTGACCTCTTTGCAGCTTAACCGGTTTTTGACGCAGGCTGGCCCCGTCAAGGTATCGCCGTCGCGCGCCCATTCGAGGCGAAACGTATCGATCGCCGCGCGGATCACCCGCAAGTTCTGCCGTAGTTCGATTTCCTGCGTCCGTTTCGCCGAGACCTTGGTGAACGGCAGTGCAACCGAGGCGAGAATGGTGAGAATGGTCAAGGTGACGAGCAGCTCGAGCAACGTGACGCCGGACTGTTTCACCGCACCCTCACGACTCCTTTGGCGGCAGCCGCTCCTTCCGGATTCTCAGTGCCTTCATGCTTCGCCGCCTGCAGCTGTATGGGAGATACCCCGGGAGCCTTGGCGAGAAAAGTCAGCCGCAACAGCCGGCCGTCGTCATGGGTCGCGTTCGTGGACCGATGCAGCCGCAGCTCCACAATGCCGCCAGCCGCCTGGGCTGCGACGGCCACTGCCGCTTTTCCGGCCTCGGCGTTCAGCACTTCGCCTTCCTCGGCATCGCGAAATTCGATGACCTTCGAATCGAAATTCAACATGAACGTTTCGGTATCCAGGCCGCGCGCATTTTTCGCCAACACATCCACTCGAAATTCCTTGCCGGTCTGAACGGCGGCATCACCAGGTTGAAACGACAATTGCAGTCCATCCGAAACGGGCTCCAGCACAGAGGCTTCCCCTTTAGACCTCTTTGACAAACTCTTTTGATAGACAGTTTCCGGGCCGCCCGATGCGGGAATGAGCGCTGAGACTTTCTTGGGTTGCATCGCAAACAACGGCGAGGTGGAAAAGACGGATTCGGTCCCCGACCAGAATGATTGCGCTTGCAACCCCGGTGGGCGCAGTGAATTCACGATATGAGGCGTAATGGTCAGAATCACTTCCGTCGTCACGCGCTGGGTCTTGAATGAACTCAGCAGGTTGCCGAGAATTGGGATTCGATCGAGCCAGGGAACCGTGATTTTGGTTCGGCGGTCTTCTTCCTGCAAGAGGCCTCCAAGCACGATGGTTTCCCCATCCCGCACGTTCAACATCGTCTCGGCCGACCGGTTACCGAACTTAAACTGAGTAATCGGGGGAGATTGCTGCAACAGGACGGTGTCTCCAAGGCGGATCACCTCGATCTTCATCTTCAGGGAAAGGTCGTTTCCAAGATGAATATTCGGCTCAACCGTCAATTTGACGCCGGTGTCGCGAAACTCAATGGAAGTCACCGTCGATGTCGTCGGAACGGCGCCGGTCGCTGCCTGTCCGGGCAATACGTTTGTGGTCGATAGCAAGATGGGCTGCTTGTCGCCGATATTCACCTCGGCTTTTTTGTTGTTCAGCACCCGGACCTTCGGCGCCGCCAATGTCTTGGCATCCGTGATTTGCTTGAAAAAATCCAACTGCACGTTCGTCGGGAGCTTGAACAGATAGCTGTCTTGCCCCAGACTGGCAAGGTTCCGAAAGGTAAACTGCTGCGCGAGAGTCCCGGCAATCACGTCCGTGAAACCGGGCGGGACGAGAGCAGCGGCGATTTGTTTCGGATAGTTCAGTCCATAGGTCTGATCCACCGTCCGGTTGACCTCCAATACTTCCACATCGAACAGGACCTCGGAATCTTCACGGTCGTTCGCCTGAATAATTTTCTCGGCCAGCTCCACTTTTTCCGGCTGATCCCGGATGACAATCGTATTGAGCGGCTCGTTCCCATGGATGTGTTTGACATCGAGCATGGTTTTCAGCAGGGCCACCATGTC
>JAJFBJ010000007.1 GCA_020697375.1 Nitrospira sp. | reverse complement strand
GAAACCGCACCGGCATCCAGCAGTGGCGCTCATGCGCCAGACGTATGGCATCCATGACGACCTGTGCGCGCCAGCCATCCTCAAACGATGGGGAGACTGTGGCTCCCGATCGGATAGCGGACGCGAAGGCTTCGGCGATCCGCCCGACGAGCAGCGTCCGACCATCGGCGATGCCTTCCACAGCCATCGAAGGCACGGGTACTTCATGCAACTCTCCGCCGGCCATGTCGGATTGATAGAGACGGGTCCCGACCACCGCATCGGCCAAATTGGCGTTGCCGACCGCCAGCGCTCCGCGCTCGCCATACATCGTGAACCAATGCCCTCGGCCACTTGGCGTGGCATTGGAAATCGTCATGGAAACCGGAATATCGTCATCCATGAGCAGAATCGCATCCAACGTATCCGCCGCAATGGCACGTTCCCCGGGAACAACTGTTCCCGGTCCGCCTCTCCTGCTCAGGTGAGCGGCCACGGTTCGCGCCGGGCCGGCCAACCATTGCAGGTAATCCACCACATGCGAGCCGAACGCGAATAACACACCCCCGCCACTCGAAGGGTCGAATTGCCACGACCAGGCGCTGTTCCCGGCGGCGCGTCCCCGCACAGTCCATTCAACGTTGACACGGAGTATCCGACCGATCGCGCCGGCCTCAAGCAGTTCTTTGAGCCGCATCCGTTCGGGCGCCATTCGAAACTGGTAATCGACCATGCAGACGGTTCCCGCCTCTCGCGAGCGATCCAGCATCTGCGCGGCCTGACCGGCATCGAGACCGAAGGGCTTTTCACAGAGCACATGTTTGCCTGCCCGGAGCGCCCGCATCACCATGTCATGATGAAACAACGGCGGAACCGCCAGGACCACGGCCGAGATCTTCTCGTCGTCGATCAGGGCCTCCCAGGAGTCATGGACCTTCGCAATGCCCTGCGCCTGGGCGACCTGCGCCGTCTTCAGCCTGTCCTGTCCGGCTATCGCCGTCACCTCCACAGCCGGAATGCTTCGGAATGCCGGCACATGCACGCGCGCCCCGAACCCGGTTCCGATTATGCCGAGGGTGATTGTCGCCATGCGGCCTTGATGATCCAGCCTACCAGTCCAGAATGACGGGATCGGGCAATGGCATGATGAATTTCGACCGCAATCCCTTGTCGCGCAACTTGCGGGGGATGCTGTCTCCCAGATGCCATGCGAGCACGAGGGCGTACTCCGGTTGATCTTCGAAAAGTTTTTTCTCATCCACTACCGGTACGTGGGTGCCGGGCGTGAACAATCCCACCTTGAGCGAAGTCGCCTGTTCCGCCGTATAGTCCAGATAGTCCGGGCCGATGCCGCAATAGTTCATGACGGTGCTCGACCGGCCCGGCGATCCGATGCCCACGATCCGGTGGCCCTTCAACTTCAGGTCCGACAGGATCCGCATGAGATTCCATTTCGACTGCCTGACCCGCTGCGCGAAGGTTACATAGAGCGCGGGATCATACAGCCCATAGGCCTCCTCCTGCTTCACCAATTCCAACATCCGCTTACTGGGCGCGCCCCCGGTACCCTTCACCGCATACACCCGAATCGAGCCGCCATGGTTCGGGATGCGCTCCACATCGACCAGGCTGAAGCCGAATCGCTTCATCATGTCCTGCATGGGTTTGATGGAATAAAACCGCAAGTGTTCATGATAAATCGTGTCGTACTGCAGCGTGTCGATGAGATCGAGCAGGTAGTGCGATTCGGAAATGAAGGTGCCATGGTCCGCCAACAGGGCATGGATTCCGCGGAGGCAGGGTCCAAGATTCGCCACGTGCGCGAACACATTGGCCGCCGTGATCAACGATGCCGGCCCCTCTTTTTTCAGAATGTCCTGCGCGACGCCTTCGCTGAAAAACGTCTGTAGGGTAGTGATCCCTCTCGAATTGGCGATCTTCGCAATCCCGGTCGGTTCCACGCCCAGCACCCTCATCCCCCTTGTCTTGAAGCCCTGCAAAATCGTGCCGTCATTCGACCCGATGTCGATGACCAGGCTGCCGGGCTGAATCCGCAATGTCTCGATGACCTTTCCGGCCATCGCGTCGAAATTGCTTTTGAGAGCGCCGGTGATCCCGGTCATATAGGGATACCCTTCATAGAACAATTCCGCGGGATCGACCGCATAGTCGATCTGCACAAGGCCGCAGCGATCGCAGCGAAAAAGATGCAACGGATAAAACGACTCGGGCTTGGTCAGCTGCTCGGGACGCACCAATGAATCGCAGGGCGGATGGTGGCCGAAATCCATGATCGGGAGGAGGGGTTGATGTCCGCAATTCTGGCAATGGCTGAAATGGCCGCTCACCATTCCGGCCGGCTCCTCACCCGTGAGGCGGCCTGAGGCACGTTCCGTTTCGCCGGCCTGCCGCGAGGAACCGGTTGACCTTTCACTTGCCATCGTCATCTCCTTTCAAAGATTGTCCCGGACTCAATTTCATTTCGGCGCGACCCAACACCTGCCTCATCGCCTGCCATGACAATAGCGGCGCAATCTTGATCCACAGCACCGTCATCACCGCCGCCGCAAGAATTATCTTAGCCGGAAACGGCAATCCCAACCGATAGGTCATCAGGTAGATGAAAAGGACCGTGCCCATGCCCCACAACACACCTGCTTCGAACCCATAGGGACAACCGAGCCGGCGAGCCAGGTAGAACCGTGTCCCATGCATAGCCAGCGCTCCAAAGACCGCCGCGCCGGTTGCGCCGATCACCCCGAATTGCCAGGTCGCGACCGCGACAAGCGCCATCGTTCCAAGGCTCATGACGACAGAGGACCAGGACAGGAGCACACTCTGACGGGCCGTGAGCAGGTACTGCGTGTATGGTATGGCCATGCTATGCGCGAACACGAGCAGGAACCAGATCGGCACCAGTTCCGCGGCCTGGTCGAACTTTCCATGCGTCAACAGATGGATCACCTCGGGAGCAAACAGGGTGACCAGAATCCCGCCCGCCGTCACACAGAGGTACCACAGCGACACCGTCGCTTCAACTTGCCGGCCTCGCTGGACGGGATCTCCCGCGAACAATTCGAGAAACGTGGGGGTCATGGTCCTCGAGTAGGCCTTGGTCACGGTGACGAACATCCCGCGATAACTTTGTGAATGGGCATAGATGCCCAAGGTCGAAAGATCCAGCCATCGCTGGATGACGAAGCGATCCAGGCTGTTGGCAACCACGTCCATGAGGCTGAAGGGAATGGCCGGCATGCCGCTCCGAACGATTTCCTTGCCCCACCGCAGGCTGGGATACGGAGACAGTTTGCCGGCCGCATACCACAGACCATGCATAGCAGAGACGAGTCCCGCGGCAATCGGCGCCAGGAACAGGGCCAGGACCCCGATTTTCACCACCGACAATCCCACTAACGTCGTCATCGCTCCCGCCCCCCACTGCAGGGATTCATTCAAGGCGTGGCTGACGGGCGCGCGCTCGATCACCATCAACGAGCTGAGTGTGACCCACAGCGAACCGGCCAGCAACCCCATCAGTGCGAGCCCGAAATATTGGTGATATTCAGGGCGATAGTCCCGGATGAGGTGCGGCAATACCAGCGGCGAAAGTAACCAAAACACCAGGACCCAAAAGGTTTTCATCCCGAGATTGGCGAGCAGGAGATTGAAGAGGAGCTGCTTCCGGCCGGACTCCGAGGTGGAGTGCCAATGGGTCGAGATCACCCAGTTGTCACCGGTGGACGCGAGCGGTGTGACCAGCATGGCGAAGGCGGTCAGGATAGCGACAGTACCAAGATCGGCCGGATCGAGGTAATAGGTGGTGATCGGAACCATGACGCCGACCCCCACGATGGTTTGGAGCAGCGTCGGAAGCAGGAACCACAGAAAACTCTTATCCACCACCGGTCGAACCATAGGGTCGTCGCACGTCGACGCGATTATTGTGCCGCACGGTTGACGGCCTCCAGAATGCGATTCACCGATTCCACCGGGGATTCCCTGCTCGTATCCACGACGATGTCCGCATTGAGCGGCTCCTCATAGGGGTCGGACACGCCGGTGAATTGTTGAATTTCACCCCGCAACGCCTTGGCGTACATTCCCTTGACGTCGCGCCTGATGCATTCCTCGACCTCGCAGCGCAGCCATACCTCGACGAACGATCCAGGGCCGCCCGCTTTCTCGATCATCGCCCGCACGTCGTTCCGGCCGGCGCGAAAGGGCGACACCGCGGCGACGATGCTGCAGACTCCATGCTTGGTCAAGACCTGGCAGACCCATCCGATCCGCAGGATATTCGTGTCACGATCGGCGTGCGAGAATCCGAGCCCCTTGGACAGATGCGTGCGGACGACATCGCCGTCCAATACTTCCACGTTCGTTACGCCCTGCTCCAGGAGACGTCGGAAGAGCAGATTGGCCAAGGTCGTCTTTCCGGAACAGGGCAACCCGGTCAGCCAGATGGTCAACGCCTTCATGGATTCAGCTACTACCCTTCGGATGCCACATCATGCCGAATCTGACTGCTTGCGCCAGATCCTGAAGATTCCCTCCACCGGAAGCAGACCCTCCCAACTCCAGCGAAGAAAAGGAGCGCTCCGGCTTGCGCCATACTGAGGCGCCACCTGTCCCTCGTCGATATACGGAGACAAGTCCATCGATCGGCTGCCCGCCGTCAACCGGGGGCCTTCCAGCCACAAACGCTGCCTGAAAGTCACGACATGCCATCCGGTCCCGTCAGGATGCAGGGAACAATGCGGCGCGAACGTCAAGGTCCATTCAAGACGATGGGGCTGAGACCTGCCGCCTACGCTCGATAGCTGATCGATCACCTGCCACGACCCGCTGGACCGCTGATATCGCACCTCACGCCGGTGGCGAACCGGGTCGGACAGCCGTCCATACCCATCATGTTCCGCCGTCACCCGTTCGACCGGTCCGTCGATCTCACATTGCAGCACATGCGGCCGGCTATCCGGATGCAGACAAAAGAGTTTTCCGGGAATCACGCGGTTCTGCTCTGCCTGATCTACCCTGACGGTGGAATGGTAGGCGGTGCTACGGAATCGATTATAGGCCTGCGGGTCGGAAGTATAGAGAAAACAGCCCGGATCCACAAGGATATCTTCCCCCCCGAGATGCATCTCCAGCGAAAGCAGATCGTTGTGTTTATGGGTTCCCACGCCGCTGGTTCCCGGCGGATTACAGTTGAACAGGACAGAGTCATCCCGTTCGCGCAGAATGTAGAATCCGCCTTCCGGAAAGGCGACGCTCCGATGCGGGGCCGACTCTCGTTCCTCCGCCCATCCTGTCTGCTGCGAGCCGCCGAACCACAGTCCTTCGACCTGCCGCTCTCCCGCGGCCGCCCGCCAATCCGCACGATCGAAAAAGACTCCGCCGACGGCCAGCAGATGCCGGTGATCCCGTATGTCGCACCGGCCATAGCCGGTTAGGATATGCAGCCGGCCATTGTCTCCGTCGCCGACCTGTGGCGCCAGTCCGTTCGGCTTGGTGTAGCCTTCCACGAAGGCGCACATCCTTGCCAAACGGTCGAGAAAGGCCCGGGGCAGCTCCACCCCATGTCGCCGGCAAAGCAGCGCCGACGACAGAAACATTTCCGTCATCAGGCGGTGATAGGACAGGCTGGATTCGTAATGCACGCCATCCGCGAGCACCTGCCGGTCCATTTCACGCAACACTTCACGCAGGGCCAATGTCCGCCATCGTTCGGCTTCGCGCACCTCCTTCAGGCACAGTCCGAGGTACAGCAGCCCCACGATATCCGCCAGATAATGATTGGTCGTCACCCCGTCGTCACGGACCTCGAGATTCGTCATGAGAAACCGTCCATGCGCGATCAATGCGGCCAGGACATCCGCCATCCAGGCATCGCTTAGGTCCGGAGACTTTGCCAGGAGGCCCAGCGCCCACAACCAATTCACGGCTCGAATCGCCGCCTCCATCGGGCAGGCCCAGTTGACCCCGTAGCCCGCCTGGTTGGCGGCGATCCAATCAGACATCTGCGCCGCACATTCGCCGGAATATTTGTTGTCTCCCGTCAGCAGCGCCGTTTGTGCCAGCAACACCAGATGGTGCCCCCGCGACAATTCCCAGGGGACCTTGATATCCACCCCGGCCTCATGGCCATGGGCAATGTCCAGGAAACAGAGATCGGGATTCCAACGGTAGCCGCTCTTGAAGTCCCGGTGCCAATCGATCCGGTCCCCCACCATCACCGGTCCGGATCCCAGCAGATCGAACACATGGTCACAGACCAGGTCGGCGGATTCGACCGTCGCCTCAAGGAGGCCTGGCGCCCTTTGTTGATAGAGGGATCGAATAGCCGGCACATCACTCGCTGCCACCGGCAGACGCCGGGTGAGTTCTTGCCCAACCCTGGCCGCCACCGAAAGGAGGTCTTCTAGCGAACAGCCCAGCGCAGCCGCCAATTCATCCCTGCCGATCCGATAGGGATGGCGGCTCACCTGCATACGATGCCACTTCGAAGCCAACGGCCGCATGGCTTTGGAAACCGCCATGCGAAGGGTAGCGAACAACCCCACGCTCCGAATCCTCGACCTGATACGTTCCGAAAGATCGATTGAAGAATCGCTGGTCATGCTGCCTCGCCCATGAAAAGGCCGCCACAACAAGTCATCAAGCATCCCCCGGAGTTGTGTAGCGATAGCATATGACCAGCAAGAGGCTCAAAAAGGCCGTCCAGCAAGGCCGCAGCGAGTGAAGACCCGAGGCGTACCCTCTGGGTACGTTGAGGGTCTGAACGATGCGAGAACGAAGCTGGCGGCCTTTTTCAGCCTCTTGCTACGCAATGTAGTGTTTCCACCACAGGGCGAGATTAAAGAGATACCAGCTGCGGGGATCGCGCCGTTCCCGAACCAACTGCAGCACGGCATCCTTGTTGAGAATGTCTGTCCGATCGCAAAACTCGGAGAGCGTCTCCTGCATCAACGCGCCCAGCCGATCCTGCATCCATTCCTGCACGGGAACACCGAAGCCCTGTTTCGGCCGGTCGATCACGGCATCCGGGATCACCCCGCGCACCGCCTGTTTGAGCAGAGTCTTGACGACTCCGCCTCTGGTTTTGACGGCCTCGGGAATGCTCATCGCCAATTGCACGAACTCATGGTCGAGAAACGGCACACGGGCCTCCAGACTTGCGCCCATGCTCATTTTGTCCACCCGCATCAACAACAGCTCGGGAAGCCTGAAATTCAGATCCAGGTAGCTCATCCATTGCAGCGGCCCCTTTTCCCAGGCCTTGGACTCAAACCGTTCATGGGTCGGCCGGATGGCTTCCCAGGATGACAGGCCTCGAAACCTCCGTCGTAAACGCGGCGACAAGAGCCGCTGCTTCAAGGCTTCCGGAAAGGCTTCCGCGCCGCCCCAAAAGATGGGCTGGTTGAGCGTCCCGCGCCGCAACCGTTCATAGTGAAACGTCTCTCCCTGGCCGACCCATTGCAGCGCGCTGAGGCCGAGTCTCTTCAACGGCGAAGGGACTGGCCATTCGTTCGACTCCTGAAGCAGCTTGAAGGTTTTCCAGGAGGGATAGCCCCAGAACAATTCGTCGGCCCCCTCGCCGACCTGACAGACAATGACGCCGTGGTCACGGGCCAGTTGCGAGACATAGTAAACCGGGACACAGACCGGATCGGCAATCGGTTCATCCTGCAGCTCGACCATGCGCGGCAAAAATGCGATGAGATCCTCCAGCGACAGCAGCCGTTCATGATGATCCGCGCCGACTGCGTCGGCCATGAGGCGCGCATAACCAAGCTCATTCCGATAACTCTGGTACTCCCCGTCGTACCCGATCGTAAATGTCCTGACGGGCCTGGTCTCGCCTTGGGAAAAGAGAGCGGCATTGGTGCTGGAATCGACGCCTCCCGATAGAAATACCCCGACAGGCACGTCGCTCACCTTGCGAAGCGCCACCGACTCCCTCAACTGCGCCAGCACGCGAGCCGCAATTTCCGCATCCGATTGCCCCGTCAGGGGAGAAGTATGGTCCCACACATCCCAATAGCGGCGTTCCTCCATCGTTCCATCGGCGCGCAGGCGTAGCCAAGTCCCGGCGGGCAGCTTCTTGATGCCGTCGAACAGCGTCTGCGGCGCCGGGGTGGTCAGGAATGAGAGATAGTGGAAGAGCGATTCCTCGTGCAGCGCCTTCGGTTGTTCCGGGTCCTGCAACAGAGCCTTGATTTCGGACGCGAAGGTCAGCCGGCCATGGTGCAGGCTGTAATAGAGCGGCTTCACCCCGATGCGGTCACGAATCAGCCACAATTCCTCCCGGCGCACATCCCAGAGCGCGATCGCAAACATTCCGCGAAATTTCGACAAACAATCGATGCCCCAGGTTTCGAAGGCATGGAGAATGACTTCGGTATCCGAGTGGTCGGTTCTCCAGCGATGACCGCCCAAGGATTCCAATTCGCGCCTGATGGCCGCATGGTTATAAATTTCGCCGTTGAAGGAGACCCACAGCGTTTCATCCTCGTTGGCCATCGGCTGCCGCGCCGAGGCCGTCAAATCGATGATCGAGAGCCGCCGATGTCCCAGCCCGATACGGCCGCCTGAGTCGATCCAGAGGCCTGCGCCGTCCGGGCCTCGATGGACCATGCAGTCTCTCATTCGGGCCAGATAGGGCTCGGAAATACGGAACGAGCCGTCGCCGAAGACCAGAGCCCCGACTAGACCGCACATGACGACATGTTTTCTTGATCCATGATGATGAGGGACCTGTCCGATTGTACTAGGGATCGCTCGAATTCTTCGGAGAGGAGGAAATGAACGACGGTCAAGGCCGCCGCCGGTCAGGCAGATCCGGCCTGGGACGCAGCCACCTGTTGCCGGTACCAGCCATAGGTTCGGCGCAAGCCCTCTTCCAATGGGATGGCCGCTTTCCACCCCAGGGCGGCAATGCGGCCCGAATCCATTAACTTCCTCGGCATGCCGTCCGGCTTGGTCCCATCCCAGTGAATCTCTCCCCGATATCCGATCACGCCGGCGATCAGCTTCGCCAGTTCGGCGATCGCGAGGTCCTGTCCCGTGCCCACGTTCATGATCATCGCATCGGAGTATCGGTCCATGAGAAACAGGCAGGCTTCGGCGCAGTCGTCCACGTGCAGAAACTCTCGCCGCGGTGTCCCGGAACCCCAGAGCGTGGGAGCAATCCCGCTCTCACTGGCTTCGTGGAAACGCCGGACCAACGCCGCCAGCACGTGGGAGTTTTGTAGGTCGAAGCTATCGTTCGGCCCATACAGATTGGTGGGCATCGCGGCGATAAAATCGCAACCGTACTGCCGGCGATACGCCTGGCACATCTTGATGCCGGCAATTTTCGCCACGGCATACCACTCATTGGTCGGCTCGAGCGGACCGGTCAACAGGTACTCTTCCTTCATCGGCTGCGGCGAATCCCGCGGATAGATGCAGGAGGAACCCAGCAGGAGCAGCTTCTTCACCCCCTGGACATAGGCCTGATGAATGATGTTCGTTTGAATCGCCAGATTGTCATAAATGAAATCTGCGGGAAACGTGCTGTTCGCCAGAATGCCGCCCACCTTGGCCGCGGCGAGAAACACATACTCCGGTTTGACTTGCGCAAAAAATGCCGCCACCCGGGCGTTGTCGCGCAAATCCAGCTCCTTGCTGGTTCGCACGATCAGATGGTCATATCCGCGGGCCTGGAGCGTCCGCACGATCGCCGAGCCCACCATTCCCTGATGACCGGCAATGTAAATTGAGGACTGCTTGTTCATGAATTAGATTCCCTTCGATGCGGTACCCTGCAGCTTGAGGCGTTCGGTTTCCACATCAGCCTCGACCATCATCACGGCCAGGCGATGAAAATCCACGGTCGGCTTCCAGCCGAGCTGCCGCTGCGCTTTTGCGGGATCACCGATCAGAAGATCCACTTCCGTCGGACGGTAATAACGTGGATCGATCTTCACGTGCCGATGCCAATCGAGACCGAGATGGCCGAATGCCACATCGAGAAATTCCCGCACCGTATGGGTCTGTCCCGTCGCCACCACATAGTCATCCGGCTGTTCCTGCTGCAGCATGAGCCACATGGCTTCCACGTAGTCTCCGGCGTAGCCCCAGTCGCGCTTCGCCTCCAGATTGCCCAGAAACAGGTCCTGTTGCAAACCGAATTTGATGCGGGCCGCGGCCTTCGTAATCTTCCTTGTCACAAACGTTTCGCCCCGGCGAGGCGATTCATGGTTGAAGAGGATCCCGTTGCAGGCGAACAGGCCATAGGCCTCGCGGTAATTGACCGTAATCCAATGGGCATAGACTTTCGCGGCGCCGTAAGGGCTACGCGGATAAAACGGCGTGGTCTCCCGCTGCGGGACTTCCTGCACCTTGCCGTACATTTCGCTCGACGAGGCCTGATAAAATTTGGGCCTGAGTCCGGACTCGCGAATCGCTTCGAGTAACCGGACGGTTCCCAGCCCGGTGATTTCGCCGGTGTATTCTGGAACGTCGAAGCTGACCCGCACATGGCTCTGGGCGCCGAGGTTGTAAATCTCGTCCGGACGAACCGTGCGCAGAATTTTATTCAGCGAGCTGGCATCGTTGAGGTCTCCATAGACCAGATGCAGTCTGGCATCAGCAATGTGCGGGTCCTGATAAATACCGTCGATCCGTCCCGTGTTGAACGAGCTCGACCGCCGGATGATCCCGTACACGTCGTATCCTTTGGCGATGAGCCATTCGGCGAGGTACGAACCATCCTGGCCGGTAATGCCGGTAATCAGGGCCTTCACGATCACTGCGCTCCGATGAATCTTTTCACCTTGGAAAACGTGGATCGTTGATCCGCGCTTCCAGGCCTTAAACTAAAGAGCATCCACTTTTGATGAATCCGGGAGGTTCTGTCAAGTCACCGGGCTATGGCTCATCCGGCCGGCTGGGCGCGGTTGTCATGCCGGCCACGGGTGACGCCTGTCCGATCACCAGTCGCCGCCAATCGGAACTGGTCATGGTGACTCCGACGGCCGCTAATAACCAGAATACATGCGCCAGGCTGCCCATGAACATATAGTCAAAAAGATTTCGCACCGCGAATCCAATGACCGCCAGCCCGATGCCGATCGCAAGAAAGGCCCCCGCCTCTGTCCTGTCCGGCGCCCGCGGAAACGGAATCAGCCGCCGCACCAGGGCCATGAAGGTCCAGACAAAGAAGATGATCGCGGGAAGGCCGCTTCCGAGCGTAACCATAAGAAACGTATTGTGCATGGCCGGGATCACCCGATCATGATCGGGAAGCTGGGACTGGACCTGTACCGAATACTCGGGAAATTTCTTGATGAATGAATCGTTTCCATAACCGATCCCGGCCACCGGATGGGCCGCCACCTCCCGCAACCCGATCGCCCACACCGCCAGCCTCGTATCCACGGTTTTTGAATCCACCGTATCTTTTTGAAAGCCCACCTGAGAGGCAACCAGCAATCCCGCCGCGGCCATGGCCGCCACGCCGATAAAGGCGAGGGCAAGGCGCCGTCCCCCGATGATCAACGCGAGGGCGGCGCCCTGGGCGGCATGGCCGAGCCAGCCGCCGCGGGTATAGGAAAATATCTGCGCCAGGACCGTCAGCATAAGCGCCGGGAGCTGTACGAAACGAATCCAAGGAATGCGATGCAGAGCGATCAGACTTCCGATCACCGGGATCGTCATCACCATGTAAGTGCTGAGCCAGTTGTAATCAGAACCCAGGGCATGGGCCCGGACGAGACGGTCTCTCCATGTGCCTCCCCTATCGAAAAAATCAACGAGCGCATAGAGGGCAAGCATCGATCCCCCTGCGACAATCGCCCACAAGATCTGTCGCGGCAGCCCCGCCTGCCCGCGCCGATTCAGGACGAGCAGAGCCCAATAAAATGCGCCGGCCTGGGCCACGAATTTTTTCCATTCCGCCAGGCTGTACGAGGGATCGGTTGCAAAAGGAATGGTGCACAGCACCCAGGCGATGAAGAGACCGAGCGGCAGGTCAAGCGGAGTTTTGACCCAGGGATTCACCTTTTCCAGCCAGCACATGCCCAAGGCGAGCAGGAACAGAATGATCACCGCATGCTCCTGAAGACGAAACAGAGCCGGGAAAAAGCTCGTGCCGGCGACGGCGATGACTACGTAACTCTGGAAAGCCCAAAAGAATGCCTGGCCTGGAACGCGCCGTCCTCCACTCCGGGTGGCCGGCATATCGGACAGCGTTTGGGACGACGCCAAAACATTCATAGGACCGGTGGCTGCTTCCCGTTGAGTGAGGTGACGCGTCCACGCTGCACAAGTACACTGGCCGTCCGATGAGCCTGTGAGCGATGCGGGAACGCCGCCGGCTGACTTTTTCCGCATCCTGTCAGGAGTGTAGGCATGGGACCTCAGTTGCAGCCATCAAAAGGCCGATGGTATCCTCGCGCCATGAAATCGTCGTTGCTGATTGTTTCGCTCATGCTGCTCTCGAGCTGTACCGTCAACGTCAAAGAATTCCGCGCGAGTCCGCTCGAATATTTAGCACAGGCTCCAGGACATCATCAGGCCATGGCCGGCTGTCTGATGCTTCGACTGGAGGAATCCTCGGACAACGGCCCGGAATCCTTCCGCCTCACCACCGTAGAAAACCGCAGCTCTCTGTTGATCAGCCGTTCGCAATCATCGGGATTCTTCTCCTTCTTGCGCTCCCCGCTGGCGGAATTCGTCTTGACGGAACTTCCGCCGAAGTCGGTCTTCCTGGAGTCTCGTACCCGCCATCCGGATGGAAATTATTTCATCGACAGGGCCAAGCCGTTCATCGGTCGGTGCGGGCAGCAATCGCTCGCGAGTTAATCGTTCCCTCGTTTTTTATCAAACACATGACGGGCTCAGATACATTCAATCAATCCCTTGATGGATAGATCGGCTCGGACAAACAAGGACTTTGCGGGATCGCAGTATAGAGAAATCATGCTGGTTGCACAAGAAACGCCTCTCTCGAACGCTCCTTCGTCAGCCTATGGGATCAAGAGATTGTCTCTGGAGAGGAAACCGCCGCATGGGCGGGATGAACCAACGGGCTCAGCTGTGGGAGAGTTCTTGAGGAAGGGACGCGATAGGGCTTCTGATCATCCAACCGTCGAGGCCGCCGCGGATAAGGCTTTCACGAACCGCTGCAAGCCATCTTGCCAGGAAGGCATGCTGAACCCGAGATGATGAAGCCGGTCCAACGACAGAACGGAATAAGCCGGTCGTGCCGCCGGCCTGGGCATCTCCGCCGCCGTAATGGGCTCCACCGGAACCCCGTGCCCCGATAACCGGACGATTTCCGAGGCGAACTCATGCCACGTACAATGCCCCTCGTTCGTCACATGCAGTATTCCCTGCGCCGGCTGCGCCACAAGGTTTCCGATCATGCCGGCCAGGTCTTCGGCATAGGTGGGACAACCGCACTGATCGGCCACGACTTTCAGGCTGGGCCGTTCACCCGCCAGTCGCAGGATCGTCGTGACGAAATTCTTACCCTGCAGGCCATAGAGCCAGGCGGTGCGCACCACCAGCGTATTGTCGCAGCAGGCCAGCGCGCGCTGCTCCCCCGCGCGTTTCGACAAGCCGTACGCGTTGATGGGATTCGTCGCGTCGGTTTCGACATAGGGGCGAGTTCCCCGGCCGTCGAACACATAGTCGGTGGAAATATAAATCAACTTGGCGCCTGCTTGGGCGGCCGCACTGGCCACCCGCTCGGTTCCATCGGCATTCACCGCCATGGCCTGATCCGGATTGCGTTCCGCGCCGTCCACGTCCGTGTGAGCTCCCGCGTGAATCACCGCGTCAGGCGCCGCAGCGACGATCGCGCGCGCGCAGTCTGGATCGGTCAAGTCGAATCCGGGCAGATCGAGCGCCGTCACCTGGTGTCCTTGCAACCTCTGCCGAAGGGCCGCTCCCAACTGTCCCTGTGCGCCTGTGATTACGATCCGCAAGCCGTGCCTTTCTGCAATCGCTGCGCATACTGCTGTTGATAATATTCTTTGAACTCTCCTGATTTGATGCTCCGCCACCAGCTTTCATGCGTGCGATACCATTCGACCGTCTCCTTCAATCCTTCTTCGAACGGCACGCGGGGCGACCATCCCAATGCGCGCAGCCGGCTGCAATCGATGGAGTACCGGCGG
The DNA here is from genome assembly GCA_020697375.1 of Nitrospira sp. The sequence goes on along the minus strand of JAJFBJ010000007.1, from coordinate 88,709 downwards.
TCGTGCCCGGGACGGTCCTGCACAAAACGGATGAGCGAGCGAGATCGGCCCAGCGCCGCCACGATCTGTTCGGCCACGGTCAGGTTCTCGCGCTCATTCCCGCCGCCGACGTTGTACAGGGTCCCCGGTCGGCCTTGATCGAACACATGCTCGATGCCTGCCGCATGATCATGGACCGACAGCCAATCCCGGCAGTTCCTGCCGTCGCCATAAAGGGGAAGCGGCTCTCCATCGATCGCATTCGTCGCAAACAGCGGAATGAATTTCTCGGGATATTGGTTCGGCCCATACGTATTGCTGCCGCGCGTGATCAGGACCGGGAACCGGTAGGTCGTCCAATAGCTCAGCACCAGCAGATCCCCCCCGGCCTTGCTCGCTGAATAGGGGCTCCGCGGCTCAAGCCGGTCTTCTTCCTTGGAACTGCCCTGCTCGACACTTCCGTACACTTCGTCCGTGCTGACCTGCAGGAAGCGCTGGACACCCGCCTGGCGGGCCTCCTCCAGCAGCAGGCCCGTGCCCACCACGTCCGTGCGGGCGAAGGCTCCGGGATCGAGAATCGATCGATCGACATGGGTTTCCGCGGCGCAATTGATGATGCCTTCGATCCGATGTTCCTTAAGAATCGCGTGCACCATCTTCTGATCGCAGATATCCCCCTGCACGAAGTTGTACTGCGGATGGCCGGCCAGATCCGTCAAATTCTCAAGGTTGCCGGAATATTTCAGCGCGTCGAGGTTGACGACCGAATGGCGGCCGCCCTCGATCAGTCGACGCACCAGATGCGAACCGATAAACCCGGCGCCGCCTGTCACGAGAAGACGCATCTAGAACTCCATCCTGTTCGCCCCGGTCCGGGCGACCAGCTGGTTGGCCGCAAGCAGCGATTCGATCGTCCCCGCATCCGTCCACCAGCCATCGAGCAGATTCCACGTCAACTCTCCGGATGCAATATAGGCATTGTTGACGTCCGTAATTTCCAGCTCGCCGCGGCCGGACGGCCGGAGAGTTCTGGTGATGTCGAACACGCGCTCATCGTAAAAATAAATGCCGGTCACAGCATAGGACGATCGGGGCTGGGCCGGTTTCTCTTCAATGCTGAGCACCCGTTCACCGTCGAGCTGCGGCACGCCGAACCGCTGTGGATCCTTCACTTCCTTCAAAAGAATCTTGGCGCCGGTTTTCTGCGCGCGGAAGGCCTCGGCCGCTTGGGCGATATTGCCTTGAATCAAATTGTCTCCCAGCACCACGCAAATCGGTCCCTGGTCCGCGAAATGTTCCGCCAACCGTAAGGCATCGGCAATGCCTCCCTCTCCCTGCTGGTAGGTATAGCTGAGATGCTTCAGTCCGAAATCCCGACCGTTCCCTAGTAATCTCAAAAAATCCCCGGCGCTGTTGCCGCCGGTCACCAGCATGATCTCGTTGATACCGGCGTTCACCAGCGTCTGTATGGGATAGTAAATCATCGGCTTGTCATACACCGGCAGGAGATGCTTATTCGTCACTTTGGTCAGCGGCAGTAAGCGGGACCCGAGACCTCCGGCGAGCACGACACCCTTCATTCATCACCCCCAAACTCACAGTACGGCTGGGTCGAAAAATCGTCCTCGTATAACAGGTGACGGGGCATCTCCATAGATCCCCGCCGGTCATGACGATAGGCTGGAAAGTGGTACTTCTGTCAGACCATCGACGATCGGGATCTTAGCGTTTCGTCCATGCCTGTGACCAGAAAATTCGATCATGCCTCCGCTCAGTTTTAAAATGTCGTGGCGTCTCTGCCGCAGAAGACATTGATCCGCTATCAGACCGCTATCCTGTCCACGACATGCTCCGCGAACGGGAGAGACGAGGTGAAGGCGGGCGAAACGGCATTCAATAAGTGGGTGGAGCGTGGTCCCGGCTCAATGACAAAATCACTCAAGAGATCGGCCGTTCTCGTATCGATCAACTGCGCCCGGATGCCGGGCTGTTGTCCCGGCAGCAGATCCGCCTTCTCGAATCCCACGGCCAAACTCTCCGCCTCGCGAAAAAACCCCCTTCGCGTGAGTTTGACCATTTCCGTCCAGGCGATCGAACGAAAATGGTCCGGGTTGCGACCGAAAAGCCGCGTCAAATAGATCAGCATGGCCAGACTATCCCCGAATGTCGCACCCGCCATACCCCGGTATTGCTCACGCCCCAGTAACGGGAGAGCCGAGGGTCCGATCGTGACGTCACCTTCCGGCCTCCTCGTAAAATGAACCCCTAGAAACGGATTCCGCAGATCCGGCACCGGATAAATGTTACCGCGGACCTGTAGTTTGGATTCGGGGCGCAGCCGGAAAAACTGTCCCCGAAAAGGCAAAATCCGGAAGCACAGACCCACGCCATGAGCATGCGCGATCCGATCGGCAAAGAGCCCGCCGCAGTTCACAAAATGTCCGTAAGCGATAGGGCCTCGAGTGGTGCGCGCCGCCGCGTCTCCTTCGCGTCCTTGCCATGCGCAGCCGAACCGGAACTGTACCCCCTCGCGCTCGGCATCCGCCACCATCGCAGCCATCACGCGCCGGGGATTCACCACCGCCGTGTCCTTCACATACAGGGCCTGCTGCACCGTCCTGGCGCAGGGTTCCGCCTCCTTCAAGGCCTGCTGATCGAGCAAACTGACCAGTACCCCGTTGGCCTGTGAACGCGCATGCAATTCGCGCAACGCCGGCAACTCCGCCTCCGTCCTTGCCACAATCACTTTGCCATGGTCGTTGAGCGGGATGGCCTTCTCCCGGCAATAGGCCCGCATCCGCAGATTCCCTTCCACACATAACTTGGCCTTGAGAGTTCCGGCCTTGTAATAGACCCCCGCATGCAGCACGCCGCTGTTGCGACCGCTCGCATGCCGACCTGCGGCGGATTCTTTTTCCAGAACCACCACCCTGCCGCCATGCCGCCGCCGGAGTTCCCTCGCGATGGCGACACCGATCACCCCGGCTCCGGCAATCAAAAAATCACAGGTTTCGTCAGCCATATCTTGCTCTGAGAGGAACGATTATAGGATGGACGTTTGGCAGCGGAATCCCAGTCTATCGAGCAACAGGCTTGTCGCCGGCCGCCCATCAAAAGCAGGCCCTGCGACATGGCCGGTCATCTATCGGCCGGCTACTCGGTCATAGACCGCCATGGTCTCCAAGGCAGTACGGTCCCAGGAGAACTCGCGTGCCCGCGCCAATCCCCTGGCCCGCAGATCACTCTGCAACGCGGGGGACTGCAGGACCCGCAAAAGTTCGGCAGCAAATTGTCCGGCATCATGCGGATCGACCAGCAGGGCTGCCTCACCGGCGACCTCGGGCAACGAGGAGCTATTCGAACAGATCACCGGACAACCGCAACCCATCGCCTCCAACACAGGAAGGCCGAACCCTTCGTACAGCGAGGGAAACACGAAGACCGTGGCCTGCTGGTAATAGGTGATCAAGTCCGCGTCGGATACGACTCCGGCGAATGTGGTCTGGCGGCCGATGCCCAGGCGCTCGACGGCCGATCGAATATCCATGCGTTTACAGACATCCCCGGCCAGCAGGAGGTCGAACCGGTCGCGAATGGTCTCGGGAAGCTTGGCGAATGCTTCGACGAGACGACCGATGTTTTTGGTCGGATCGGAGCCGGCGACGCAGAACACATAAGGCCTGTTTTCCTTGCGATGCCCAGCCGGCCGGAACCGATCGGCATCGAGACCGAGCGGCGTGACGGTCACCTGGTCAGGAAGAAGTGGAACGTGCGCAAGAAGATCGCACCGCGAATGTTCGGAAATGGTGACGACGTGATCGATCGTCTTCCAACGATCCCCCACCAGCCACTGTTCGATGCGACCGTTGAGGCCCGCGCCGGCGCGAAGTTCCGGGAACAGCAGCGGTTTGATGTCGTGGATGGTGGCGACAAACCTCCCGCGCTTCCATGCGACGCAGGAATCATAGGGGAAGTGCAGCAGATCGTGGGGGCCGGCCAGCAGCGGCGCCACCTGCTCCCAGAAGCGCCGGCGGAACAGCGGAAACCGGACCACGCGATAGCGCATATTCGGGCGCGCCGTGAACGGATGCTCCGCGCGGGGAAGCAAAATCTGGTAGTGATTCACGCGATCGACGCGTCCGAGGGCTTCGATCAATTCCCGCGCATACCGGCCGATCCCGACGGTGAGGTTTTTGAGATGCCAGGCGGCGATGACGATCTTCACAATGTTGCGCTGGATTGACTGACCGTGGCGGAAGAACCGAGGTGGCATGGAGCTCGAAGTTGACTCTGCACCGGGAAAGCATCAGGTTGAATTGACTGAGCCGACAGGCTGTGTTACCGATTGAGCGCTTCTCTCAGTATGCTTAAAACTATTTGGACGTGCTAGAACTCCGATGGTCCGCATCCTGCGGCATAACCGGAGAAGATTCCCCGCCGGAGGCTCAAACAAGCCGTCCAGCAAGGCCGCAGCGAGTGAAGGACCGAGGCGTGACGTTCTTACCCGCCCATCACGAGCCTGCCGAGACAGGCTCTTTTCCCATGGGTGGTACGTTGAGGGCCTGAACGGTGCGAGAACGCGGCTGACGGACTGTTTCAGCATCCTGCCAAGGAACTCATCACTGTGACTCAGGTCAGCGTCGTCATTCCCGCCTACAACGGCACGTCGAGATATCTGGAACAGGCGATTCATTCCGTGCTTGCGCAGACCCATCCCGCTCGTGAAATCATCGTCGTGGACGATGCCTCGACCGACGATACCGGCGCAGTCATGCAACGGCTGTCCCATGTCCGGTATGTGCGTCACGCCCAAAACGCCGGACAGGCCGCGGCGCGCAATACCGGCGCGCAACTGGCGCAGGGGCCATACCTGGCATTTCTCGATCAGGACGATCTGTGGGAGCCTACATTTCTGGAAGAAACGCTCCGCATCCTCGAACCGGCAGCAGAGGCCGCCGTCGTCCATTGTGACGGCTATCAGGTCGATGAGCAGAACAGAATGCTTGAGTACGACGCCGCCATGAAACCGCGGCGGAGCATTACGCAATTGCTGCGGGGCGGCCACGATGTCGCGACATCCGGCTCGCTATTTCGCAAGACTTGTTTCGACGCGGTGGGTGGGTACGATGCGCGCCTTTCGATCTGGGAGGACATCGATCTAGCGATCCGCCTCTACGGACCGGATCGTTTCATTCATGTTGCGAAACCGATGTACCGTCACCGGCTGTACGGCCACAATGCCTCACGGGGCATTCCATCCCTGCGCGCGTTGGAAGGCCGCCGCCGCTTCCTTGAGAAACACGCCCCCGCTTGCTCTTCCGGCACAGCAGAAGCGGAAGCCCTGTCGAATGATTGGGCCGTCTATTATGGGGATTTGGGAAAGCACCATCTGAGAGCCGGTGCGCCGCAGCCCGCGCGAGAGGCGTTTCGCTGCGCCCTGCGCTACCAGCCGCTGAACGTCAAGACCTGGTTGCGGCTCCTCAGATCGTATCTGGTCTAACTGAGCCTGACGCAGCCTTCTGTTTCCTCGCATAGACCTTCAGCTCCGTCCCGTACCCCAGATGTCCGAGCACGAAACAGAAGGGGCGGACCAACATCTTTTCGATGAGCCGCCGGCAGGGAACGGCTTTGCCGAACCGCTGTTCCCAGACTCGATCCAGACTCGCCATGAAATACAGCGATCCGAGACCGGTGCTGATGGATTCGATGCGGAACCCGGCTTCTTCCAGAACCCGGGCGAGCGTGCTCTTTTCATAATGAAACAGGTGGCGGGGCAGCTCCCAGGGAAACCACCATCGGCCAAAGAGTTTCGCTTCCAGACTGCCGGCATTGGGGCACAGAATCACGACCCGGCCCTCCCAGTCCAGAATGCGCCACACCTCCTTCAAGAGAGGCAGCGGACCGTGCAGATGCTCCAGCACATGACTGAACAACACCGTATCGAAGGTCCGGTCTTCGTAGTCCATCGACCGCAGGTCTCCAAGGCGCACCCGCTCACCGAACCGGGCCCGCGCGCGCGACACCGCCACAGCGCTGGCATCCACTCCCGACACGTCCCACCCTTGCTCCTGCAACGACACGAGATTATTGCCCGCTCCGCAGCCGACATCCAGGGCCCGGCCTCGGCCGGCCCAGGGCAGCAGCCCGCGCCCGCGCCACAAGCGCCACAGGTACTCGGGCAGGAGCAACAGCCGTCGCGCCCATTGCCATCGGCGCGCCCGCTCGGGCACCGGATAGCCATAGAAATCCTGGGCGATCCAACGCCTGACCTTTCCCGACCATCGCTTGGCGGCCAGCCGGAGGTCGCCGGCCGTAGCTGGCGCGGCGTCGGGATAATAGGTAGCGGGATAGAATCGACCGATCTCTTCACGCGTGGGGCGGGGATTCAAGAACAGCAGGCTGCAGCCCTGACAACGGACCACCGTAAACAAATCATCCGTGACATGGTGAGCAAGATCGTATTGACTGAACTGCTCCGCGGCCGCAGATTCTCCGCATACTTCGCAATCGATGGTTTCCATATCGTCTTTCGTAAGACGTCGGTCAAAGCAGAATGCACGTCAAGCATCTGATGATCTGTCGATCTGTTGATTGTCCGACATTCAGCGCGTCATCAGATTCGGAACATTCACGCTTCACAGGTGTCGAGAACGCGGCGGCGGACTGCTGGAGTTCGCCCCTAGGGCTTCAAGGTGCGGAGCCAGCGGGTATACCCTCGCACCCTGCCCGGCGCCTTGCGGATCGCTTGCAAATATTGCCGTCGCGCTTCGCTCCGGCGGCCCGCCCGTTCAGCCGCCACGCCCTTCAACAAGAAATAATTCGCCCATTCCCGATCCAATGCCGCCCGTTGCGCCGCCGTCAGCGGAGCGAACCCTTCCAGACGCATGAGAAAACGATCCCGGCTGGCCAGCACACGTTCGCGATGCGTCTGCTCATCGAAGGCCATATCCCGATAGCCGTGGCCTCGCTGAAGTTTTCTGACCAGCACCTGATCGATGCACTCGAAGGCGGTGACTCGAAAGAGCCGGATGGTCAGATCGGAATCTTCCGACCCGTAGAGTTCCGGATCCAGGCGACCCACCTGGTCCAGTATGGTTTTTCTGATCAGGAGCGTCGACGGCAGGGCCACATGACCGCCCGCAAACGCCTGGACCATCGGCTCACGGCTCGATCGGGCCGCCACACGTTCTTCCAAGGTCCCGTCTTCGAAGCGCACCTCGAAATCCGTATGGACCAGTCCCACCTCCGGCCGATGATCCATGATCGTCAACTGGGCCGCGAGTTTGCCCGGCAACCACTCATCGTCACAATCCAGCAGAGCAATGAACCGCCCCTGCGCCGCTTCGATGCCGTAGTTTCTCGACCGCGCCGGCCCTCCATGGCTGCGCTGAAACCATCGGATCCCGTCGCTCTGCTCAAGGCGCTTCAGCACCTCCTGCGTGCCGTCGGTCGAGCCGTCGTCCACCACGAGTATTTCCAGCGTCTTATGCCCTTGCGCCCGCACGCTGGCCACGGCCTTGGCCACGAACGGAGCACCGTTGAACACCGGTATCACCACGCTCACCAATGCGTCCTTCATGTCCTTGTCCCGGCGATCCTGCGCTCCAGCATCCGGCTCGCCGCCGCAAAGACCTCCTCCACGGTGATCTGCTGCATGCAACTGTCGTCGCCGCGCAGGCAGATCGGGTGGTAACAGGCCCGGCAGTCGAATCCTTTATAGATCACCTGCGCCGGCCCGCCGCGCGGGCCCCAGCGTTGCGGATAGGTCGGCCCGAAGAGCGCGACCACCGCGGTGCCCATCGCCGACGCAATATGCATCGCGCCGCCGTCGTTCCCGACGAACAAGGCGCAACGTGTCATCAACGAAGCGAACTGCAGCAGCGAAAATTTCCCCGCCACCACCTGAGGCGCGCAACGCGTGTGGCGGGCCACCTGCTCGGCGATCTCGCGCTCGCGTTGATCGCCGCCCAGAAGAATCCGGCAGGAAAACCGCTCGGCGAGAAGATCAGCCAGCTGAGCGAACCGTTCTCGCGGCCACACCTTCAGCGAATAGCGCGCTCCCGGCTGCAACAACACCAGCAACGGGGAACTTTCGGGAGAGAGCAGACCGGCCTCCTGCAGCCAGCCCTCCACAACCTGCTCCTCTGCCTGCGACACATGCAGGGCAGGCGTCCCCGGTTTCGGATCGAGGCCCAGAGCCCGGAGGCTGCAAAGGTCATAGTCCACCCGATGCTGATCCGCCGGCCGGGGTTTGGCCAGGGCGCTGTACAGGAGCCCACGCCAGCGATGTTCCGCGTTGAATCCGACGCGGACGGGCGCGCCGGTCATCAGGCTGATGCCGGCGGACCGATCGCCATCGGTGAGGTCGATGACACAATCGAAGGCACGACGCCGGAGCATCCGCAGGAATTTCAGCTGCGCTTCCCAGGCGCCTTTTTCGAGACACAACACCTCGTCCACATCGGGATTGTGCGTCAGGACTCCTTCTGTCCCGCGATTTACCAGCATGGTGACGCGCGCGCCGGGATAGGCCTCTCGCAACGCATGCAATACAGGCGTCGAAAGAAGCACATCGCCGATATGCCGCAATTTGATGACCAGGATATTCCGCAGATTCATCGTGCCATCGTCCCTAGCCCGGATTCTTCATGATACCTACTCCGTCGTCCGATGCTCTCGCCCGGCGAGGCTTTTCTCGTTCGGCCTCCTCGACGGACTGCAAGTACGCCTACGTCGGCCTTACTTGCGAGAAGCCCCGGCGGGCTTCGGTCTCGAACGACTCGCAACGGCATTCATGAATAACCCGGGCTAGCAGGTCGTTGATAACTACTCCCACCCCCGAACTACAGAACCGCAGGGAGTCGCACAGGGGGAACAGAATAGCCTGCAGGCTGTCAAAAAAGACAACCTTCTTACCCGCCCAACCCCGGCGCGCCAAGCGCACCTTGTCCCAGGCAAGGCCGCAGCGAGTCGCAGAGGCGAATCGTAAGTTTTCTCACCCTCCCACCCTGAACTTGCCGAGACAGGCGCTGTTCCCATGGCCGTACGGTAAGCCTCGGCGCGATGCGAGAACGATGCTGGCGGGCTTTTTCGACAGCCTGCTAAGCACAGAGTTCCCGATACAGGGCCACGGTGCGCAACGCGGCACGCTGCCAGGTAAAGAGCCGCGCGCGTTCAAACCCGCGCTGCCGCAATTGCCGCCGGAGCTCATGATCGGACAGCACCGTCACCATCGCCTGGCCCAAGGCCTCGGGATCGTCGGGATGGATGAGCAAGGCCGCGTCTCCCGCCACTTCGGGCAACGATGACGTGGAGGACGTGATCGTCGGCGACCCGCAGGCCATGGCTTCCAGGACCGGCATGCCGAATCCCTCATAGCGCGAAGGAAACACGAACAGATCGGCGAAGGCATAGAGTTGCCGCAGATCTTCCCGATCGAGACGCCCCGTGCAACGGACATCCGGCTCCAACCCGAGCGCCCGAGCCGTCGCCTTGTAACTCCCTTGCGGATGCTCCGCATCACCCACGAGCAGGATGGCCCGTCCCCCCAATTGTGAACGCGATTGCGCCACGGCCTGCAGGAAGACGCGATGGTTTTTCCTTGGATCGGCCCCTCCGACGAACAGGATGAACCCGGAGGCCGGGATAGCCCAGCGTTTCCGCAGCTTCGCCATCGCCGGCTCATCGCGTACCGGAGAAAATTCCTGGGACACTCCGTTATGGATGACGGCCATCCGCTCACGCGGGATTCCATAGAGCGTTTCGATTTCCTGAGCCGAAAACTCCGACACCGTCACCACTTTCCTCGCCCGATTGGCCCTGGCCCTTGCGCGCCGGGACGAGCCGGCCTGCCCCAATAATTTCCGTGAATATTGCGGATGGCGCGCCAGCCACAGGTCATGGATCGTCACGATGCCGCCTGATCGTCCCCTCGTATGCATCTTGAAGTTGGGGCCATGATAAAGATCGAGCCCATCCCGGATACCACGCAAGGGCATCAGCCACCGCGGCACCTCCATCCAACGCATCCGATCATTCACCGGCCAGCCATCGAGCAGACCGGCTCGCAACGACCCGGGCCTGAGGTAGCCGAGATATTCAATGTCATCCTTCACATCCAACAGAGCGCGTAAGAGATGATGCGTATGCCAGCCGACACCGCCCTTGTCTCCCACGACCGAAGCCGCATCGATGCCGATACGCATCAGGCGAATGATGCCTCCATCGCATCGAGCCGAGAGGTTTGCATCGGGCTCATGTCTTGTTTCTCACGTTCAACCGCTCCCAGGCCTTGGCATATTTGACGAACGTGTGGAGTCCGGCAAACATCGCCACCACCAGGCCGTGCACACCGTCCCGATAGCCGCCGCGCATGAACAGAGTCTTCAGCATGGTGCCGATATGGTGCGTCGCGATGACCCATCCGCTGATATGTGCGGCGCCGGCGAGTTTCTCGTCGGCGCCCAAGGTCGTGTACCGCATCATCTTGCGGATGTGATGGTTCACGGTCGGCATGCTGTAGTGGTCGAACGGCTCCCGCAGCCGCCCTTTTCGGCCGGTGAGGGTGAAATTCTCATGCAGCCGCACATCGTCATACCGTCCGGCAGTCTTTCGGAACAGCCGCATTTGATAGTCCGGGAACAGGCCGCCGCCCTGAATCCACTTCCCGTAAAAAAAGTTTCGCCGTGGAATCTCATAGCCCCCGATCTCCGCAGGCGGTGCGGCCGCCAGCAACTCTTGAATCTCCCGTCGCAATCCATCCGTCACCCGCTCATCGGCGTCCACGACGAGAATCCACTCCGCGCCGGCCTGGTCGATCCCGAAATTCTTTTGCGGCCCATACCCCGGCCATGGGCGCACGAACACCCGCTGAGTGTAACGCGTCGCGAGTTCCACGGTTCGATCCCGGCTCTCGGCATCCACCACGATGAGCTCGTCGGCCCACCTGACCGATTGGAGACAATCCGCGATGTTGTGTTCTTCGTCCTTCGTGATCACCACCGTCGCTAGGGTCATCGAATCGTTCCTCTGCTCATCCTGTTCTGGACTCAGCGCCGGCCCTGTTTCGCCCGCGCCGCCACGTTTCGTCGCGGCGTCGCTTCGCCCCGCAACTCCCAAAAGCGGGCGTACTTGATGAACGTGTAATAGGCATAGAGTCCGCATAAAATGAGGCCCGGCACCCCGTCCAGACAGCCTTTGCGTCCGACATACATCTTCAGAAAGGTGAAGCAGGGATGCGACAACAGCTGGTGCCAGGCGAAGGATCGTCCCTGCTCCACCATGCGCCGCGCCATCAGATCGGAATAGCGTTCCTGCTTCGCTAAGTAATGGTCGATGTCCCGAAACGGGAATTGCAGGGCGGGAGCGGTCAGATAGCCCGGCCTGCCGTCGAGATCGAAACTTTCGTGGACCAGTTCTTCCCGGTAGCGCAGGCGGCTTTTGCGGAACAATTGCGGCTGCCGGTAATCAGGGAACCAGCCGCAATGCCGGATCCACCGCCCGAGGAAATAATTCTTGCGGGGCACGAAATAGGCGTCTGCCTGGGGACCGGACGCCAGCACCTGCCGGATCTCATCGCGCAATTCCGGCGTCGCCCGCTCATCGGTATCGAGACTGAATACCCAATCGTGCGTGGCATGCGCGAGGGCCTCGTTCCGCAGCAGGCCGAAGCCGCGGAACTCATGCTGATAGACCCTGCCGGTGAATTCGCGGCTGATCCGTTCGGTGGCATCCGTGCTGTGGGAATCCACCACGATGATCTCATCGGCCCAGGTAATGGATTCCAGACAGGCCCGCATATTGGGCTCATCGTTATAGGCGATGACCAAGGCGGATATCGGAGTATGGCTCAAGACGGCAATCCCTTCCGAACGGCTTCTACGATAGGCGGCGACGCCTGCAACAATCAGGGCCCGTGGGCCTCGTAACAGGTCATCTTTCCGCTTGTCAAGATCGGTACTTGCGCCAGGCGTCGGTGGGACGGAATTCCAGCATCAAATGGTCCGCGGGACCAGATTGCAGCCGGGCTCCATCAACGGCGCGGCCTGATCCGGATCGCTTGAAATTCCGGATAGCGGACGGCTTCCGATTTGAACATCTGCCACGGCTGACGCCTGGGACTGATTCCTCGCGCGAGGCAATAATGCCTGACGAAGTGAGCGGCCTCTTGTGGGGAGAGGGTAGATAGTTCAACCATCCGGCGGGCCAGTTTCACCACGTCCGCCGATCCACGTGCGGGAGAAATCGAGCCGGCCATGCGTACAGCGTCAAGATCGATGAGATAGGGATGGCCATCGCGCGTGATCAACAGATTGGAAGGCTTGAGGTCCCTATGCCTGAACCCATACCGATGGAGGCGTCCGATCAAATCGCCGACGGCGTCCATCACCGGCAGCCGATCTCCCTGCCACTGCCCGAGATCGGCGCCATCGGCCACATATCCCATGACCAGATAGCTCCATCCAGGGAGTCCATACCGATATTGTTGCCCCCAGGCCAGGACAGGCGCCGTCGCAATGCCGGCTCGTTCGAGCGCCATTGCATGCAATCCGGCGCGTTCCGACCGGGAGCGCCGGACCAGGGCTTTCAATCGTTCCCCGCCTCCTCGGCAATCCCATCGCTTGATCACATACCGGCCGACAAGCCCCAGAATGCAATGCCGGCTCGATTTGAGAATCCGCGCCCCGGCGCCGAGTAAGGTATCCGGATCGCGCACGATTCGTTCGAGATCCGCGGTCGCGGCGGAGGCTCGAACGCACCAGCTGAACGGGGCGCTGTGCTTGCGAACGAACCCCGGAGGGACCGGCTGCGGGATCCATGGAGAGACTATGAAGGATGCCATATGCCAAGCCTGCCGGCTTAGTTGAATGTCTGTACCCGTTCGCTGGCGCACCGACTGACCTTGTGGCAGGAAGCTGAAAAAGTCCTGCCGGCCGCCGAGTATGCTTCTGTTGTGCCGCACGCGCAGACCTACGGAGTTCCCGCGTGCCCGGACAGCCGCCGTAGCTCGGACGGCGCCGGCGCTTAGGCAGGACAGAGGATCCGGGGTTCGGAGGGGCGCGCGGCAATTTCCCGATAGACCTGCAGGACCTCTGCCGCATGACGCCGCATCGATAAGACAGGCGCCAGGTCTTTCGCTTGCTGAGACATGTATCGACGGGTCGCCCCATTCTCCAAGGCGCGCAAGGCCAGCGCCAGCTGATCGCGGGACTCCGGCGATGGAATCACGAAACCCTGTTCTCCGTTGCTGATGCACTCGGACGAGCCGTCATAGGCCGTCGTGATAGAGGGCACACCCAGCGACAATGCCTCCAAGACGGTCCGGGAGCAGGGATCGTTGTAGGTCGGCAGCACACAGGCGTCGGACGCCCAATAGAGTTCCGCCACATCGGCGCGTCCCCCGAGAAAATGCACGCGATCCGCCACCGCCAGCCGCTGCGCGCGCCGCCGATAGGGATGCTCGACATCCCGTCCCACGACGAGCAGATGCCATCCGGCGCAACGAGGGTCGGCCAGCACATCGATCACCCGGGCCAGACCCTTCCGCCTGAAATTATGGCCGACAAAAATAGCGAGGGGCCGATCCTCCACGATTCCCAAATCGCGCCGCTGCCTTCGGCGGACCGTGGCCCGATCCACGCCGGCCGGCGGACTTATCCGGACCGCGTTGAACACTTTTCTCAGCGACCGATCCGGCAATCGATATTGCGCCTCAACCTGGCGTCCTACGTAGTGACTGGGAACCAGGACGAGGGGCGGAACCTTACGGGTCAAGAGGCGCTGTTCGAGGGAATCCAGCAGCCGCTCCTTGCCGTCGAACAGCAGTCCGATCCTTCGCAACACTTTCAGCAGCATGGTCTGCCGGGCCGCAATCGTCCGATCCTGACCGGTCCTCACCAAACCACCGCGCGGCTGATACACATCGCAGGACCGGCAGGGTCTGATCGCATGCACCACATCCCATCGCTGCCCCGCCAGAAACCGTTCGGCGCTTGCGACGAACCGGCGGTACTGCGCGGCATCCGTCCAACCCTCGCATCCCAACGCATGGACCTGAACCCCCGCAATCTTCACGGCCGCCGACTGGGTCACCACGTGGACCTCCATGCCGAGGGCCGCCAGCTCCGTCAAAAATTCCACGGCGGATCGTTCCATGCCGCCGCGCGAAGGATCCAACCGTTCGATCAAGAACGCGATCTTCATAGGCGGGCCGAAAACGATGTCCTCATAACCGTGATCCAAACTCCCGCCAGGACCAGAGGCGATTGGAATCGAGCGCCGCATTCGACAGGTCGTATAGTGCCATCAGGTCCCGCCGGCGAGAAAGGGTAAGCCGTCCCTCGCCCGGCCTTCCGTCCGATATGGGCTCGAATGTCAGGCCTGCTTCTTGAAACGCCTCCGTCTGGAACGAGTACAACAACAGACCCTCGCGGCTGGCCAATCCGATCAGATTGTCGTAGACGCTCGTGAGATAGGCCACCTGATCCGGCAGGCAGTCACGCACTAAGAGGCAGGTAAGGTCATGCCCCGCAAAGGGAGCCATGGCCGGCATCGCACCGTTCAAAGCGAGTATGGTGGGCGCCACGTCTACATGGCTCGCGATCGTTGAGACCATCCGCGGGCGGTATGTAGCCGGCGTACGCAAGGACTCGTCCATCCAGATGAACAGCGGCGAGGCAAAATGGCCGGCCTTGCGTTCCAGATCCGTCTTCCCGACCGCTTCATGCCTCCCATGGTCTCCCACGATCAGGACGACCGTATTGCGCAGCAGCCCCTCCCGATGAAGCCTCGTGAAGACCCGCTCCAATTCCAGATCCGTGTAGCGTAACGCTGCCACATACTGGTCCGGCACAGTTTGCTGGAGCGAGCGGACATCGGCATGGCGTAACGGAGCGGCAAATGGATGGTGCGTCGTCAACGTCAGGGTTGCGAGAAAAAACGGCTTGCCCTCCATCTGGCGTTGTCTGATGCGTTCATAGCAGAGATCGAACAGCACCCCGTCGACAATGCCCAACCCGGCCCGTTCAGCATGAGGCGGAAAGTCGCCTTCATCGAACAGCTGCTGCAGGCCGTTTCGCGATAAAAACGTTTGCAGCCGGTTGAGGTCCCGATGTTGCCCGATGACCATTTCCGTGCTGTACCCCTGACGCTGCAACAGAGACGGCAAACAGAGATAGTCATGGGCGTAGCGCGTTTTCATCGCGGAGGCCCCGTGCCGAGGGTAGGTGCTGCAGAGCGTGGCAAAGAGTCCCCTGGACGTCTGGACTCCGTTCGAGAAAAAATTCTGGAAATAGACGCTGTCCTCCTTCAAGCGGTCCAGGAACGGGGTTCCCCTGACATCGCCGTAAGTTTGGCCGAGATAGCGGCGATCCAACCCTTCCAGAAAGAGAATCACCACATTGGCCGGCTTGGGCAATCGCACGCCGTGGGGACCGGTCGAGAGGCCTCTCACCAGAGGATAGCGGGGATCCGCAAATTCCTCGCCCGTTCCCAGCAGCCGCTGAACGGTACGGACGGTATCCTCGTAAGGCATGGCCTCGGCGCCGGTCCGCCGCTCCATCGTTCCCCGCGACACCCAGGCGACACGTAACGCCTCACTCGCAAACAGGATCGGATTCTGGGCCAGCGTGTAATACACCATGCTGCCGATATGGGCCACCCGAATACCGTACGGACCGGTGGGATGAAATCCGGCGCCGCCGGCGACCAGCGCCAGACACAATAGGGCATCAGCGTGAAACCCGGACCCGGGCCGCCAGCGCGACAGAGCCGGAACGACAGCCACGGAGAAGCCCCACCACCACAGGGCTATCCCGGCCGCCTGAAAACACAGGAACAAGCCAAGCCGCTCCGCCCATTTCCAGCCGGCTTTGAGTTCAGCCCCGGTTTGCTTCACGGCCTGCGCATTGGTCTCACCCGTCGTCGCGGCGGGTGTGAGGAGATCGCCGATGTATTCAAGGAAGACGAAATCCATATGTTGCCGGTTGAAGCCGTAATACCCCATGTCGACCGACAGCAGGACCAGCAACAGCAAGCCGCAGAAAACACCACTCACGTGCAAGGCCCGCGTGAACGACAGGATGAACGGCCGCACTGAACCCCGCCATCTGGCAAAGCCCTTGACCAGCAACGCCCATGCTCCTGCTCCTGCCAGGCTCAACGACAGGACGATGGTGGCGGTGATGAAATCGCCCCGGATCCCGACGGCGAAAGTCTTGAAAAGAAGAGCCAGGGTCGGTGTTTCCTGCGCGAACGCTTCACGCAGCAGGAAGACCCGTTCCGCCATTTGCATCACGACGAAGAAGATCCACCAGAAGAGCAGGCTCTTGCGCCAAGACGAGCGCGCGGCTGACCACTGTCCCATTATGAACTCACCACGCGCTGATACACCCGTTCCAATTCATCCACCATACGGTCGATCGAATAGCAACGTTCCACCGTCTGCCGCCCGCGTCGCCCCATTGACGCACGGAGATCGGAATCGGCCAGCAAGCGGCCGATCCGGTCGGCCAGCGCGTCGGCATCGCGCGGTGGAACGATGAAGCCCGATTCTCCATCCGCCACGACATCGGGAATCGAGCCGGTGGTCGTCGACACTACCGGCAGCCCGATCGCCAGGGCCTGCATCAATACCTGCGGAATGGTGTCGCCTTCGATCGTGGGAATCACGAACAGATCCAATGATCGAAATACATCCAGCAGGTCTTCGCGAAATCCCAGCATACGGACATCGCCCGTCAACCCGAGGCGTTCGATCTGCACGCGGATGTTCTGTTCCTCGGGTCCTTCGCCCACGATGAGAAAAGCCGCTCCCTGATGTTGTTTCAAAACCTTGGCCGCTGCCTCGACGAAATAGCGGTGTCCTTTATAGTCCCTTAAATAGGAAATGAGGCCGACGAGCCTGTGGCCGGCCGGAATCCCGAGTTCGGACCGGATATCCTGCCGAGGCTTGGCCGGCGAAAAGTACTCCACATCCAGGCCGATGGGAAAGGCTGCGACACGGTCAGGCGCCAGGCCGTCCCGCTGAATGAGATCCCGTCGGTTCCGCTCCCCGCCGGTCACGATGACCATGTCGAAGAGACGCCGGTACAGCAAATGCGTGGCCCGATTGTTCGTCAGGGGCGCGGAAATATGCCTGGTCCGAATCAATTTGGGACGTTGCTTCACCAGACGGACCGACAGGCCGGCAATCCAGCTGTCACGCGAACTGTTGACATGCACGATATCCGGACGTTCCCGCTTCAATAATCGCCGAAAGGCCAGGATCGACAGGGGCAGACGCCACTGCTGCATCACGAAGGGTTCGACCGGAAGCCCGCGGTCCCTGGCCATCGCCATGATGGGACTCTGCGGCTCCAGGACCAATCTCGCCTGATGGCCCCGCTTCAACAGCCGCTCGGCATGGAGCAGCACGGCCAGTTCCTGCCCCCCAACCGCCATGCTCGATTCCGCAATCAAAATGTTCACGACGGTCGTTGCCCCGTTGATCGACTCAGTTGCTGCTGTACGGCGCGCACGACCTGTTCCGGCCGTACTTCGGTCAGACATTCGAGCCTGGCGGCCCGGCCGCAATCCCGGCTGAAACAGGGACTGCATTCCACCGCATGCGACAGGACCAGATGTCCCCTGCCATAGGGTCCCGTTCTGGCAGGATCGGTCGGACCGAACAACGCCACGACCGGCGTCTCCACCGCCGCCGCGATGTGCATCGGCCCGGAATCATTGGTCACCAGCAGGGCCGACCGTCGCAACAAACCGGGCAGCAAGCCTACAGGGGTCTGTCCCGTGAGATCAACCGCTTTTGTCCGCATGAGTGAGGCCACGGCGAGCGATTCTGCCCGTTCCGCCGGTCCTCCGATGAAGACGATTGGGAACCCATGCGCCTCCGACAACCGGTCCGCGGTTTCGGCAAAATGTTGCGGAGGCCAGCGTTTGGTCTCCCAGCGGGCCGATACATTCATCGCAATCCAAGGCGACGAGACCGCCATTCCCGCTCCGGCAAGAAGAGTCTCCACGGCCAGCCGGTCTCCAGGACGATCGATAAACTCAAAACGTGGCTGCGCCGGACGTTCCGCGCCAAGCGCTTCCGCGACCAATAGATACCGATCGACCGCATGCATGGCTGCTGTGGGCACCTCGACCCGTTGACTATAGAACAGCGGACTGCCTTCACGAGCTCGAGCGAATCCGACCCGCCGGCGACAGCCGGTCAACCAGGCCATGACGCCGCTTCTGAACAGTCCTTGCAGATCGACGACCAGATCGAAGCGCGTCGCGCGAAGATCCGGCACCCGCCCTAGCCAGCCTGTCAATCCATTTTCCACCGCACAGACGTGGTCGACCCCGCCGATGACTTCGACCAGCGGCGCCCACTGCCGCTTCACGAGCCACGTCACCTCGGCTTGGGAAAAACGCGCGCGCAAGGCGGCGAGCGTCGGCATCGCATGCACGATGTCGCCTAGAGAACTTGGTTTGATGAACAGAAGCCGGCGTACCGGGTCGGTCATGGAACCACCAGAGAGGATCTTCAATCAGGATGCGTGTGGGAAGACGTCTGTTTGTCCGTTGCATGGACAATGATCCATTCAACCGCCTGTGGCAGCGCCTCGGCCACATGGTCCGGCGCCAGGGCGCGCGCCTCCAGGTCCGCCAATGCCTCCTTTCCTAACGGCCCGGTCATGACCAGCAGGCTTGTTGCACCCACCTGTTTTGCAAGTTCGACATCGCGGACGCTGTCCCCGATCACATAGGCGCGGCTGAGATCAACTTGCCATTCGGCCACGGCCCGATTGACCATGCCAGGAGCAGGCTTGCGGCAAGGGCATCGGTCGTCCGGATGGTGAGGACAATGATACAGCCCTTGGAGGGTCACACCATCTTCGGCCAGCAACAGCCGCAACCGGGCATGAATGGCTTCCAGATCCCGGGATGTAAAATACCCCCGCGCCACTCCCGACTGATTCGTCACGACGATCAATCGCCCGCCGGCCCGCGCGAGCCTGGCCAAAGCCGCTCCCACGCCCGGCAATAATTTCAGTTCACCGGGGGATTTGACGTAGCCCGTATCTTCATTCAGCGTGCCGTCGCGATCCAGGAAGACGGTGACGCCCGCCAGCGGCCGGGATTCCCTATCACCCGGCACAGGGGTTATGCCGGTGATTTGCGAAGGAACCGCAAGCGGCAGATGTTGCAGGGCCGCGCCATACACCTGCTCGACCGTCACGCCGGTCATACAGCGATGGTCGATGGGACATTCCCGCAGCAGGCAGGGCGCGCAGGAAACCGGGTGCCTCACCAACTTCGCTTCGGCTCCATATGGCGATGTGTTCTGCCAATCCGTCGGACCGAAGATCGCCACCAGCGGAACCTTGAAGGCGGCCGCCACATGCATGGGTCCTGTATCGTTCGTCAAGAACAACCGGCAGCGTTTCACGAGCGCCATCAATTCACGCACCGTAGTCTGACCGGAACAGACGACCGTGCGGGCCTTGATCTGTTCGGCGATGGCTTTTCCCAGCCGTTCCTCGCCCTTGGCTCCTACAATGACCACGCCGACTCTGCCATCCGATCGAGCCTGCATATCCCTCCATACGCGATTAACGACCTCGGCATAGCGGTCCGGGAGCCATCTCTTCGCATGGCCGTAGGTTGAGCCGGGATTGACCCCGATGACCGGGTCGGAGGCGCCGATCCCGGCTTCCGCCAGACGCCGGGTGATCGATCCGGATTCTTCCGCGGTCACAAAGAGACGAGGGGAGGGCGCAGGACCATGGCCGCCCAATGGTTTCAACAAATCCCAATAATACTCGACCTGATGTTTTTGCCCGTTCAGCGACGACAATGACACCGGATCCGTCAGCAGCAGACTCCGGCCGTCTGTCGCATACCCGAAGCGCCGGGGGATACCGGCCAAAAAACTGAGCAGGGCCGCCTCAAACGCATTTTGAAACAGGATGGCGAGATCGAACCGATGGCGGCGCAGTATACCGGCAAGCGTCCATTTCCCGACCAGGCCGGCATGGCGCCCCCGATCGTCGTACAACAGCGTTCGATTCACCGCAGGATGCTGTGCCAGGAGGTCGGCGATCGGAGGCTTCACGAGCAGCGTAATTTCGGCCTGAGGGAAAAGGTTGCGCACCTGGCTCAAGGCAGGCTCGCACATGACGGCGTCTCCCAACCAATTGGGACCTCGAACGAGAATGCGATGGATCGCACCCTTACGCATGGCCTTCCTTCGCAACCGATCGCATATTCAGCAACTGCTCCAGCCGTTCATGCCCGCTCAGAATTTCCGTCCGGAGCCTGATCGCCCAGCACTCGTCGCCTGACCGGAGAAACGGCGCAACCTTATCGGCGTCCTTCTCGGTCGTCACCAGCAGGCTCGCACCGCAATTGTCGGCCCTGGTTCGGATGGTTTCCACCATGGCCTGGGTATAATGCGCGTGATCTGGAAATACCAGCGTTTCTGCGACCGCTACGCCGGCTTCCGCCACCAGCGCATGAAAGGATTCGGCATTGCCGATTCCGCTGAAGAGCAAGGCCGGCCGCCCCTGAAAAGAATCCAACCGACGTTGCTCGTCGCCGCCTACGCGCCGGAACTCCTCGGCAGGAAATCCCACCAGCAACGGGGCCGGCAGGGAACCGCAGGCCCGAAGCACATGCTGCCAGACCGCATCCTCAGCATGCTCCTTGCCGGCCCTGGTGATCAAAATGGCACTGGCGCGCGCCGCCGCCGAGAGCGGTTCCCTCAAACGTCCGGCAGGCAACGCAGCCTGAATCCCCGCGAGGTCCGTGGCATCCAGCAGCAGAAGATTTACATCGCGATGGAGTTGCAGGTGCTGAAACCCGTCATCCAACACAAAACAATCTACCGGCAGGCGGTTCAATAGCCACCGGCCGAGTTCATACCGGTCTGTACCGACCGCCACCACGGCTTGCGGACAGCGACGTGCGATCAGATAGGGCTCATCACCCGACTCATCCGGTTCCACCAGGATGCGCCGTCCATCGGACACCAAAAGTTGCGGAGCCTTGCTGCGACGCCGATACCCGCGGCTCAAGACCGCCACCCGCTTTCCCTGTGCCGTCAGCCGATCGACCAGGTACATGACGACCGGTGTCTTCCCCGTCCCTCCCATCGTGAGGTTGCCTACGCTGACGACGGGACGAGGCAGGCGCTGAGAGCGGAACCAGCCCTGCCCGTAACACCATACCCGGAAACGGGCCGCGAGTTCGTAAGGATATCCGATCCATCGCAACCAGGACCGCCATTGGACCGTCAGATCGTTTGCCATCACCATCGCCGGCTCGACAACTCTGGCCTCCGCTCCATCCCGGGCTCAGCCGAAGCTTCTCCCCCCGGAAGAAATGTGGCGATGAGGTCCGCGCTGCGCCGGAGCGCGCCCTGATTGTTCGCGACGACCTGCTGCGCCGCCTGCCCCATCCGTTGTAAGACCGCCGGGTCGCGAAGGAGTTCGCGCAAGACCTGGGCAAGATCCCGTTCATCTTGCACGACTCGCCCTCCTTGAGCGTCCGATAACAGCGCGGCCACTTCGGCGCAATGGTCCGTGTGCGGTCCGAAGAGAACGGGCTTCCCCCAGACGGCCGGTTCCAAAAGATTATGGCCTCCCACCGGTACCAAGGTGCCGCCGACAAAGGCCAGGGCGGCTTCGCGATAGAGCAGGGCCAACTCGCCGCGCGTATCCAGGATGAGGACCCGCGGTCCGGTTCCACACATCTGTCCTGTTTCGCCCGCGCTGCGGCGGAAAACCGAGAGCCCCTGGCTTCGCACCATCTGCTCGACCTGCGCCGCCCGTTCGATATGCCGGGGCGCCAGCACCAACAGGAGGTCGGGAAACTCAGGACTCAGGCTTTGATAGGCTCGGACGATCGCCTCTTCCTCTCCGGGATGCGTGCTCCCGGCCACCAGCAACTGTTCCGATTCGATCAACCCCAGTGAGGATTTCGAGAGAAAACTGCCGCCGCCGCTCATGTGCGGAACCGGTTGGTCGAACTTGATATTACCGGTACAACGGACTCGTGAAGGATCGGCTCCCAGCTCGATCATCCGCTGCGCATCCCGTTCCGATTGCATCAGGCAGCAGCTGATCATGTTCAACATGATCCGGTAAAAATCCCGGATCACCGGCAGGCGCTGCCGCTCGAACGAGCCGGTGGATAACCGGCCGTTGACAAGGATCGAAGGAATGTTCCGCCGTTTCAAACTTCTCAGGAGATTGGGCCAGAGTTCCGTTTCGACGAACACATAGAGGGTCGGCTTGAGACGATCGATGGTCTGGTTGACGACCCAGGGAAAATCCAGCGGAGCGTAGCGATGCTCGGCAATGCCCTCCAGCCGCTGCTCCACCGCCTCGCGCCCGGTTTCGGTCACGGTCGAGACGATCAATCGTGCCTCGGGATAATTCCTGTGCAGGTCACGCACGAGCGGCGCCACCGCCACCACCTCGCCCAACGACACCGCATGGATCCAGAGGACTCCGGTTGACCGGCCGGCCGGCTGGTTGACAAGCTGCTCACCGACCAGCCCCAGCCGCTGAGGAAGCCCGCGGCGGCATCGCTGCTTGGCCAGCAATACGAACAAAATGACCGGAGAAGCCAGAAGCAGGAGGCTGTTGTAGAGCAGGTACCACATCAAGGACCAGCCCGAAGGACCGCCGCGTCGGCCTCAACCGACATGCGGTTCAGTGTCTCTTCCAACTCCCGGCGCAGGCGCTCAAGGTCCTCAGATGAGGCGTCGGGCGGAACGGCCATCGGCGGCCCCAGTAGAAAAAGGCCCCGCGAAAACGGATACGGCATGATGAAACGATCCCAGCTCGCGAAGAGTTTTTTTTTGAGCAGCCGAACGCCATGGGGACGATCGGCAAACCGGTCACCCTGGCCAACTGCACGACCCCGACTTTGGCGATCTGGCGCGGCCCCTTCGGGCCATCCGGCGTGACGACCAGGTTCCCTCCCGCGCGGCCGATGCGAATCAGTTCCCTGAAGGCCTCCGCGCCTCCTCTCGTGCTGGAGCCGCGGACCGCCTGCAGGCCGAAGCGTGCCGCGATGCGACGGATCAATTCACCGTCCCGATGTTGACTGATCAGCACATGGGCTTCGAATCCGCGGTGGGCCAGCGGCATCATCAATTGCTGGGCATGCCAGAAGGCGATGATCATCCGCCTACCCTGTCCCAATAACCGGTCTACATGTTCCATGCCTTCGCAGCGCAGCCTCATCGTGCGGCTCAAGAGGCGGATCACGTGATATCCGACAGGCGGAACCAATGCGACTTTGAGAGCGTTCGTCACCCGCGTCATGCCGGCTGGCTTGCGAGGGAGATTTACCGGCGGGGCATTCGCCATGGATCGTCCGTTACAGTTCCCGCAAAGGTCTACTCGAGAACGGCATCGACAAATTGCATCGCATGCAGCCGTTTGTACATACCGCCTTTTCGCAGCAATTCCTCGTGCGAGCCGACTTCGATGACCCGACCTCGGTCCAACACCACGATGCGATCGGCATTCTGAATGGTGGAGAGGCGGTGGGCCACGACCAGGGTCGTCCGGTTCTTCATCAAATTAGCCAAGGCCATCTGCACGATTCGCTCCGATTGCGTATCCAATGCCGAAGTCGCTTCATCGAGGATCAGAATCGGCGGATCACGGAGAATGGCTCTGGCGATGGCCAGCCGCTGGCGTTCGCCGCCTGACAGCTTGAGCCCGCGCTCTCCGATCAGCGTGTCGTAGCCCTCCGGCATCCGGACGATGAAATCATGCGCATAGGCCAGCTGCGCAGCCCGCATCACCTCTTCAGGCGTCGAGCCATGGCGGCCGTACCCGATATTGTTGAGGACCGTGTCGTCGAACAGCACGACATCCTGAGACACAATCCCAATCTGTCCTCGCACGGAACGCAACGTGCACGCGCGGAGATCCACCCCGTCGATTAAGATCTGCCCGCCGGTCGGCTCGTAAAATCTCGGCAGCAGACTCACGAGCGTGGTCTTTCCGCTTCCGCTGCTGCCGACGAACGCCATGATTTCGCCTGCCCGGATCGTCAGATCGATGCCGGCCAGCGCCGAGTCGCTCTGACCTTCATAGCGAAACGCGACCTGCCGGAATTCCAGACTGCGGGAAATCAACGGCAGTTCCTGCTGCCCTCTGTTGACATCCTGCTCGGTCGACAGATCCAACACCTCAAAAACACGCTCGGCTGCCGCGAGCGCCTGCTGAATCGTATTGTTGGCGCTGGATAACCTTCTGATCGGTGTATAGGCCATGAACATGGCGGCCAAAAACGAAAAGAAGGCGCCGGGCGTCATCTCGTCATGAATCACCAGATAGCCTCCGTACCAGATGATTCCGGCGATGCCGAGCACGCCGATGACCTCCATATGGGAGGAGCCCAGGGAAGACACCTGAATGGCTTTCATCGTCGTATGGATGAAGGCATCGTTGCTTTGCCGAAACCGTTTGCCTTCTTCTTCCTCCCGTCCGAACGACTTCACCATGCGAATGCCGGCCAGCGTTTCCTGGAGCGTCGAGGCCATGTCTCCCATGCGTTCCTGGCCGCGCGTCGCCAGGTTTCGCAACCGTTGCCCCATCCGCACCATGGTCACCACGGAGAGCGGCACCACGATCATGGACACCATGGCGAGCTTCCAGTTTTGATAGACGATGACGCCGATCATGGCGAGAAACGTGAGCCCCTGCTGGAACAGGTCTTTCAAGACCCCGGCGATGGCGTTGGCCATTTGATTCACGTCGTTGATGACACGGGACACCAACCGACCCGAAGTATTGGTATCGTGAAATCGAACCGGTAACTGGACCAATTTGGAAAAGAGCTGCCCCCGGATGTCGCCGATCACCTGATTCCCGACATAGTTCATCAAATAATTCTGGCCATAGTTGAACAGGCCCTTGAGCACCGCCACGGCAAGAATCGCAATGGGCAGCACCATCAGCAGGCTCTCATCTTTGCTGATGAACAGGCCGTCGAGAACCGGTCGGACGAGCCAGGCATAGGCGGCGGAGAGACCTGCCACCAACAGCGCGCAGACGAACGCGGCCCCCAGCCTGAACCGATAGGGATCCAGATACTTGAGCAGGCGAAGATAATGTTTCATGTTCGGCACTCGGCCAAGACCGCCTCGGCGGCGCGACGCGAGGCTCCCGCCCGTCCTAACGCCTGCCGGACGGACAACAGGGCGGCCTTCATGTCTCCGTATGCGCGTTGATCCGTCAGCAGCCGTTCCACTTCATGCGCCAACCGCTCGGGCGTCGCTTCGTCGTGGATCAGCTCCGGCACAATTCCCCGCCCCGCGACCAAGTTGGCAAGCCCGATCCAGGGCACCCGGATCAGCAGACGCGCCAGCCTATAGGTAACCCAGGAAGAGGCCCGGTAAAACAAGATCATGGGAGTCCCCACCACGGCCGCCTGCAACGTGGAGGTTCCCGACTTGACGACGAGAAGGTCCGACGCCGCCATGACCTCACTGGCTCGGTTGCGGAAAACTTGAATGGGTACCGGGCTTTCCCGCAGGATCCCATCAAGGAGCCCGTCCTGAATCGATGAAGCCTGCGCCAGGATGAACTGCATGGCCGGATGCCGCTCCGCCAGGCGCTTCACGGTCTCCAGCAACAGCGGCATGTGTTCGCGCAGTTCGCCCTTTCGGCTGCCCGGGAACAGCCCGATCACCGGACCCGCGTCCGACAAGCCAAGCTGCCGGCGCAGCGCCTGCCGGTCGTATGACGGGGCCACCTCATCGAGAATAGGGTTGCCGACGAAGGTGCAGCGCACGCCGGCTTCTTTATAGAGCGCCTCCTCGAACGGAAGAATAGCGAGGACGTGATCGACGCGCTGCTGTATCCATTTCATCCGCCCCCGGCGCCAGGCCCACACCTGAGGGGCGATATAATAGATTACCTTCAGCCCGGAGGCCTTGGCCACCCGCGCAAAATGGAAATTCAGGCCGGGATTGTCGATCAGCAACACAAGATCCCAACGCTCTCCCTTGATCAGTCGCCTGATTCGTGCAATACGCTGAAGCATCGCCTTCACGGCGGACAGGCCGATGAGGCCCATGACATCCAATTGAGGGATTCCCTGGACCAACTCCGCGCCCGCTTCCCTCATCGATGCGCCGCCGATGCCGACCACCTGCAGCGAGGGAGACAGCTCCTTCAACGCCTTGACCAAATGGGCTCCGTGCAGGTCGCCGGAAGCTTCTCCGGTCACAATTAAAATGCGCGGCATGTCGATCTTCTCACGCGGACGGACACAGAGGAGACACCCTTACATATTCTCCGGGCCGGACGCCACCCCGGATGCATGGTCCTTCGAATGGCGCTGGGTAAATTGACCGATGGCTTCCAGCACAAGACCGGCAAGAGTGAGCGCCGCCTCGCCATCCTCGCCGGAGACGACGGGACGCGACCCGGTCGTCACCGCCTGGATGAACGAGTCCAACTCGAGCCGCAACGGTTCTTCATCGCCGGCATGGTACGGTTCCACATCGATCGTCGGCCGCGATCCGCTGCCTTGGGTGCGGCGGGACACGACGGCCTGCCGGGTCTGGAAGTCGATCGAGACGTAGCAGTCGCGCTGAAAGACCCGTAACCGTCGCATTTTGTTGGTCGAGACACGGCTCGCCGTAAAATTGGCGACGCATCCGCTTGCAAAGGCGATACGGGCATTGGCGATATCGATATTGGATGACAGCACCGGCACACCGGCCGCTCGAACCTCTTCGACCGGTCCCGGATTGAACGACAGGACCAGATCCAGATCGTGAATCATCAAATCCAGCACCACGTCGACATCGGTCCCCCGTTCTCCGAAGGCGCTCAACCGGTGACATTCGATAAAAGCGGGACGTTCGATATGGGAACGCATGCGCTGCATGATCGGGTTGAACCGCTCGCTATGTCCGACTTGCAGGAGACAGCCGCGCCTTGCGGCCAGTTCAACCAATCGGCGGGCTTCCGCCGTCGTCACGGCAATCGGTTTTTCGACCAGCACATGCTTGCCGGCTTCCAGGCAGACCCTGGCCGTCTCGAAGTGCGCGGATGTCGGCGCTGCGATGCTGACGATATCGACATGCGGCAACAGGTCGTTGAGCTGAGTCCAGGCCTGCACGCCATGTCGCTCGGCGATCAACTTGGCCCGGTCCGGATCCGCATCGACGACGCCTGCCAGCATCGCTCCAGCGAGATTCGCATAATGCCGGGCATGGTGCTGCCCGAGATGTCCGACACCGATCACCCCGGCCCGAAGCCGCTTCATCGCGACCTGCTCCAGGTCACGCGGCCTGCTTCCGTTCCTCCGTAGAATGGCATCATATCAGCCCGACGATGGCGATTCCGGCGCGGTTGGCCTTGGCAATCGTTTCCTCGCGGTCCAAGAGGATGCCGCGTCCCGCATCGAGCGCCAGCACCGCCGCCTTGACGGATTTCATCACATCGATCGTTCGCGGGCCGACGGCAGGCAGATCGAACCGGAGATCCTGCTGTGGCTTGCATCGCTTCACTACGACGGCGCCGTCGCGCGCCAGTTCTCCTCCACGGCGGATCGCCCCATCCGTTCCCTCCGCTGCTTCGACGGCGACAATCACGCGATCCTTCACCACCACGCATTGTCCGATATCCAGCGCCCCGATCTGTTTACCAACGTCCCACCCGTACCGTATATCTTCCCATTCCTTCTTGCTCGGTTCACGGGTCGTGAGGGTGCCCTGTTCGACCAGAATGCCCTGCAGCCCGAAGGTGGACTCGCGAATCTGGATGCCTTCTTGCTCGATTTCCTCCGCCACGGTGCGAAGAATGTCGTCATCTTTCAGATGAATCAGCCGGGCGGCCAGCGCCAAAGCCCGAAAGTCCGGCCGGACGGTGGTAAAGACATGCGTCTTTCTGATGCCTCCCAGCATCACGGCTTGCCGGACGCCGTCCCCCTTCAGCAGCTTGATCAACTTGTTGAACTGGCCGATCTTGATCCAGTGAATCCGATCGACGTACCGCTCCAACTCCGGGTCTGTTTCACCTTCGTGGGCTACCGCGTATACGGAATAGCCGAGCTTCCTCGCGTTGTCGGCAAAGATAATGGGGAACCGGCCGTTACCCGCGATGAGTCCGATGCGCTGTCCGTCGGACGCCTCTGTATTCCGGCTTCTTTGCTCGACCACTGCTACTCCTCTTCGCCTTCCTGGTTTTTGCCGACCGACCGGCAAATGCCCCGCTTGGTCCCCTCCATGAAATCGGCGACCTGCATGACGTCTTGGCTCCCGCTGAACGTGTCGCGCGCCAGCTTGACCGCTTCGGCGACCCGATGTCCCGATCGAAACAGCAACTCATACGCCTGCTTCAAGGCCGCGATGCGATCGGACGAAAACCCGTGCCGGCGCAGACCGATCGAGTTCAACCCGTACATGCGCGCGCGATACCCGCCGGCCGCCCGCATGAAGGGCGGCAGATCCTGGCCGAGCGCGCAACAACCTCCGACCATGGCATAGGCGCCGATGCGCACGAACTGATGAATTCCTGAGAGCCCGCCCACGATGGCATGGTCCCCGATAGTGATATGTCCGGCCAGACTCGCGGCATTCGCCAGAATGAGATGATTGCCGAGGTGACAATCGTGCGCCACATGCACATAGGCCATCAGAAAATTGGAATGGCCGACGCTGGTGATGCCGCCGCCTTGCCGCGTCGCTCGATTGACCGTGACGTACTCGCGCAAAATGTTGTCGTGGCCGATCACGACCTTGGTCGGCTCGCCCTTGTACTGCATATGTTGCGGCGGGCCTCCCACCGACACGAAGGGATGCAATTCGCACCGGTCGCCGATGTCGGTCCATCCATCGATGCATACGTGGGACAACACTCGCGTGCCGGCGCCGATCGTGACATGCTCGCCGACGACGGAATAGGCTCCTACTTCCACGTCGTCCGCGAGCACCGCCTTGGAATGGATCACCGCGGTGGGATGTATTTTCACTCAAACCTCCTCGCCCTCTAGCAGGCTGTTGAAAAAGTCCGTCCGCCGGCCTTGTTCTCGCTTCGCTCTGAGGCTCGCGGTACCACAGAAGGTACGATTCGCCTCGTCGCTCGTTGCGGCCTCGCTGGACGGCCTTTTTGAACAGCCTGCGTTCCCGTTCACTCCACAGCCGGCGCTATACCCCAAGGTCCCGGTTATTGGTTCTTTGCCGCCTTTTCATCGGTCACCATGGCCGTGACGACCGCTTCGCACACCAATTCGGATTCGATGAAGGCTCTTCCCTGCATCTTCCAGAAGGGCGGGCGCTTCTTGATGACATCGACTTCCAATCTGAGAATATCTCCCGGCAGGACGGGCTTTCTGAATTTGGCCGCATCGATGCCCGTGAGGTAGACAACCGGACCGCCGACCGATCCGAGCGATTTAAAAGCCAGCACACCGCCGACCTGCGCCAAGGCTTCAAGGATGAGGACTCCCGGCATGACCGGGCGTCCGGGGAAATGCCCTTGAAAAAACGGCTCGTTGATGGTCACATTTTTGATGCCCACGATGCGACGGTCAGGATCCAGCTCGCTGATGCGGTCGACGAGCAAGAACGGATACCGGTGGGGAAGGATCGATTGAATCTCAACGTTGTCCATCACTGACATCAGCCCCGCCTCCTGTGTTGCGTTGACCACTGCTACAGCCCGGCTACTTGTTCTGTCGATCGAATTCCTTGATAACCTGCTCCGTGAGATCGATCGACGGGTGACTGTAGATCACGATTTTGACCGTCGACTCACTGCCCCGGTCGATGATGGCCGTATATCCTTGCTTTTGGGCCACAGCTGACGCCGCAGCACGGATCTTTTCGGCATATTCCGCCACCATCGACCGTTGCTTTTCCTGCACCTCGCGGTTGAAGTCCTGAATCCGGCGCTGATAGGCCTCCAGCTTCGACCTGAACTGCTCCTGCTTTTCCTTCCGGACTTCCTCGGAAAGATTCGTATCTTGAACCACCTTCTCAATTTCCTTCAGTTCCTGATCATCGGAATCGATGATTTTCTGCCGCGCGGTGGAATAGCTTTTTAGTTCCTCGAGGGCGCGCTTCCCGGCCACGCTCCGCTCGATGACCTGCTGCTGGTCCATCATCCCCACTTTGATACGGTCCGCAGACTGAGCCGGCTGTGCCAGGCACCCCAGCAATGCCTGTATGACCCCGGCCATGATGACGTGTCGTAGTTTCATATCGTCCCTCTTCTATGGATAGGCCCTATTGAATTCCTCGATCAACTGCGGAGACACGTCCAGCGCCTCGTCGAAGTAGAGGGTCGGCCCGCCTCGTCCGCGATCGAACACCGCTTGCAACTCCAGCCGCTTGGCCACCCTGGAGGACAAGGCTTCGATCTTGTCGCGAAAACCGTCCAGCACGGCTTTCTGCTTGTCCTGCACTTCACGATTCAAATCGGTAACCTTCTGCTGGTATTCCGCCATGCGCCGTCGGAATTGTTCCTCCCGTTCGCGCTTGGCATTCGCGCTCAGCACGCTGCCCTGTTTCATGAAATCTTCTTCCATCCGGCGCAGCTCTTTTTCTTCGAGCTCGATAAGCGCCTGCCGGTTCTTCGCGAATGAGGCCAGCATCTCTTTGGCTTTTTTCCCCGCATTGGTTTCATTCAGGACACGCTGGGGATCCACTACTCCGATGCGCGTGGAGGTGGGAACCATCGAATCGTTCGATCGACACCCGCCGACCAGCAACGCTATGGCAAGGAGCCCCACGCATAATCCGGCCCATCCGGCTCCTCCCAACGCTGTCTCACCTGCCTGTCCTCCCATTCGACGCTTCCTTTCTCGGACCGTGATCGAAACGAAGGCGACGGCGGGCTGCTGGAAAAGGCCGCCGGCGGCTTGCTCGCGTCGCGCAAAAGCCCCACGTGCGGCACGGAGTCCGGGCCTTCTCTTCGCTTCTTGCGGCCTTGTCGTCCGGCCTTGAGAGGAGTCTGCCGGGTGATTCATTCCGGTCCCCGCCGGTCAACGTGGTTGATTCGCATGTGCCTGCAACAGTTTTTCGCAGCCTGCTAGAACAATGACCCGATCGTGAACTCGAAGACCCCCTGCCGTTCGGTCGGCCGGGGATCGAGATTGATTCCATACGATGCGCGCAGTGGACCGAACGGAGAAATCCACCTGGCTTCAAAGCCGACGGCGCTCCTCAAGTTGAACGATACCGGCTCATTGTCGTCGAAACCATTGCCGTAATCGAAAAAGAAGACCCCGTTCAGTTTAGCTTCCGACGAAATGGTGAAGATAAAATCGTTATTGAAAATGAGTTGTTTGGCGGAACCCAAGAGCGACCCGGACGGCGTCACCGGTCCCGCCCGCCCGAAGACGAATCCACGCATGGTATTGATACCGCCGACGAAAAACCGCTCGGTCAGGGGGATAGGCTTACCTTCGAGACCCTCCACCTGCCCATACCGAACACGTATGGAAAACCGAGTATCGTAAATGAGGGGCGTGTACTTCACGACATCGAAATACAATTTATAAAAGTGGTTGGTTCCTCCGAGAGCCGGGGTCCCATAGTCGGCCCCGATGCTCACCCGCCATCCTGTTCGGGGATCCAAATAATAATCCCGGGTATCACGAAAAATCGAGCTGCGGAATCCCGTCGAAGATTGCGACCCCAGCTGGCGGCAGATGAGCGGGATCAAGTCCGGGCACAAGCCCGCCTGCGGATCTTTATAGGTGAGCTGCTCGCCGAACAGGCTGACGCTTCCATTCACATACTCCGACAACCAGCGGCTCCAGGATACACTCGCGCCCGACTTCGACTCGAAATAGGAGATGTAGTTGGTCATCGTCCGGTAGACATCCAACTGCAGGGCGTTGTAAGAGTCGTTCACGTAGGGATTGCGGAAGGTGATCAACCCCAACGACCGTTGCTGGCCCAACTGGCCGCGGACACGTCCCAGCCAGCCCCTGCCGCCGAGATTCCCTTCGGTGATATCGGCGATTGCGACCAATTTATCCAAGGTGCTGAATCCACCGCCGATGCTGAACTGGCCGGTCGGCTTTTCCTTGACCCTCACATTGAGATCGACCTTGTCGGTATCGATCTGCTGCGGCAGAATTTCCACGGTCTCGAAGAAATTCAGATTGTTCAACCGCTGAAAACTGCGCTTCAACGCCAGGGTATCGATGACGTCCTGTTCATCCAACCGCAATTCCCGGCGCACCACGTTGTCCCGTGTTTTATCGTTGCCGCTGACGTGGATCTCCCTGATGCGCATCATCTCCCCTTCTTTCACGTTGAGGAGAATCGTCGCCGTCCGGGCATTGTTGTCGGGCGTCACGTTGGGCACGACATCGGCAAAAGCGTAGCCCTTGGCTCCATACATATCGGTAATACGCGTAATCTCGCCGCGAATCTTGGCGCGCTGAAATATTTCGCCGGGTTTGATGTTCAAACCTTCCCGCAATTCATGATCCTCGAAAACGGTGTTGCCGCGAAATCCCACTTCCTGCACGATGAACGGCTCACCTTCCACGATGGCATAGGTAATCTCGAACCATTTCTTATCGTCGCTGAGCTCCAAAGTCGGCTGGCTGATCTGCACGTTCAGGTAGCCTTTGTTCAAATAGACTTCCCGCATGCGTTCGATGTCGTTGCCCAATTCCTCGCGCTTGAGGACGCCGGCGTCGGAGAGCAGCGACGGCACCTTCAACTGCGTGACAAGTCCGTACCATGGGATCCATTCGCGGACCGCCGTCACCTTGAACATTTCTTCCTTCGTGACGGTCCGCATGCCTTCGAAATGGACGCGCCGGACTTTGGCCTTGGTGCCTTCCTTGATAAAAAACGTCAGTCGCTTCCGGTCTTCATCCACCGTCTGAATAACGGGAATGACCTGGCAATTGAAAAAGCCGTCTTCTTGATAGGCCAGCCGGATTTTCTCCGCGCTTTCCTTGGCCTGCTGCTGGTCGAGAAAGGTCTGGCTTTTGATCGTCAGTTTTTCCTTGAGCTTGTCGTCGCTCAATTCCTCGTTTCCATCGAACACGATTTCAGTAATGAAGGGTTTTTCCACGACGACGAACACAACGGCAATGCCGCCCTCGCTCGTCTCAGTCTCTACCTGGACGTCTTCGAAATAGCCGGTCGTGTAGAGAATCTTGACCTGCTCGCGGAGCGCGTCGGCGGTATAGCGGTCCTGCGGCCTGAGCGTGAGACGCCCTTCGATCGCCTGCGATTCAATGCGTTTTTGACCGCGGATGGTGACCGACGTGACCAGCGGCTCTCCCTCCAGCGCGCAGAGAGGCGCCTCTACACCGATGGTGTAGAGCACCGCCAGTACAACGATGAGACCCGGTATCCACCACCTGCCTCCCGCCTGGTTCACCGCCATCCTTCCGTACCGCTTGGGAATGCAGGCACTGGTTGCACAGGACCTCGAGATAGGAAACCGCCTCGTTCCGTGTCTTGCCCCTTCCGGCCGGTCGGCCGGCTCCGCGACGGGACTCAGGGAATGGTGCCGTTACAATCACCGAAGCGCCGCTCTCTTTGCAGCACCGTCGTGGATCTGCGGGATTCACAAACTCTCGGATTATATTGACCACATTTTTCAATGTAAAGGAGTTTCCCGGCTCGACGATGCATCGATCACAACCTCGCTGTCACGATCGAAAAGACCGGAGGAAATCTTGACTTCACCTACACCATCACATAGTATCGCCCGTATGACGCGCATGGATGTACGTAAGGCGATTATTCCCGCTGCCGGACTGGGTACGCGCTTCCTTCCCGCCACCAAAGCTTCCCCGAAAGAAATGCTGCCGCTGGTCGATAAACCGCTGATTCAGTATGTGGTGGAGGAGGCGGTCGCGTCGGGAATCGAAGATATCATCGTCATTACCGGCCGGGGCAAGCGCGCGATCGAAGACCACTTCGACCGATCGTTGGAACTCGAAGAAAATCTCAAGGGCAGCGGCAAGGGACAAGTGCTGAACCAGATTCGACACATTTCGAATCTGGCGAATTTCTGTTACGTCCGCCAGTCGGAAGCCCTCGGACTGGGACATGCCGTGCTCTGCGCCCAGCATCTGATCGGCGATGAACCGTTTGCCGTCATCCTGGGCGATGAAATCATCGACGCGCCGGTCCCAGGCCTCGCGCAACTCATCCATATTTTCAAGCAACGCAAGGGCGCCGTTCTGGGCGTGCAAGAAGTTCCGCACCAAGAAGTCAGCCGATACGGCATCATCTCTGCCCGCCGTCTGGGCAACGGGCTGCATCGCATTGAGGATCTGGTCGAAAAGCCGGCTCCGGCCGATGCGCCGTCGAATCTTGCGGTCATCGGCCGATATGTCCTGCCGCCGGAAATTTTTCCGATACTTCGCAAGACCCCACCGGGCAAGAACGGAGAAATACAGCTGACCGATGCCTTGCGTCAGCTCGTCCGGCAGACTCCGATGTTCGCGCATGAAGTACAGGGGCAGCGGCATGATGCGGGCGATAAACTCGGCTTTCTCATCGCCACGGTGGAACTGGCCCTGAAAAATCCGTCCCTCGGACCGGCGTTCGCCGAGTTCCTGCAACAACGACTCCAACCGGCCGCCCCCGACCAACGTCGTCGAGGCAACGGTCGCTCCGGCTCGGGCCGGACACGCGCCGCCAGCTAGCCTCGGGCATGACGGAGTACCGTCACCCAAACCGTGCCGAAGCACGACTGCGTCATCAAGACGATATACCCAGCAAACTGGAGCCTCATGGCTGAAGCATTAGAACAAGACTTCTCAAACAATCAAAACCTCGAACCGCCGGATCAGCTGCCCCTGCTGCCTGTCCGGGATATCGTGGTCTTCCCCTACATGGTGCTTCCGCTGTTCGTCGGACGCGAGATGTCGATCAAGGCGATCGAGGCGGCGCTCGCGGGCAACCGGATGTTGTTTCTCGCCACGCAAAAATCCCTGGATGTGGAAAACCCGCAGCCGGACGATATTCACCCCGTGGGCACCGTGGGCATCATCATGCGGATGCTCAAGCTGCCCGACGAGCGGATCAAAATCCTGGTGCAGGGTCTCGCCAAAGGACGAATCGAAGAATATATCCAGAACGATCCTTACTATTCGGTCCGAATCGAAAAACTGGTCGAGGTGAAGCAACCAGGCGCGGCGCTTGAGATGGAAGCGGTCATGCGCACCGTCAAGGAGCAGATCGAGAAAATCGTCAGCCTCGGCAAGGTCTTGATCCCGGACGTGATGGTCGTCATCGAAAACCTCGAGGATCCCGGTCGGCTGGCCGACATGGTGGCCTCCAATCTCGGGTTGAAAGTCGACATCACCCAAGCCGTCCTGGAAATCGTGGACCCGATTCAGCGGCTGCGGCAGGTCAGTGAAATTCTCGCGAAAGAAATCGATGTCCTGTCCATGCAGCAAAAGATTCAGGCGCAAGCCAAAGGGGAAATGGACAAAACCCAGCGGGAGTATTTCCTGCGCGAGCAATTGAAGGCGATTCAGAAAGAACTGGGTGAACTTGATGAGCGGGCGGAGGAAGTGGCTGAGTTCCGCAAACGCATCACGGACGCCAAGATGCCGGAAAAAGTCCTGAAGGAAACCGAAAAGCAGCTCAAACGGCTGGAGAAAATGCATCCGGATACGGCGGAGTCGGCCACGGTCCGGACCTATTTGGAGTGGATGGTCGAACTGCCCTGGAATAAGAAGTCGAAAGACAATCTCGACCTGAAGGCCGCGCTGAAGGTGCTGAACGATGACCATTATGACCTGGAGAAGGTGAAAGAGCGGATCGTCGAGTATCTCGCCGTACGTAAGCTGAAGGAAAAAATGAAAGGCCCGATCCTCTGTTTCGTGGGACCGCCGGGCGTCGGAAAAACATCGCTGGGCAAATCGATCGCGCGCGCGCTGGGCCGGGAGTTCGTCCGCATCAGCCTAGGCGGGGTGCGGGACGAAGCCGAAATCCGAGGCCATCGCCGGACGTACGTCGGCGCGCTGCCGGGACGAATCATCCAGGGCATGAAGCAGGCCGGTACGAACAATCCCGTCTTCATGCTCGATGAGGTCGACAAAGTCGGCATGGATTTTCGTGGGGATCCTTCGGCCGCGCTTTTGGAAGTGCTGGATCCGGAACAGAACAACACCTTTACGGACCACTACCTTGGCGTGCCTTTCGATTTGACGGAAGTCATGTTCGTCACGACGGCGAATTTGATGGACCCGATCTTGCCGGCCCTCCGGGATCGCATGGAAGTTATCGACATCCCGGGCTATACCGAGGAGGAAAAACTCGGTATCGCGCAAAAATACCTCATTCCTCGCCAGATGAACGAACATGGCATCACCGAGAAGCACATCCGCATCGGCGAGGCGACGATTCGACATGTCATCTCGCACTATACGCGCGAGGCCGGGGTCCGCAATCTCGAACGGGAAATCGCCAACCTCATGCGAAAAGTGGCAAAAAAGGTCGCGGAAGGCAAAACGCAATGCCACAGCGTCGACCTGAACAATCTGCACAAATTTTTGGGCGTCCCCAAATTCGTTCCCGAGGCGGAATTGGAAAAGGATGAAGTGGGGGTCGCCACCGGCTTGGCTTGGACCGAAAGCGGCGGCGACGTCTTGTACATCGAAGCGACCGTGATGAAGGGGAAAGGCCAGCTCACCCTGACTGGACACCTCGGCGATGTCATGAAGGAATCGGCGCAGGCCGCCTTGAGTTATGTACGCTCGCGCGAAAAGACATTGGGAATCAGTCCCGATATCTTTGCAAAGAACGACATTCACATCCACGTGCCGGCCGGCGCCACCCCGAAGGACGGCCCTTCCGCCGGCATCACCATGGCTACGGCGATTGCCTCCGCATTGTCGCAAATTCCTGTGCGCCGCGATCTGGCGATGACGGGCGAAATTACCTTGCGAGGCAGGGTCCTGCCGATCGGAGGCCTGAAGGAAAAGATACTCGCAGCCAAACGCGCCAAACTTTCCACCGTCATCCTTCCGAAACGGAACAAGAAGGACCTCGATGAAATTCCCAAACAGGTCCTCAAAGATATCGAACTCGCGTTCGTCGAAACGGTGGATGACGTGATCAGGACCGCCCTTCGGCGGCCCGCGGCACGCAAACCGAGAGTGGCGACACCGAAACCCCCACCAAAGGCCATGCGGCCATTCACGCCAAAGAGAGCGGTCGGCGCGAGAAGGCGAAATCTTCACCTTCCGGCGGCCTCTCCGGCATCCTTGTTTTAGTATGCCGCCGGGCCGATCCCGCCGGAATAGCCCGGTCAGCAGCGAATTCGGCCTGATTCGCTTGCTTCAGGCACAGGCTGCACTGCCCGACCGCCAGGTGGTCCGCGGGATCGGCGACGACACCGCCGTCATCAAGACCTCTTCCGCCGAATGGACGCTCATCACCACGGATCTCCTGGCTGAAGGTGTGCACTTCGATCCCGCCACCTCCACATTTGAAGACATCGGGTACCGGGCCGCAGTCGCCAACTTGAGCGACATCGCCGCGATGGGCGGCACACCCCGCTTCATGCTCACGGCAATCGCGATACCCTCTACCTGTCAGGCGGAACAGATACAACGGCTCTACCGCGGCATGATGGAGGCGGCCGGCCCCTATCGCGTGCGCCTCGTCGGCGGAGACACATCGGCATCGCTGCGCGGACTGTTTCTCAGCATCACGCTCACAGGAACAGTGAAACCGCGCCAGGCCCTGTTGCGAAGCGCCGCCGGGGTCGGCGACCGGCTCTACGTCACCGGAACGCTGGGCGATTCCCATGCCGGCCTCGGACTATTGACCGAATCGCCGGCCAAATTCCCCCAGAGCTTGCGGCCTGCACAGATTCGATTTCTCCTGGCACGGCACCATCGCCCGGTGGCCCGTGTCGCGGAAGGATTATGGCTCGTCAAGCATGGACTTGCCGGTGCGGCTATCGATGTATCAGACGGCCTGAGCGGCGATCTCCGCCATCTCTGTGAAGAAAGCGGCGTCGGTGCGGATGTCCTCGAAGCCTCACTCCCTCTTTCTTCTGCTTGCCGCGCCTATGCCGCAACACGTCACCTCGATGCAGGAGAGATCGCCCTGCGCGGAGGCGAGGACTACGAGCTGCTGTTCACAGTGCCCCTTGGCAAGCAGGCATTATTCGAGCGGCTGGCGGCGAAGACCTCATTTCGCTTTACCTGCATCGGATCCATCACTCCCAAACGGTCCGGCTTGCGATTGCGGACCGATGAGGGCGCGACAAGGACGCTGCCCGTTACCAGTTACGAGCATTTTCTGAGATCAAACGAGCCCGGATGACTCATGAATACTCCCGGAATGGCCTGCTCTCTCACCGATACGGCTTCTCGCTCGTTTCTCGAAGAGATTCTCGTACGTTTGCAGGAAAACTCGGCTGATATCGGGCTCAGCCGTCTCTGTCGGCATTCATGAATGACCCCTGCTGACAGAGTCGTACACGGAGAGCCCCAATGGCAGACGTTCGGTCGCTTTTCCGCCAGCTTCTCCGCCTTCACGAAACTCCGCACCGGACGGCGCTGGCATTTGCGGTAGGGGTGTTCATCGGCTTTTCACCGACCTATGGTTTGCATATGCTGATGGTGGGCTTCTGCGCCTGGGCCTGCGGCTTGAATGTCATGGCGCTGCTCGCCGGCGCATTGCTCAACAATCCCTGGACCCTTATTCCCATTCTCGGGGCCACGTACTGGACCGGAGCGACGGTATTGGGCGTGCCGGAGTTGCCGTCTTTCGATTGGAGCGATCTGACTCTCACGGGAATATACCACCAGGTGATGCCGCACGCCTGGCCGTTTGTTGTGGGCGGAATGGTCCTGAGCGTCGTCTGTGGGCTCTTGTCCTATCCCATCGCCTATGCCCTGATTTCAAGATACCGGCAACCAAAACCCCTCGGAGGGCATGGACCATTGCCCCCTTCACCGGGCCTGCGTTAAGATTTGCCATCCCTGACCGATACATGAAACTAACTTCCGCATATCCTCCCGCTCCCTATGACGGGTCGGCGCTCATCGCGGATCCGATCCATGAATATGTGACGTTTACCGTTCCCTATGCGACGCCGGATCAGTCGGAACGCACCGAAAAGGACTTGATCGATTCCCCCTGGGTCCAGCGGCTGCGTTATATCTACCAACTTCAGAGCGCCCGCTGGGTTTACCCTTCCGCGGAACATACGCGGTTCGTGCACTCGCTCGGTACCATGCACGTGGCCGGCCGTTTCGCACGCCATCTCTACCCGTTTTTGAAGAAGGTGGCGCCGGACGTTCCCTCGGCGGCTTTCGTGGAAGAATTCCTTCGCGTAACGGCGCTGGTCCATGATATCGGGCACGGCCCGTTCTGCCATTTCTTCGATGACAACTACTTGCATGAATTCGGTCTCTCCCATGAAAAGCTCGGGCAGATCATCGTGCGCGATCATCTGGGTTCGCTCATCAAAAAAATCCGCCGCAGTCCCTCCGGCGCTTTCGATCGGGGCGAAGAATTGAATCCGGACCTGATCGCACATGTCATCTTGAAGGAAAAAGGCAAAGACAATTCCCGTATCCCTCGCTGGATCAACTTCCTCCAGCCGGTGATTTCCGGAAGCTATACCGCCGATAACCTGGACTATGTGCTGCGCGACGCGTACATGTGCGGCGTCGCGGTCGGGCCGGTGGACCTGACCCGGCTGATTCATTACACCATCGTCACCGACAAGGGTTTCACGATTCACAAGACCGGCCTGCCGGCTCTGCACATGTTCCTCAACACCAGAATGTATCTGTACTCCAACGTGTATTATCACCGGACGACCAGGGCCATCGACATTCACCTGCGGGACATCTTCGGGGACACCATGAAGCTGCTGTTCCCGTCCGATCCGTCTCAACACATGGACGAATACTTGACCTTGACGGACTGGTCGCTGCTGGAGAATGTCCGGCGATGGAAGAAGGCCGGCCAGGGCAGCCTGCGTCGCTTGCATCAGGAATGGGCGCACATCCTCGACCGGGACGTGAAGTGGAAAATGGCCTACAGCACGGTGCTCAAGGAAAAAGGCATCGAGCGCGGGATGGATTTTCCCAGTCACGAACAATTCCAGCAACAGATTCGGAAAGCGTTGCCTCATAAGCTGCACGG
Source organism: Nitrospira sp. (assembly GCA_020697375.1). The sequence goes on along the minus strand of JAJFBJ010000007.1, from coordinate 48,598 downwards.
TCTGCCGTTTCGTGTGGATATGGCTCCGCTCGACCCGCGGCCCGACCCCAAGGACACCCGTGGCATTCCCCTGCTCGTCTATGATCCCGGCACAAGAGGTCTATCCACCGAACCCTTGGAAGAACTGCTGGATCTCCTGCCCACTCGCCTCGTGCAATTTCGCATTTACGCGCTCGACCACGATCAGGATGCCGCCCTTTCGAGAGCGGCTGCCACCGTGTTGAACAAGACGTCTTCCAGCATGGAAACGAATTTCTAGTAGACCGCGATTCTGCAGGTCGAACTCGAAGAGCTCGCCGGATAGAACCAAACCCCTGACCGCTACGTAATCGCTCTCCTGTCGCCCACCTGGTAAGCCACCTAGGGCATATCGCCTCTGCTCAAAATAGCGAGACTTCTACATAATAAAACCCCTTTTCATGCTACTGTTCTATCTCTAGGGTTTACGCAGTATTTCTTGCTGCCGAACAGGACGTCTATGGTCATGCCCGAAGGCGCCGGATCGAAAGAACCACCCAGCCGATTTCTGCATGGATTGGCGAGACTCGGCCTCATCGGCGTTCTGACGGGGGCGATCTTCCTACTGGACAGCATGGCTCCCAGCGGGATCCCCGTCTGGATTCTTTATCTTGTGCCGTTGGTACTCACTTATCAGGCGCCCTACTATTGGACTCCACCGGTCACCGCCCTGTTCTGCGCAACACTCACATCTCTAGACTATCTCGTTTCTCCCCATCTCGAGGGCGTTCCCTCATGGATTCCACTCATCAATCGTTCGGTCAGCCTCGGCGTTTTTGCTCTCATCGCCTATCTCATCGTTCAGCAGAAGCGCATGACTCAAGAACTGATCAAAGCGGCGATTTTGGAAGTCGAGCATGAGGCCCTGCAGCACCGAGAACGGCTATTGTTAAAAAACGCCGAAGAAGTGGAGGATCTCTACGATCGTGCGCCTTGCGGGTACCATTCTCTCAATCCTCACGGCCTGATCATTGCCGTGAATCAGACCGAACTCGATTGGTTGGGCTACACGAGACATGACATCGTCGGCAAGAAACCGATCCTCGAACTCCTGACTCCAACCAGCGCGCAACTGTTTCACGAACGCTTCCCCCGCTTTATCAAAGATGGCCATATCCACGATTTGGAGCTTGATATGGTTCGGAAGGACGGAACTATCCTTCCCGTTCTGCTCAACGCCACTGCCTTGAGAGATGCCGAAGGACGTTTCATCGCCAGCCGCTCGACGCTGCTCGACATCACTGAACGAAGGAAGGCCGATGAAGCCCTCCGCCTGAGCCACAACGCTCTCGAAGACGACGTGCGGCAGCGCACGGCGGAACTCCGTATCGCGAACGAGCAATTGGAGCGACAGCTCGCTCAGAGCAAACGAACACAAGCGGCGTTGAGCATCAGCGAAAACCGGTTTCGCCTCATGGCGAACAGCGCGCCGGTGCTGATATGGATCAGCGACACCACCAAGACCTGCACCTGGTTCAACAAACCCTGGCTCGAATTCGTGGGCCATCGTTTGGAAGAAGAATCGGGCAACGGCTGGTCCCGGCATATCCATCCCGACGATCTCGACAGTCGCCTGAAGGTCTATGAGAGCTCGTTCGAGGCCAGACAGGAATTCAAGATCGAATACCGGTTACGGCGCCATGACGGGCAGTGGCGCTGGCTGCTGGACCACGGCCTGCCGCGCTACGAGGCCGACGAAGTCTTTGCCGGCTTCATCGGGTCCTGTATCGATATCACCGAGCATAAGGACGCGCTCCTAGCCGCGAGGGAAAGCGAGGAGCGACTCAGCGGTATCATCGGCTCGGCAATGGACGCGATTATCACCGTCAATGAACGCCAAGAGATCACGCACTTCAATGTATCGGCAGAAACCATGTTCGCATGCAAGGCGGAGGCGGCCCTCAGTCGACCGATCGCGAAGTTCATTCCCGAATGGTTTCGAGCAGCCCGCAAGAACCCTGCTGAAGCATCCGGTCGGACCGCGGTCGGCAGGCCTCAAATGGGGGAACTCAACAGCATCTACGGGTTCCGAATGAATGGAGAACAATTTCCCATCGAAGCCTCCGTTTCACAGGTGCGTGCTCGTGGGCAGAAGCTGTTTACCGTGATCCTGCGTGACGTGTCCCAACGAAAACAGGCGGAGGATGCGCTCAAAGCAAGTGAAGCCCGTTTCCGCGAATTATTGGAGTGCCTGCCGCAGCTGGTCTGGACTTGTCTGCCGGAAGGCTCCTGCGATTACCTCAGTCCGCAATGGGTCGCCTATACCGGCGTCCCGGAAGGAGTACAACTCGGAACCGGTTGGTTTCAACAACTTCATTCCGAAGATCGACAGGCGACCGTCGATGGCTGGAACGCCGCCGTGCTCGGCGGTCATCCGTTCGAGCATGAATTCCGCATCCGGAGGAAGGACGGCGCCTATCGATGGTTTCATGCCCGGGCCACTCCCCTTCGCGACGGAAACGGCCGTTTAATAAAATGGCTCGGCACGAACATGGACATCCACGATCGCAAGCGCGCCGAAGACGTGCAGGCTCGACTGGGAGCGATTGTCGAGTCATCTTCCGACGCCATCATCAGTCAAGGATTGGACGGACTCGTTCTGACATGGAATCTAAGCGCCGAACAGATGTTCGGCTACCTCGCCGATGAAATCGTCGGCCGTCCGATCGGTCAGATCGTTCCACGCGATCAACGGCAAGAGGAATGGACACTTTTTGAGGAGGTCAAGGCGGGCAAACAACATCGTCAGCACGAAGCGGTGCGCGCGCGCAAAGACGCCACTTATCTTTATGTTTCGCTGACTATTTCGCCGATCAAGGATGCCGCGGGAACGGTCATCGGTATCTCGACGATCGCCCGTGACATCACCGCCAGAAAGCGGGCCGAGGAGACGATGAACCAGCAGCGCAAACTCTTGGAATTGTCGTATGAACCGATCTTCGCCTGGGATATGCAGAGCGGGATCGTGGAATGGAACCGAGGCTGCGAACAGCTGTACGGCTATACGAAATCGGACGCGTTGCAGAAGATGAGCCATCGTCTGCTGAACACGACATTTCCCTGCCCGCTCTCGGACATCCAGGCCGCGTTGGAATCCACCGGTGAATGGGCGGGCGAGATTCATCAGCGCACCAAGGACGGGCAAGAGGTGCTCGTTGAAAGCCGGTTGGGTTTGCTCAAGAGCGATGGCCGCAGTCTGGTGCTGGAGACCAATCGCGACATCACCGAGCGAAGGCGTTTCGAGGTCATGCTCCTCAAGAAAAATAGGGACCTGGAAACCCTTCTCTATGTCACATCCCATGATTTGAAAGAGCCGCTTCGTGCGATTGAGAGTTTCTCACTTCTCCTTCAGGAGCGCTATGCGGACCGGCTCGATGAGAAGGGCCGTGATTTTCTCATGCGGATCGTCCGCGCTACCCAACGGCTCGACCAATTGCTCACCGACATTCTTGATCTGTCCCGCGCGCAGCGCATGGATCCGCCTGTCGAAGAAGTGGAAGCTGAGCTGCTGGTACAGGAAGTCCTGCGCCGGCTGGAAACACGCATCAAAGACACGCATGCGCGAATTACGATTCGCTCACCTCTGCCACGCATGCTGGTCAACAGAACCTGGGCCATACAGGGCATCTATAATCTGGTATCGAACGCCTTGAAGTTTGCCCGTCACGGAGAACCTCCGGAGGTCGAGATCGACTCGTATCGCAAGCAAGAGCCGGAAGGACATTGCATGTTGGGATTGATCGTGAGGGATCGAGGTCCGGGAGTCTCTCCGGATCAGCGGGAGCGGATTTTCGAATTGTTCCGGCGTGCGGTCGGACGTGAAATTGAAGGCACCGGGGCGGGGCTGGCAATCGTCAGACAGGTGGCCGAACGACACGGAGGCCGTGCCTGGGTTGTATCTCGGGAACAGGGAGGATCTGAATTTTACATTACCTTCGGTACGGCACAGAACCTTTCTACCAAGGTGTGACTATGACTATCAGGCCGTTCGATATTTTGGTCGCGGAAGACAATGAAGACGATATCGTGCTCATCCAGGAAGCCTTCGCCGAAGGCAAAATGCTCAACCGCATCGCGGTGGTGCGGGATGGAGAGGAAGCCATGGCCTATTTGCGCGGGGAAGAGCGATTTTCCCAGGCGCCCATGCCCGGCATGGTGCTCCTCGACATCAACATGCCGAAGAAAACAGGGCTGGAAGTGCTGACGGAGATCAAGGCGGACGCACGGCTTCGTCCGCTCCCGGTGATCATGCTGACCGTCAGTGAGCGGGATGAAGATATTCTCCGGTCGTTCGAGCAGGGAGCCTGTTCCTATATTCGCAAGCCGGTGACCTTGACCAGGTTCATCGCGGTCGTGAGGGAGTTCGAGCTGTATTGGAGCCTCGTGTCCAAAATTCCGGCACTGAGAAGGTGATGCATGCACGTGTTGCTCATCGAAGATAATGAAGACGATGTCCACTTGATTCGTGAAGCGCTGTCTGAGCGGTCCCCGCATGATTTCATGTTGGATTGGGCCGACAGGCTGGAAACAGGATTCTTGAAGCTTGCGAAAGATCGCATCGACGCTATCCTAATCGATTTGTCGTTGCCGGACAGCGACGGGCTGGAGACGCTCGATAGAGTGAGAGCCCAAGCCCATGGCGCACCGGTCATCGTCCTGACCGGGCTGGACAATGAGGCCGTGGCGGAGGAAGCCTTACTTCACGGGGCGCAGGACTATCTCGTGAAGGGTCGCCTGACCGGCGATGCGCTGAGGCGGGCTATTCGTTATGCCATGGGGCGACATCGCGTCGAGCAAGCCTTGCGGAAGAGCGAAGAGAGGTTTCACCTGACCTGTCTCGCGACCAGGGACGGAATCTGGGATTGGGATATAGCGACCGATGTGATCTGGTGGAACGACGCCTATGAATCGGTGTACGGGTATGGGCCGCAGAGTCTTGGAAAGGGCTGGGTGGCCTGGTCTGAGCTGATTCACCCGGAAGACCGGAACTCGGTCATTGCCGACATCACTCGAGTGCTTCAGTCCGACCAACACTTGTGGACGGCGGAGTATCGCTTTCGCCGGGCCGACGGCGCCTACGCCTATGTCATCGATCGAGGCTATGTGCTCCGGGACCATCATGGCGCACCCAGCCGCATGATCGGAGCCAAGACCGACATTACCGAATGGAGGCAGACGGAAACTTTGCATGCCGCCCAGTTGGCCGTCGGCCTGGCGCTCGACGACTCGGTCTCCCTGAGCGAGGCCGTCCCAAAAATCATCCGCGCCATGTGCGAGCTCAAAGGCTGGGCATTGGGAACGTTGTGGCTGGTCGATTCCCAGGAAAAAGCATTGCGCTGCGACGCGCTGTGGCACCATTCCGGAGCCCCCGCGGAGGAATTTTCGCGGCTCTACCGGTCGCTGCTGTTGCGGCAGGGTATGGGGTTGGCAGGGCAAGTCTGGAAATCCGGAGACGCCATCCTCTGTCCTGACATTTTGAAGGAAGCGGCATTTCCGGCCGGTGAGGCCGCCCGGCGAGCCGATCTGCGCGGTGGAGTCGCCTTTCCGATCCATAAAGGTAAAGACATCCTGGGTATCATGGAGTTTCTCACCCATGAAGTCTTTCGGCCTACCGTCGCTAAACTGGAGATGGTGTCGGAATTGGGCTCCAAGATCAGCCAATTCTTCCATCGCAAAGACCTCGAACGACAGCTGCGTCAGGCACATAAGATGGAAGCATTAGGGCGCATGGCAGGTGGTATCGCGCACGACTTCAATAACCTCTTGACGGTCATCAATAGCTGGTCCGAGCTGTTGATGGAAGACCCCGCCCTCGATTCCCGATTTCGCCGCGGCCTGGCTCAGATCAAGGAAGCCGGCAACAAGGCCACCGGCCTGACTCGGCAGCTGCTGGCTTTCACCCGTCACCAGGTCGTCGAACATCAGGTGCTTAACCTCAACGAGCGCGTGGCGGACATCGCCGAATTGATGGAACGCGTCATCGGTGAGGATATCAATCTCGTGGTCACCTTGGATCCCACGGTAGGACGGATCCGCGCAGATCCCGGTCAAATCGAGCAGGTGGTGATGAACCTCGTCGTCAATGCCCGTGACGCGATGCCACAAGGCGGTCGGCTCGAACTTGAAACCAGGGAAGTGTCGATTTCACATTCCGATCCTTCCTGGCCCGATCCTCTAGAACCCGGTCCCTATGTGACGCTGGTTGTTCGAGACACAGGATGCGGAATGGACGGGGAAACGCTGGCACAGGTGTTCGAACCGTTTTTCACCACGAAGGAGCTCGGGAAGGGAACCGGACTGGGACTCTCCACGGTCTATGGCATTGTCAGACAGAGCGGAGGCACCATTGGCATCAGGAGTGATCCCGGAAAGGGCACGGCCTTTACGATCTACTTGCCGCGCACCGACCAGCAATCCGATCTCCCACGTCCGCCGCTTCAGCCTCAAGAAGCGGCGCGAAAGTCGGAAACGATTCTTCTCGTGGAAGACGATGATATGGTCCGAACCCTGGCGCACACCGTACTGACTACCCAACACTACACCGTGTTAGCGGCGCGAAACGCCGAGGAAGCTTTGGCCATTGCTCGAACGCAAAGAACCCATATTGCGCTGCTCGTGACAGACATGATCATGCCCGGCATGGCCGGATCGCAACTGGCTACCGAACTGAAAGCCATGCAACCGGACATCAAAGTAATCATTACATCCGGCTATGCGGATAGGGGAAAGGAATTTTTGGCATCCTTTGAATCACGCACGGCATTCCTGCCGAAACCATACACTCCCGACTCCCTGACCGGGGCGGTCCTGGCAGCTCTGGATACGAGCATGGAGGGCTCGCGCTTGCGGTCTCGGTGAGCAACATTCGGCAAACGCTTAGCGCGATCGGCGGCGCCGCACAACCGTCCGCGCTGTCCGACGCCTCTTACCTTGTATCGCTGCCGACTGCGGTGGAGGTGGCTTCTGTCTGAGCGGAGGGAACCGGCGCGGTTAACTCCGGTCTGGAAGCGGCGGGATTCTGTGGAAACGGTAAGTCGAGCAATGCGTAAGGGTTCACGCGAGCGCCGTTGACCTTCATCCCCCAATGGAGGTGCGGACCGGTGGCGCGACCGGTGGCGCCGACCTTCCCGATGATCTGGCCGGCCTTGATCAGATCGCCCTCCTTAACCAGCACATCGGAGAGATGAAAATACATCGAATAGAGTCCGAGCCCATGGTCCAGATAGATGCCTCTGCCGGAGAAGATATGGTCCACGGTGAGGCGAACTACCCCGTCGTTGCTGGCCAGCACGTCGGTTCCGAGCGGGGCGCCGATGTCTTCTCCATTGTGTGGGTTTCTGGCTTGGCCATTCATAATCCGGACACTCCCGAAAATCCCGGTTCGTTTTCCACGGACCGGTTCGATGAATCCAGCCTGCCATAAACGCATGCCGGACTCTTCGGCCAGCGCTGTACGAATCAGCTCTTGCTCGGCCTTCCAGCGGGTGGCGGCTTTGGCATCGAGATCGACCTTGTCTTTAGGCAAGGTGAGATGCTCCACGGCGAATTTGGTTTTCCCGACGAGCACGTGGTACGTGAAGTGTCTCATCTCCTCGCCCAATTGCGCATCGATCGTCAACTCGTGGGAACCTGGCTCATCCTGCATGTCGATGCCCAGAAGCCCGACATACCCGGTTTCGCCGGCGGAGGGATCCGGGAACATCGTCACGGTGCGTCCCAGGAACCGGCCTTTCACGCTGGTGGCCTCCCTGAGGTCCGGGACTTTAATAAGAATGATCTGTCCCTGCTTCCCATTGAATTGACCGTCGGAGCCTCGCGGCGTGCGAGCCTGGTTCGGGAACAATTCGACCGGGAACACGCTGGTCAGCAGCACCACGGAAATGATCAGGAGTCGATTGAACAGCGACATGGTCTTGCCTCGACTCGGTCTTTCCTCCGTTTTAGCGATAAAATCGCGCGCCTGAAACCTGCGACAACAATTCTTCGACCCGCCGGTTCACCGCGCTGAACGGGTCCATGCAGAGAATCGTCTCTTCCCAATACCCATTGAGTTTCAGATAGGTCCAGTCCACCGTGTAGGACCGGTTTTTCGCACGGGCGAACCGGATAAAATCGCCGCGGACTTTGGCCCGGGTGGTTTGGGGCGGCACCGACATGGCGCGCTGTACCGCCTCCTCCTCAACGATCCGAACGGCCATTCCTCGATTCTCCATCAGATAATATAGCCCGCGGGTTCGTTTCACGTCATGAAATTGCAAATCCAGCAGAAAGACCCTGGGGTCGTCCCAGCCGCAGTTTTTCTTTTCGGTGTAGGACTGGATGAGATGTTTCTTCATCACCCAATCGATCTCCTGCACCAATTGCATCGGATCCTCTTCGAGACGGTCGAGTATCGATACCCACTTCGCCAGGACATCATCCAAAAGCGGATCATGCGACTGTGCAGCCAGGAACTCTTTCGCGCGCTTCACGTAGACCCGTTGAATTTCAATGGCGGTCATCTGCCGGCCGTCATCCAGCTTGACCTTCTTATTGAGCATGGGGTCGCGGGAAATCTCACGGATGGCCTTGACGGGATCTTCAAGTTCCATGCCGGTCACGGTAAACCCTGCCTCGATCATCGACAGCACCAATGTCGCCGTTCCGACCTTCAGATAGGTGGCGTATTCCGACATGTTCGAATCACCCACGATGATATGCAACCGCCGATACTTCTCTGCATCTGCGTGAGGCTCATCACGGGTATTGATGATGCTTCGTGACGATGTCGTCGAGGACGAAGTCTTTTCATGAATATGCTGTGCTCGCTGTGAAATGAAATATTGAGGCTTGCCGGAAACCTTCAGCACCTTGCCGGCGCCGGAATAGATTTGCCGCGTCACGAAAAAGGGGATGAGTTGTTCCGTGACCTTCCAAAAATCGACGTCCCGGCGCATGAGGTAGTTTTCATGGCAGCCGTACGTATTGCCGAGCGAGTCGGTGTTGTTCTTGAAAATGTAGATTTCCCCCGATAGGCCTTCTTCACGCAGCCGCTCTTCTGCGGCCGGCAAACAGGCTTCCAACAAACGCTCGCCCGCCTTGTCATGGATGACCAGATCCAGAATATTGTCGCATTCCGGTGTGGAGTATTCCGGATGGCAGCCGGTATCCTGATAGAATCGCGCGCCGTTGACCAGAAATGCATTGGAAGGCCAACTGTTGGGAATCAATCCCTCGAAGATATAGCCCAGCACTTTTTCCATCGGGAGATAAATCTTCCCGTTCGGGGAAAAGATCAAACCATATTCGTTCTCCAAGCCGAAGATACGTTGTTGCATAGGCGTGTAGTCCCTCGAAAAGTCTGTATCAGGATACACCGTGACGCACGAGGCTTCAACAGACGCCCATGATCGGACGCGGGAGGAAGATTAGTGAAAGCGCTCTTTCGATTCCGGTCGATCCCTGAGGATGAAGCTCGTTGATCGGGAAGAAGGGCTAAGCGAAAAGCTGAGAGAGATCGGAGCTGCTCAATCGTTTGAATTTGCGCCCGGGGCGGGTCCTATCCAACAAGGCCACCTCAAGATTATCGGAGGGGATCTTTTGATTCGCGACGTGCTCCAAGGCGCCGAGACAACGCGAGAGAGCGTCTTTGAGCGTCGGAAGTTGCGACGTCGCATGTTCCTTCAAATATTGTTGCACGGATTCGGACCTGCCGCCGATGACCGCAAAACTTTTTTCATCGACGATGCTTCCATCGAATGAAATGCGATAGATTTCATTGGCCTGGCCGTTGCCGCCCACCTGCACCACAAGGATTTCCACTTCCAACGGTTTGACATCCGTACTGAAGGCAGTCCCCAAACTCTGCGAATAGGCATTGGACAATGTACGAGCGCTGACATCCTCCCGGCTGTACATGTAGCCTGTCAGATCGGCATGGCGAATGCCTGCCTTTCTGAGATGTTCGAACTCGCTGTACTTGCCGGCCCCGGCGAACGCGATGCGATCGTAGACTTCGGAGACTTTGTGCAAGGATGAACTGGGATTATCCGCAGCCAATAGAACGCCATCGATGTACTCCAGCGCGATGATCGAACGCCCCTTGGCGATGCCCTTTTTGGCATACTCCGCCTTGTCCTGCATCATCTGTTCAGGCGAGACGTAGTACGGCAACGGCATCGACTAAGACCTCCTTCGCTCTGCAATCATGGTTTCATACAAGGCGCGCACCCGTTCCTCCGGCACATCGGTAATCCCCGCATGACTGACGATCTTCGCCGTCGGATAAATGCCTCGGACCAGATCAGGCCCCCCGGTTCCGACATCTTCGTCCGCCGCGTTGTACAATGCCAGGAGTCCGACTCGGAGCGCATCTTCTTCCGGAAGTCCCGAACGGTAATGTTCTCGCATCGTGTTGCGGGCATCCTTGCCTCCGGAACCGATGGAATGGTGATCGGACTCTTCGTAGCGGCCCCCGGTAATATCGTACTTAAAAATCCGCCCTTCCCTCCGCTTCGAATCGTACCCGACATACAGCGGCATGACGACTAGACCCTGGAATACCATCGGCAGATTCGCCTTCACCATTTGTCCCAGCTTATTGGCCTTGCCTTCGCAGGAGAGCTGCACACCCTCCAGCTTCTCATAATGTTCGAGTTCCGTCTGAAAGAGCCGGGCCATTTCAATGCAAGGTCCTGCTGCTCCGGCGATCGCCATCGCGGAAAACTCATCGATGCGAAATACTTTTTCAATTCGCCTGTCGGCGATCTGAAATCCCTCCGTGGCTCTTCGATCGCCCGCAATAATGGCTCCCTCACGATATTTCAGCGCCAAAACCGTCGTCCCATGCGGAATCAGAATGCCTCCTTGCCGCGTTGTGTCCTGAGACAGGGCAGCATGCGATGCACCGATATCGCTCAGGCAGGGCGTCAACTCAGGATGGTGCCGAGTGAGAAAGTCAAAAAAACTGGACCCCTCGTGATGTGGGAGGAACGAACTCTGTTTCATGTGAACGTCGCGATCAGGTGGAAAGCTTTGCGAGCAAGGCGGCAGCCGTCTCGGCCTGGGCCAACAACTCTCCGGTCAGAGATTCGGTTCCGCGTAGGGGTTCCATAAGAGGGATTCTTTTGATCTTGTTTTGCCCAATATCGAACAACACCGACGTCCAACTCGCCCCGTAGACGGCATTCGGGTATTTCTTGACGCACTGGCCTCTGAAGTAGGCCCTGGTCCCAACCGGCGGAGTAAACTCCGACCGCGCGATTTCATGATCCAGGACCACCCGTTCGATCATGTGGCTGCGTTCCAACGTATAATACAAACCTCTGTCTGGGCGGACATCGTGATATTGGAAATCCATCAGGCGAACGCGAGAGTCGTCCCAGCCGCAAGATTTTCGATCCATATACGATTCGATCAAGTACCGTTTGGCCACCCAGTCCAGCTCGCGCACCAACAACCGAGGGTCACGCTCCAATCGATCGAGGACATCTTCCCATCGCACCAGCACATCCTTCGTCACTTGATTCAATTCGTGGCAGGCATAAAATTCCTGAGCGGCCTTGAGATACGCTCGCTGCACCGCAATCGCGGTCGTGGCGGTCCCGTCGGCCAATTTAAGGGACTCCTTGACCCGCGTATCCCTGGATACTTGCTTGATGGCGCTCACGGGATCGGCGAGATTGATTCGGGGAAGATCCGCTCCGGCCTCGAGCAAGTCCAGAACGATCGACAAGGCTCCGACCTTGAGATAGGTCGACAATTCAGCCATGTTGGCATCCCCGACGATTACATGGAGCCGGCGGTATTTTCCGGGGTCTGAATGGGGCTCATCGCGCGTGTTGATGATGGGCCGCCTGACCATGGTGTTGAGGTCGACGAGGGTTTCAAAAAAATCGGCTCGTTGTGAAATCTGATAGTCGACGGGGCTGGTCTGGTTCTCCGCGCCCACTTTGCCCGACCCTGCATATATGAGCCTGGTGACGAAGAAGGGAGTCAAGACATGCGTGATCCGTTCAAAGGGCACCGCACGCGAGACGAGGTAGTTTTCATGGTACCCGTAGCTGTTCCCTTTGCCGTCGGAATTGTTTTTGTATAACACGAACTGTTCCAGCCCGCGCGCCTTGGCAATGCCTTCCAACGCCTGAGCAATGATGCGCTCCCCGACACGCTCGAATGCCACTACTTCTCTGGCGTTGGTACATTCCGGAGTCGAATATTCAGGGTGTGCGCCATCGACATAGAGCCGGCCGCCGTTGCCCAACACTTTATTGAGCTGCCGGTTGTAGTCCGGGCCCGGCCGTTCCCGCTCCCCGTCCACTTCAAACCCGCGCGCATCCAGCAAGGGGTTTTCGTTTTCATAATCCCATACCGCCTGCGGGGCCGGAAGATTCGGATAATGCCCGATCAGATGAATGGAATTGGCCACCGGATCCGCCGCGTTCGGATCGCGACTGGCGATGCCGAATTCAGTCTCCGTGCCGAGGACACGGAACATATTGTGCGAGTGCGATTCTGTCATGGAGTATCGAGCGCGCTACAGGTAGTGACCGGTATTGACCGTTTCAATTTGGCGAGCCTCCGCAGGCCCGCCGCTGATCGTCCGAAGGTGGACGATCTTCTCTCCCTTTTTGCCGGCGACCTTCGCCCAATCGTCGGGATTGGTGGTGTTCGGCAGGTCTTCATGTTCTTTGAATTCTTCTCGAATTGCCCGTACGAGATCCTCGGCCCGGAGGCCGACGCCCTCCTGCGCAATGGCCCGCTTCACTGCGAATTTCTTTGCGCGCGACACGATACCTTCGATCAAGGCGCCGCTGGCGAAGTCCTTGAAGTACAGCACTTCCTTCTCGCCGTTCGCATATGTGACCTCTATAAACTTGTTCTCGTCCGAGGTCGCATACATGGCATCGACGGTGATGTTCATGAGAGAATCGACCAAGGCGCGGGCATTTCCGTCATGTCGCTTCAGATCGTCCTCCGAAAACGGCAGGTCGGCCGTGACATATTTGGAAAAAATATCCCGTGCTGCGGCGGCGTCGGGCCGGCCGACTTTGACCTTTACATCCAACCGGCCTGCGCGCAGAACCGCCGGATCGATCAAGTCCTGCCTGTTGCTCGCGCCGATGACGATGACATTGGTCAGCCGTTCCACACCGTCGATCTCCGAGAGGAACTGCGGCACAATGGTGGATTCGATGTCGGACGAAATACCTGTGCCTCGCGTGCGAAAAAGCGCATCCATTTCATCGAAAAAGACAATGACGGGGTGGCCGTCGTCAGCCCGCTCTTTGGCCTTCTTGAAGACTTCGCGCACCTGGCGCTCCGATTCACCCACATACTTGTTCAGCAGTTCCGGACCCTTGACGTGGAGAAAATAACTGCGCAGCTGTTTGTCCTTGAGGTGGCCCAGTTTCTTGGCAATCGAACTTGCCACGGCCTTGGCGATCAACGTCTTTCCGCATCCGGGCGGCCCATAGAGCAACACCCCTTTCGGCGCACTCAGTTTGTAGTCGGAGAATATATGCGGATAGAGAAACGGCAATTCGACGGCGTCGCGGACCTGTTCGATTTCCTTCTGAAGCCCGCCGATATGTTCATAGTCAACATCAGGGACTTCCTCCAGCACCAGTTCCTCGGCTTCTGACTTCGGCAGTTTTTCGATGACGCAACCGGAACGCGGATCGTACAGCAAATGGTCTCCGACACTCAGCCGTTCGCTGAGCAACGGTTCGCCGAGTTCAGCAACCTTCTCCTCATCGAAATGCAATGTCACCAGCGCCCGGTTGCCCTCCAGCACGTCTTTCAGCCGGACGACTTCTCCCTGGACGTCGAACCCGCGCGCTTCGATGACATTCAGCGCTTCATTGAGAATGACTTCCTGCCCTTTTCGCAGTTCCTTGGTTTTGATGGAGGGATGGAGGCTCACCTTCATCTTGCGACCGGATACGTAGACATTCCCCGTTCCATCGGTATCCAGACTGGCAAAAATCCCATAGGTAGAGGGCGGAGCCGTCAGCTTTTCGACCTCTGCCCGCAATGCTTCGATTTGAGATTTGGCTTCTTGGAGGGTCGCAACGAGCTTTTCGTTCTGCTTCGTCACCTGGTCAAGCTGGTACCGTGACTGATAAAGACGCCGAATCTCCTCTTCCATAGATTGGATTTGGATACGGAGCTTTTCAGCCTCGCGAGCATGTTCGTCGTTCTTGTGGGTCACGACTTCATCTCCCGCAGAAAGTGACTTGGTAAGGCGTTTGACGGAATCACGGAAGGACCGAAGCCGGCCTGAACTTCCTTTTGACTCGGCCATCGCCTACTCGTTGGATCGCTTAAATTCCTTATCAGTCACGGTCATCGATATTGTTTCGGATTCTAACATCCACGTATGGGGTGGTCAACTGGACAGCCCGACCACATCACGCCGGAGTTTTGTCGATGCGCCTCATGACGCATCAAGACTCATGGTCAGCGTGAGACATCGATCGCAGAGAGGAGTTCCTCGGTTGCCGCCTCGACATTCGACGCGCCTAAAATCGACGATAACACCGCGATGCCATGCGCTCCTGCCTGTCGAATATCTCGCGCGCGCGCAGCGGTAATGCCGCCGATCGCGAAGACCGGAATGCGAACCAGCCGGGCCGCGTTCTCAAGCACCCGCACACCGAGAGGCGGCCCGAATTCCCGCTTCGAAGGCGTGTCATAGATAGGACCAAGCACCACAAAATCCACGCCTTGCCGCTCCGCTGCCACCGCACCATCGATGGAATGAACTGACCGGCCCAGTAACTGATGTGGATGCAGCATCCCACGAGCCACAGGAATCGGCAGGCTGTTCTCTCGCAGATGCGCCCCATAACATGTCAGGGCGAGAGCCAGGTCCACGCGGTCGTTGATAAATAGTTTGGCCTCAGGCATGGTTCGTTGAAAGTCGGACGCCAGTTTGAGCAGCTCACGAGTGTTCAGATCACGCTCACGTAGTTGTACGGCTCGCGCACCGGCGCGCAAGGCGCGTCCGATGACAGACAAGAGCGGCCGTCCCACGGTTTGATGGCGATCAGATATCAGATAGAGACGGAAATCGACGGAGGGCATCAGGGAGAAGTTCTAAATTCCGAGTTACGAGTTTTGAATGGGCGAAAATAAGAATTTACGCACGGCAAGCTGAACGATCGCACAGCCGATGCCGGTCGCCGCCCATTCTGACTCGGTTTCAAACGTTAGACACATTGAATCCAACTCAGAACTTTGAACCCATAACTCTGAACTTTTACAGCATCCCTTCGATCGGGCTGCTCGCCGTTGCATAGAGTTTACGGGGGATACGGCCAGCTTTGTAGGCCAGACGGCCGGCCCAGACGGCGTACTTCATGGCTTCGGCCATGGCAAGAGGATCTTGGGCGCCTGCGATGGCAGTATTCATGAGGACCGCATCCGCGCCATATTCCATCGCCAATGCGGCGTCGGAAGCGGTTCCGACACCGGCGTCCACAATAATCGGCACCTTGACCGTTTCCATGATGATCTTCAGATTGTATGGATTCCGGATACCGAGGCCAGAGCCGATAGGAGCCGCGAGGGGCATCACGGCAGGGCAACCGATATCGACGAGTTTCCTGGCGACGATCGGATCGTCATTCGTATAGGGCAGGACGACGAACCCTTCCTTGATGAGGATCTTCGCCGCTTCGATCAATCCGGCCGTGTCGGGGAACAGAGTCTTTTCATCGCCGAGCACTTCCAGCTTCACCAGGTCGGACACACCGGCCGCGCGCGCCAGACGCGCATACCGGACGGCATCGTCCACCGAGTAACATCCGGCTGTGTTGGGCAGAATGATGTATTTCTTCGGATCGAGATAATCCAGGAGGTTTTCTTTGGAGCGATCCGTGATATTCACGCGGCGCACCGCGACCGTAACCACGTCGGCGCCGGACGCGTCGATCGCCTTCTGCGTTTCCACGAAATTTTTATATTTTCCGGTGCCGACCCAGAGACGGGACTTGAATTCCCTGCCGGCAATCGTCAAGCGGTCGTTGGTCGTATCCATAGATTACTCCGCTCCACCACCGATGAAGCTCAATATTTCAACCCGGTCTCCCTCATGGAGGCCGCGGATATCGAAATCGTTTCTATCCAAGATTTCCAGATTCAATTCGACGGCTACTCGATCGGCGCGAATGTTCAACTCTCGCAATAGGGCCCCGACCGTGTGCCCATCACCGATGCCGCGAGATTCACCATTCACCTGGATGGTTGCCACAACACCTCTGCTCCGTCAGGTCATCCTATGAAACGGGAAATCGGATTGTCAACCAAGCCTGTTACGAAGCTTGCCGTTTCCCGATCATTCGCCCACAATGACCGGATGAGGCTTCAGCCGATCGGCGACCATGGATGACCGTATCAGTCAGTTAGTCCGGCTCTTCCGTGCGATGGCTGACCTTTTGGCTGCCAGACGAGCCAATCCGTATCGTGTGCGCGCCTATCGGAAGGCTGCCGACTCCGTCCTGACTATTTCGGGAGACCTCGCCGACCTGGCCGCACGGCAGGAGCTCCAACAAATTCCGGGAATCGGACGCGATTTAGCGGGGAAAATCGAGGAGTTTCTCGAAACAGGAACGATTCGCGCGTATGAAGAACTTAACACTCCACTGCCTGAAGAAGTCGCCGGCTGGGCGCTACTGCCGGGATTGTCCGATGCCCTGGTCAACTACCTGTATTTCCGGCTGAACATTCGCACGCTGGCCGATCTGGAAATCCTGGTCGAGTCCCATCTCCTGAGGACCCAACCGGGATTTTCCGCATCGGAAGAATCTCTGCTCGCAGCCATCCGTCAGCAGCACGGCGCCTCATCCGTTAAGACGGACGAAGTTCCTTAAAAATCTTCCAAGTCTTCAGCAATTCCACGGCCTTTTGAAGCTGAAGGTCGTCCTCGACCGAAATGTCCCCGCCCGCCTCGACCGCCGGCGCGGCGCCGTTCTTATGAGTCGAGTCGTCGGCCGGCTTGGAGGAAGCCGGCAGGTCCTTTCCGCTTCCCGGAGCTTTCGCGCTCTTCGGTTCCGCCTCTTTACCCTCTTTCTCACCGGCCTTGGCAACCGTTTGAGCCTGCAGCTTCACCACAATGTCCGGAGTAATGCCGGTTGACTGAATCGACCGGCCCTTTGGGGTATAGTACTTGGCTGTCGTGAGTCTTAGTCCTGAGCCATCACCCAGCGGCAAAATCGTCTGCACAGATCCCTTGCCGAATGAGGTGGTACCGACAATGACGGCCCGCCCCCAATCCTGCAATGCACCGGCTACGATTTCAGAGGCGCTGGCCGAGCCTTCGTTCACCAGAATGATCATCGGTGAATCTTCGAGGGTTTCCTTGGTCTTCGAAAACCACTCATCCTTCTTTCCCTCGCGGCCTTTCGTATAAACCACCAGCTTTCCGTTTCCGATGAATTGCTCGGACACGTCCACCGCCGCGGTCAACAATCCGCCGGGGTTGTTCCGCAAATCCAGAACCGTGCCCTGAACCTTCTGCTCCTTGAAGGCCTTGAGAGCGCGACTCAAATCTCTTCCCGTCGCCTCCTGGAACTGCGTCAGCCGCACATAGCCGATACTATTGTCGAGGACTTTGAACTTGACGCTTTCAATCTTGATGGTATCTCGCACGAGCGAAAATCCCAGTGGGTCGGTCGTGCCGTCTCGCTGAATTGTAAGGTTGACCTTGGTGCCTTTGGGACCGCGCATTTTCTGCACTGCATCCATCAGCGTCAGATCTTTGGTAGATTCGTCGTTCACCTTGGTAATGAAATCGCCCGCCTTGATACCAGCCCGATAGGCCGGTGTCCCTTCGATCGGCGCGATGACGGCCAACCGATTCTCCTTCACGCCGATTTGAATTCCCACCCCGCCGAATTCGCCCTTCGTCTCGACCTGCATTTCTTTGTACATGTCGGCCGTCATATAGGCCGAATGCGGATCCAATGTTGAAAGCATCCCGCGAATCGCACCCTGAACGAGGTCCTTCACCTTCGTATCATCGACGTAGTGTTTTTGAACCTGCGTCAGAACTTCGGAGAAAGTCCGTAGCTCTTCATACGTTTCTGAAGCGTGGCCGGTCCGCTCCCAGCCTTTTACCAGCACAATGCCGATCCCCAGGGACATCGTCACCATCAGCAAGAGATATAACCACCGTCGACTCCGCCGCTGTTCCATAACGTGGGTTCCTTCCTTCCCTAGGTCTACCGTTTCGAGAGCCACTTCAAGGGATCAACCGGGTCAGCCCCTTCCCGCAGCTCGAAATAGAGCGTATTCTCTCCTGTCATACCTGTGTCTCCCGTTTCGCCGATCGCCTCCCCGGCTTCAACCCGAGCACCGACGGACGTCAGGATTTTTGAAGCATGGGCGTACAGGGAAAAGACTCCGTTGGCATGATCCATGATTATAACGAGTCCATAACCTTTCAACCAGTCCGCATAGACCACCTGACCGGCCAGGACCGACCGTATATTACTCCCTTCTGCCGCCCGAATCTCAATCCCTTTTCGCTGGATGTAGGTATTGAAAGTGGGATGTTTCTGCCGGCCGAAGTAAGAGACCACTTGCCCGTCCGTCGGCCATAACAGAGTTCCTCTCAAGGTCCGGAGTCCTCCCGATGCGGACGGCGGACGAGCAGCCATCGCGCGGCGCCGGGTCTCCAGTTCTTTCAACAGACTGTCTACACGGCCCGCAGAACGCTCCAGTTCCTCCACCGCCCTATCATGCGATTCCTTCTGCTGCGTTATCTTGGCGAGGTAGACTCGCTTCTCTTTTTTTAGGCTCTGGATCTGGGCCAGTTTTTGCTCGGTGATGGTCTTATACGCGAGGATGCCCTGACGGGCCTCCTCGCGATTCCGTTCGACTTCCGCGATCCGCTCGGCATCGTTCCGATAGGTCTCCATGATGCTGTATTCCCGCTGTGAGACTGCGGAAAGATATTGGAGCCGACGTTGAAAGTCTCCGGGAGAGCTGGCCGCAAGCAGCGTCTTCAGATGCCAATACCGGCCTTCCACGTACTGGACCCGCAAGCGGGCGGCAATGGCATCCCGCCGTTCATCGATGCGTTCCGAGAGCCGGCTCAGCTGCACGTTCATGTGCTGGATTTCGAGATCCTTTTTCCTGAGTTTTTTGCGAATGTCCTGATGATCCTGCCTGTAACGGACAAGTCGCTCATCCAGCGACTGCAACCCCTGCAGGACTGATTCACGTTTTTTTTCAGCCTCGTTCGACTTCTTGCGCTTCTGTTCGATCGTGCCGCGCAGCTTTTCCAGCCTTTTCTTTTCCTCAGCGATCTTATCCGCATATGAATCCTTGCGTTCTGCCGGCGTCGATGGCGGCAGAATCAACAGAATGACGTGCATGGTCGCGAACATGAATCCCCAGCCGATCCACTTCATGCTCGACCCTCGCCGAAACGGAGCAGGGACAGAAAACTGCCGGCACAGCCCAGAAACAAACCCACGAGTACCAGCACGAGGCACATCTCCGGTGTAAAAAAGGTGAGCAACGAATCCACTCCGAGGAATCGGCTGGCAGAGCGGATTTGGTGACGAAACAATTCGAACCCCGCTTTGAGGATGACCAGCGAGAGCGCGCTGCCGAGCAAACCAAGAGCCGCGCCTTCAACCAGATAGGGAACACGGATAAAGGCCGTGCTCGCTCCAATCAGACTCAATATTTCGATCTCTTCCCGGCGCGCATAGAGAGCCAAACGAATGGTATTCGCAATGATTGTGACCGATGCAGCCGACAAAATGGCACCCACGATAATGGCGGCGGCCTCAATGTACCGAACGATCCCGGCCAAGGCTTCCACCCATTCCTGGTTATACTGGACTTGTCCGACTCCGGGGATCAACTGAGCCCGGTCGGCCCAGCGCCGCATCGCAGCGGAAGAACGAGATTCCGCAGCCAATGTCACCACGAACGAGGCCGGCAGCGGATTTTGCCCCAGTCCCTCTAAAAGACGAGATTCGGCCGGAAACTGGGCCTGGAAATCCATCAGAGCCTGCGCCTTGGAGACGAAGGCCAGCGATGAAATCGCTCGATCGGCCTTCAATTGCTGCTCGATTTCACCCGTCGCCTGGTCGGTCACATCATCGTGGAGATACACCATGACCTGAATGTCTTGTTCGAGCGACAGGGCCAAGACCTGCAGATTCACATAGAGCAGTAAAAACACTCCCACGCAGGCGAACGTAAAGGCGGTCGTCACCACTGCGACCACCGTAGTCGTCCGATTCGTCAACACATTGCCCACCGCCTCCCGCAGGAAGTACAGCATGCGCCTCATGAACAGACCCGCTCGCGCGACACCACCTTGCCCTGTTCCAAGGTGACCACCCGGCGATTGACTTGGGCCAACACATTGGGATCGTGCGTTGCCACCATCACGGTGGTCCCTCGGGCGTTGATCGCTTTGAACAAGTCGATGATTTCGCTCGTCAGGTCCGGGTCCAGATTTCCCGTGGGCTCGTCGGCTAGAAGTACGACCGGCCCGTTTACAATTGCGCGGGCGATGCAAATCCGTTGTTGTTCACCGGTGGACAGGCCCGGCGGAATCATATCCTTTTTATGATCGAGACCGACCGCGCGTAGCGCTTCCGTCACCTTCCGCCTGATTTCGGCGTTCGACGCGCCTTGAACCAGAAGAGGCAGTGATACATTGTCGAAGACGGTTTTCTTGGGCAGGAGGCGGAAATCCTGCAAGACAACGCCGACCTTCCGTCGCAGCAATGGGATTTCAGATGGTCGCAATTTCGACAGACTGCGTCCCTGCACGAATATTTGCCCTTCATCGGGTCGTTCAGCGCCGATCAACAGTTTGAGCAGCGTTGATTTCCCCGCGCCGCTTGGTCCCATTAGAAGAATAAACTCGCCTTTCTGGATCTCGAGTGTAATGTCGGAGAGCGCCGGACGGCGATCGTAAAACTTGGAGACATGAAAGAGTTGAATCATGGCTGGCGGCAATGACGGCGGCCCGCTAGAGTGCGCTTCGGGCCCCGCCACCGACTGAATCGAGTAGGTCACTTAAAAAATTGGCTCTCATCCTACCATCGCAGATCATCCCCCCCGACGTCGAATGCATTCGGAATGTGCTGCAGGGCCTCCGCCGCCCCGATATCATCCTGGATCAACACGACGTCGAAGCGACAGGCGCGGTCTCGAATTCGATGTTGCGCGAGATATTGCGCCGCCAGTTGAATCAGTTTGGCGCGCTTGCGCGCATCGACCGCTTCAGCGGCACCGCCATAGACCCCGCTCCGCCGGCGTTTCACCTCGACGAATACCAGCACACCCTGGTCATCGGCAATCAGATCCAGCTCACCTAACGGAGACCGCACATTCCGGCCAAGAATCCGGAATCCCTGGCGACGAAGATAGGCTTCGGCCCGGCCCTCTCCTTCGTCTCCTACCATACGGCGTCGGTCGCGCATCGAATTGCGAGTTGTCAGACCTGCTCGGCGAATGAGTGGGACGACGCTCTGCTCCGTGGCAACAGCTCTTGCACGGGCGCAAAACTGCAACGGTGGATGACACAGGGGCCATGCTGACGGAGCAGGCGCAGATGATCCGGGGTTCCGTACCCCTTGTGTTCGGCAAAATTATATTGGGGATACCAGCGATGATACTCGACCATCAGTCGGTCGCGCGTCACCTTGGCGACAATGGAGGCCGCCGCGATGGAGCAGGACAACTCATCGCCTTTGATGATGGCGCGTTGAGGAACCGAGAGGCCCGGAAGAGTCACGGCATCCAACAGTAGAAAATCAGGAAGCAGATGTAGGGCTTGCAATGCGCGTCTCATCGCCAACCGGCTCGCTTCAAGGATATTGAGCCGGTCAATCTCCGCTTCGGTCGCCGCTCCGATACCGAGGCCCCTGGCCCGGTGAACGATTTCGGCAAATAACCGAACACGGTCCGGTTCACCGACCTGTTTTGAATCATTCAATCCAGGCAGGCGGCACCGACGAGGCAATAATACGGCCGCCGCGACAACAGGACCCGCTAAAGGACCGCGTCCGGCTTCGTCGAGCCCTACTATGCGCCGGTACCCACATCGTCTGGCCTCCACCTCAAACTCCTCGGTGGGACCTCCTGTTTGCGGATTCGAAATACCAACCAAACGCGCCTCTGTACTGGCACCAACTGAAAACACCAGAAACGATCATGATGCTGAATAGATACAGCCTGGCCATCGCCTCATTCCGACCCTCAACGTGCCGCCATGGAAGTGAGCTGTCTTGGCAGGCGCAGGCCCTTCTTGAGTCTTGCCAGACGCGATTAGGCCTTGGCAGCCGCGGCAGCGGCTGCCAGCTCGAGCTTGGCGGCCGCCTGGGCTTTGCTTTCCACCTTGAACTCGCGATCTTCCACCTTGGCAAACTTGCCCTTTTTGGTGCGCAAATAATACAATTTTGCCCGTCGGACGCGGCCCTGGCGGACAACATCGACCTTGGCGACATTGGGCGAATGAATCGGGAACGTTCGCTCCACCCCGACGCCGTAGGACAGCTTGCGAACGGTAAACGTTTCGCCATTGAGCGTTCCTTTTCTGGCGATGACCGTTCCTTCATAGACTTGGACACGCTCCTTCTCGCCCTCGACCACCTTCACGTGCACGCGAACGGTATCCCCGATCTCGAACGTGGGCACCGTCTTTTTGGTTAAGGATCGTTGGATCCGTTCTAGCCGGTTCATACTCTTCCCCCTTCTTCTCTCAACGAACAGGTACCTGCGCCAAACCTTCTTGCATCACTTCGCTCAACAAGCGCCGATCTTCTGATCCGAGTTCGCGATCCCGTAACAGATCCGGCCGCTTCAAATACGTATTCCGCAACGCTTCCTTCCGTCTCCACAACCGAATCGCCTCATGGTGACCCGACAGCAACACCTCCGGGACCGCCATTCCTCGCACCTCCGCCGGTCTGGTGTAATGCGGATACTCCAACAATCCCTCGGTAAAGGATTCCTCGACGGTGGACGCCGCATCGCCCAGCACACCCGGAATGAGCCGCGTCGCCGAGTCCATCATGACCAGGGCAGCCAATTCTCCACCGGTCAGCACATAATCGCCGACGGAGATCTCCTCCGGATGCAATGCCAGCCGCACGCGTTCATCGATGCCTTCATAATGCCCGCAAAGAAACACGATCGGCCGTGCTTCACGGGCCAACGATTGCGCCATGTCTTGCGTAAAGGGCCGCCCCTGGGGGGACGGAACGATGACCCGCAGAACCGCTCTATGATCAGGCGTCCCATAGAAGCTATGCATCGCCTCGACGGCCTGCAGGATCGGTTCAGCCTTCATAACCATCCCCGCGCCGCCGCCGTAAGGAACATCGTCAGCCGTCTTGTGCCGGTCATGGGTATGGTCACGCAAGTTCTGGATGGAGACTTCCAGCAATCCCTTCTCTTGGGCACGCTTGAGGATACTCTGCCCACAAACAGGGGCCACCATATCCGGGAACAATGTCAGAACGGCGCACCGCATCTTAGAGATTTCCCAACCCTTCGGGAAGCCTGACCGTCATCACTCCCTCCGCCACATCCACTGCCTTGACGACTTGTTTCGCCGCAGGAATCAAGATTTCTTTGTCGTCCTGCCGAACCGAAAAGATCCGGCTGTCGGACAGGGTCCAGATATTTTCCAAACGCCCCAGCACGGCGCCGGCTTCATCCCGCACGAGCATCCCGATCAAGTCACATTCATAGTAGTGATCGTCCGGCAATGGCGGCGAGTCTCCGCGCGGAACCTGTATGAGCCCTCCACGGAACTCGGCGACCTGCTCCGGTGTCGTGAAGGCCTCGAAACCCATGATCAACGTCGGTCCACCGGACCGCACGTGGGTCACCAGCGTGTCGATGGCCTTCCCGCCCGCCGCGACAATGGTCACCTGCCGGAGTGCGTCGAACCGTCCGGGCACATCACTCAGCGAACGAACGCGCGCCTCGCCACGAACGCCGAAGGTGCGCTCGATCCTTCCGATGGTGACGAGCTCCGTCTGGTCAATCATGGAAACGTTCAAAGGCAAAGGTTACAAGAAAAGGATTACAGCGCTTATTCCTTTTGCCTTTTCATTCTTATTTTTTACGTTTCTCAGCTTTCTCGGCCTCGAATTGCTTCCACACCCCATGGCGCTTGAGCAGGGTCCGCACGGTCGTGGTAGGCTGAGCCCCGTGCCGCAACCATGTCAGCACACGCTCCGGCTTCAAAACCGGCACTGCCGGGTTCTTCAGCGGGTCGAAAATACCAAGGATTTCCAAAAAGCGCCCGTCGCGCGGCTTGCGCGAATCCGCCGCGATGACTCGATACATCGGCCGTTTGTGTCGTCCCGTCCGTGCCAACCGTAAATGAACCGCCACTAGAACCTCCTCAGATTAACGAGCGTCCAGCCATCGGCTGCATGCTCTCGGGTTACAATTCTCTTCGAACATTCAACGCTAAATTTTGCTCCGGCGCACTAACCTGGTCACATACCACGAAACATCTGAGCGAGCTGACGCCGTCCACCCGAGCCCGACATCGCCTTGGCGATTTTTCTGGCCTGCAGGAATTGCTTGATCAACCGGTTGACCTCCTGCACGCTCGTCCCGCTGCCGCGCGCGATCCGCTTTTTGCGACTGCCGTTGATCACGGTATGGTCCCGTCGCTCGCGCTTGGTCATGGAGTCAATCATGGCCGCGACCCGCTTCATTTCCTTTTCTGGCAATCCGCTGTTCGCGAGATCTTTCAATTTTTGTCCGCCGGGCAGCATCCCCAGGATTTGTTCGAACGAACCCAGACGATTCATTTGCCCGAGTTGAGATCGAAAATCCTCCAGTGTGAAGGTATTACTGACCAGCTTCTTTTGAGCGGCTTCTGCCTCTTCCCTTGAAAATGTATCCTGGGCCTTTTCGATCAACGAGAGGACATCGCCCATTCCAAGAATCCGCGACGCCATTCGATCCGGATGGAATGGCTCCAAGGCATCGAGCTTTTCCCCCATGCCGAGAAATTTGATCGGCTTGCCGGTGACGGCTCGAATAGAGAGTACCGCTCCGCCGCGTGCATCTCCCTCCACTTTCGTCAGAATGATGCCCGTAAGCCCCACTTGCTGGTCGAATTGGCCCGCCATATTGACGGCATCCTGCCCGGTCATGGCGTCGGCAACAAGCAGCACCTCGTGGGGTTTCACCGCCTGCTTGACCGCCACGAGTTCGGCCATCAATTCATCGTCGATGTGCAAGCGGCCGCCGGTATCCAAAACGATCAGGTCATAACCCTGCTCTTGGCCTCGCCGCACCCCAAGCTCGCAAATGCGCACCACATCGGCGCGCGACGCATCCATTTGATCGAACCGGTGGACATCGACGCCCAAATCCTGCCCTAGGCTGGCGAGTTGATCACCGGCCGCCGGCCGGCGCGGATCGGCCGCCACGAGCAATACTCGTTTCCCCTGAGCCTTAAACAACCGCCCGAGCTTGCCGGAAGTCGTCGTTTTTCCGGCGCCCTGCAGTCCGACCATCATGACGATGGTCGGTGGTTTGGAGGCAAGGCTGATTCCAGTCCGTTCACCACCCATCATGCCGCGAAGTTCGTCCCAGACGACTTTGACGACCTGATGTCCGGGCGTGAGGCTTTTCAGCACTTCCTGGCCGACCGCCTTCTGGCGTACGCGGTCCAGGAATTCTTTGACGACTTTGAAATTGACGTCCGCCTCGAGCAGCGCCAGGCGAACTTCCTTCAACGCCTCGCCGATGTTCTCCTCCGTGAGCACACCCTGCCCGCGAAGTTTCTTGAGGATCCGTTCGAATTTTTCACTCAGCGCGTCGAGCACCAGTCACCAAAGAAAAAGGCCATCGAAGCCGGTTTCGGGCCAGATCTCCGATCGCCTCGAGAAGCCTAAAGAACTTGCAAAAAATAGCATCGGGCAGTCTATAGAACGGGGAGGAGGGAAGTCAAGATATTCGGGAAGCCGAGCCGATGACGACGCGGAACCTTACCGCACGGCTTCTCGCCGAGGGGATGGGGAGCCTGCCGTCGAATAAGCGATCGGACTACCTTCGCAACAGGCAACGGCGGCCGGAATGCATTTTATTGACATCAATTTACGCTTCCGATATGGTTCTCAGCAGTATACGTATAGCGCACTTTCGAATCAGGAGCGATATCGGATGAGGAAATCGATCGGTGTTCTGCTGATCTTTATCTTGATCGGCGGAATGCTGGGCGGGATTTTCGGAGAAATCCTTCGCGTGATGGCGCCGAACGGTACGATTCAAACGATCTTCGCCGGCAACTTCTCACCCGGCATCAACCCTCCCCTTACCATCGATCTTGTGATACTGAAATTGACGTTTGGCTTCAGCATTAAGGTCAGCCTGCTCAGTGTACTGGGGATGTTTCTCGGGGCGTATCTCTACAAACAGATGTAATATCAGCCCGGCTTTCCCCGCGGCGTGATCGCTATTGCGCCAGTTCCAGTTCCCTCAATTTCAGCGCCCTGATCCGGTTTCGTAACTCCGCGGCCCGCTCAAACTCCAGCTTCTTCGCGGCCGCCTTCATTTCTACCTCCAGGCGCTGCACGAGGTGCTCCGTGTTCTCAGTCGGCTTGTAGGCCTCTGATGATTCCGCCGCCAACTCGAGCTGGACACCATTCAATGTTCCCACCGCATAGTCGAGCAGCGGGATGTGTTTTTTGATACTCTCCGGTGTAATCCCATTGGCCGCATTATAGGCTTCCTGAATATGGCGCCGGCGCCCGGTTTCTTCGATGGCAAGCCGCATCGAATCGGTCACCCTGTCACCGTAGAAAATGACGCGTCCATCTATGTTCCGTGCCGCGCGTCCCGCTGTTTGGATCAGGGACCGGTGCGAGCGGAGATAGCCTTCCTTATCGGCGTCCAGAATCGCCACCAGACTGACCTCCGGCAAATCAAGCCCTTCCCGCAACAGATTGATTCCGACCAGCACATCAAACTGCCCGCGCCGGAGATCCCGAATAATCTCCGCCCGCTCCAGCGTCTTAATATCCGAGTGCAGATAGCGCACCTTCACGCCGAGGTCGTGATAATACTCCGTGAGGTCTTCGGCCATGCGTTTGGTCAGCGTCGTGACCAGCACGCGATTTCCCTTCGCCGCTTCCAGCCGAACTTCGGCCAGCAGATCATCCACCTGCCCCTTCGCCGAACGCACATCGATGAGGGGGTCCATCAAGCCGGTCGGGCGTATGATCTGCTCGATGACTTCGCCCTTGCCATGCTTCAACTCATACGGACCGGGCGTGGCTGAAACATAAACCACTTGCTTCAACATCCGCTCGAATTCGGCAAATTTCAGCGGGCGATTATCAACGGCGGAGGGCAACCGGAATCCATAGTCCACAAGGGTCCGCTTCCGGGAAAAATCGCCTTCGTACATGCCGCCCACCTGCGGCACGCTCGCATGCGACTCATCGACGATCAGGAGAAAATCTTTGGGAAAATAATCCAACAGCGTCGGCGGAGCTTCACCGGATGCCCGCCCGCTCAAGTGGCGGGAATAGTTCTCGATCCCATGGCAATACCCCATGGCGCGTATCATTTCGAGATCGAATTTGGTCCGCTGTTCGATGCGCTGGGCTTCCAAGAGTTGGCCGGCGTTCCTGAACGCAGCTATGCGAGCCTCCAATTCCTCTTCAATCCCGGTGATCGCCCGTTCATACCGGTCCGGCGCAATGAGATAGTGCGTGTTCGGATAGATGGCGATCTTCGGCAACTTGCCCAGCGATTTGCCCGTGAGCGGATCGATCTCATGGATGGCATCGACCACATCTCCGAAGAGTTCGATGCGCACCGACTTGGCTTCCGACGAGGCAGGAAAAATTTCAATGACGTCGCCCCGCGCGCGAAACGTGCCGCGGTGGAAATCCACATCATTCCGCGCATACTGAATATCCACCAGTTTTGCCAGAATCTTTTCCCGGCGCGTCTCCATTCCCTCTTCCAGATAGACCAACATATCGTGGTAGACCTCCGGCGAGCCGAGGCCGTAGATGCAGGAGACCGAGGACACGATCAGGACATCGTTGCGCTGGAGCAATGACGTTGTCGCCGCATGGCGCATCTGATCGATGGCATCGTTGATCGACGCATCCTTCGCGATGTACGTATCGCTCTGCGGGATGTAGGCTTCCGGTTGGTAATAATCGTAGTAGCTGATGAAGTATTCGACGGCATTGTGAGGGAAAAACTGTTTGAATTCCTGATAGAGCTGGCCGGCCAGGGTCTTGTTGTGCACGAGGACGAGCGTCGGTTTCTGCACCCGTTCGATCACATTGGCCATCGTGAAGGTCTTGCCTGAACCGGTGACGCCGAGCAAGACCTGATGCTGCTTTCCGGCCAGAATCCCGGCCGTCAGCTTCTCAATGGCTTGTCCTTGGTCACCGCAAGGTTTGAACGGGGCTTCGAGCTTGAAAGGAGGCATTGCTCTGCATCTTAGCATGGACATCTCCTAGCTTTCCTCTTGCTTGCTGACCCCTTGTATGATTCCCGCCTGTGGCATGGCGCCGCACATCGGCCGGTCGCTGCTATTGATGATGCGGCTTGTAATGATGGTGGAAGATCGCCCACGCGAAAGGGGAGGCTGGGAAATTCGTCAGTTTCGCAGACCAAGCAAAGCCACTATCTTTCCTGCGGTCTACCGGCAGGGATGCCACCTGCCTCGCACGAGTCACGCCTGCGTCATTCATGGGGTCGTTGAAGCGAGTTTTGCAGCCGTGACGCTGACCGTCACGGCGATTCACGGGGCACCACACCGGCTGGTACCGCGGCCGAGCTCCCGGCCGATATGGTGCAGCAGGAAAGCTTAGGGAGTCTTGGTTTCCGGAAGGTGCGGGGTGTCCCCCTTCTCAACCTTGAGGATATTCACGTCGAACGTGAGCGCTTTGCCGGCCAGCGGGTGATTGAGATCGATGACCACGTCTTTCTCATTCACTTCCATGACTTTCACCAGCCGGCTATCCGCCGCCTGCAGGATGTCTCCCACCTTCACATCCTTAGGAAGCTTTTCTTTCTCGATGGTCTGCCGTAACTTATTGTTGTAAGGGCCGTAGGCGTCTTGTGCCGCCACATCGATGCGCCTTTTCTGTCCGGCCTTCATGCCATCGAGGGCTTTCTCAAGACCTGGGACGATCTCATGAGCGCCCTGCACGAACGTAATCGGCGCCTGGCCGACATTCGAGTCGGCCACGGACTTGTCCGGAAGCATCAAGGTGTATTCCAGCGAGACTTTCATCCCGTCGGCGATCGTCAGGTCGTTTTGCGCATAAGCGCCTTCGCCGAATGTCTGACAACTGATGGCTATCATCATTCCCAGGCACAGGCTCCATCCCTGTCTCATTGACCCCATCCTCCTCGATCTTGTCCATCCCGCCATTCTTGCCGGATGATGCGGCTCACAACTACTGGCCGCGACGCGGTGCGGCTGGTCGATCGGAACGCCACCCTCGACGGCCAGGCCTGGTTCTCGAATCCTGCGGCGTCGAATCCTGACGATCTCCCGTCCGATGCGGCCGGGATTCGCGCCCTCGCATATCCTGCCGCTGATAGCCGTTCGACTGCGGCTCGCTCGCAGGAGCCGGCAGCGTTGCCAGGGTGGGTAGCGTCAGGCGCCGGGTTTGAATTCGCAGACGACGAACCATGGCTAGATATTCTTGCTCCTCTCGCGGGGACAGAATCAAGAGCGTCGCGCCGGATCGTTCGGCACGACCGGTTCGGCCGGTGCGATGGACGTACGACGTGGGATTGCCGGGGAGTTCGTAATGAATGACCTGGGACACGGAGGGCACATCTAACCCTCGCGCCGCCACATCGGTCGCCACCAACGACCGCAGGCGCCCGGACCGAAATGCGGTAAGAGTACGCTCTCGTTGAGCCTGTGAATGGTTTCCGGTAATCGCACCCACCGAGGCCGGCTCACCGCCCAGACGGGCAGCCAATCGTTTCACCTTATACTTTTGGTCGCAAAAGACCATCGCCTGTTCCCCGGTCACCGTGTGTTGAATCAATGTGTGAATCAACTGCACTCGCGAGGCTTCGCTTGGGACCACGTAATAAGCGTGGGTGATCGTGGTCGGTGTATTCACGCCCTGATCCACCGCCGTTCGAGCGGGATTCTTCAACATCGACTCAGCGAGCGTCTGGATCTCCGGCGAAAACGTCGCAGAAAAAAGCATGGTCTGTCGTTGCGCGGGAAGCAATTGCAAGATACGTTGGATGTCGCGCAAGAATCCGCGATCCAACATCTGATCGGCTTCGTCCATGACCACATATTCGACCCCTCGCAGATCCAGATGGCGCGAGCCTGCCACATCCAACAGACGCCCCGGCGTTCCGATCACGATCAATGGCGGCTGCCGGAGAGCCCGGTAGTGACGCTCGACGGGAATACCGCCATACAGGGCCAGGGATGTGACGGCCGTCGGGGCATATTTACGGAGCTCCATTTCGATTTGGAGGGCCAACTCACGAGTCGGCGCCAACACGAGAGCTCGCGGCAATCTGGACGGACCGGCGTGAGCCGCCGGGTGGACAGCTGCCTTCCAGCCCTCCTTGACGGCCCGTTCAATCAGAGGGATGAGAAACGCGAGCGTTTTTCCGCTGCCCGTCTTAGCCTGCGCTAAAAGATCACGCCCTTCCAGCGCCAGCGGGATGGCGGCTTTCTGAATGGGAGTCGGCATAGTGAAGCCGGCCTGTGAAAGACGGTCGGCGAGAAACGATGTAAGAGACAATTCGGCAAACGAATCCATGCAACTTCACTCCTAAATCTCTATCTTGGGAAACAGGGGCAGATAATCTGGTGGGCCCTGCAGACCAGAGAGAGGATAATACGGTAAGGAAAACGCAGGGGCTACCCTCTCGGCAGCCCCTGTAAAGGTCTAGCAATACGAGCGCCGCTTAATGCCGGCCTCCGCCCATTCCACGCCCTCCGCCACCGGAGCGAGGCTCCTGGGGGCGGGCTTCATTGACAGTCAATGTGCGGCCGCCGAATTGCGTTCCATTCAACGCATTAATCGCCGCTTGCGCCTCGGGATCCGCCGACATTTCCACGAATCCAAACCCTCGTGACTGCCCAGTGAACTTGTCCGTGATGATGCGCGCCGACGTCACAGCCCCATGCACCGCGAACAGATCGCTCAACTGCTGCTCGGTGGTTGAATATGGCAAGCCGCCAACGTAGATCTTCGAACCCATTGGGTTCCTCCTTTGAGAATAGAATGGTGTTGTCTGGGACTCGAGAAGAAACGAGGAAGGAATGGGGCGAAGATGCAAACACAGCGGCAATCTTAGCTCTGGCTTCCGAAATTCCCGGGAAGAACCCAAAACAACATCGTTTAGAGCCCTGTAACTCTGTCTCTACTTCACCGCCAAGGCCCTTCGCAATGAAGCACCTTCACTGTATCTTACAGAAATGGGAAAGGCAAGCGTGAATTTATGTTCGAGGTGTCAACGGCGGCTTCCAAACTAATATGCGGCAGGCGCCGATAGTGGTCGGCTGGAGTATTGCGGCGAAGCATTGAAATTATCGAACAGCGCCGATGTCTCACCGCGAATCAATAATCCCACCTCCCCCGCTCCAAGAGCTTGGTCTTGCACCGAGAGAGCCGACTGCCCGTCAAAAAAGGTTTGAATGACGTCCTTGCTGATGATGGTATTGCGCTGCACTCGAAGCGTATGCCACTCGACCGGCTTGACCTTCAGCGCTGCGCGGCCGAGGACCGACTCATTGCCGTCAATCACCCGAACGATTTCAATGGTCTTTTTGGACAGGTCCACCACGGTCGCATAAAAATTCTTGTGATCTTTCATGCCGAACAGGACACCGGCTTGACCCGATGCGCCGCCTGCTCCTGCATGTATACGGATGACCAATTCAGGATATTCGTACTGAAACCCTTTCGCGATGAGGAGTTCGAGGCAGGATGGACAGTGCGATACCCCGCCCAGGACATGAGGAGATGAAGGGGCTGTCGGTTGCGTCTCAATTTTCCACACCGCGCCAGGCTGTTCCACCGAAGTCACGACAGTGAATCCCTTCGGAACCGCTCCGACTTGATCCTTGTCGAACGTCCATGCGCGGAAGAGATCCGGGTTGATCTGTTGTCGTAGATGCTCCGCCTTTTCCGCAGAGGTCTCTTTCTGCAGGGCCCAGAGCTCTTCCGAAGCTCCCATCAAGAGTCCCGAGAGCACTCCTACAACCAGGCACTTCATGGAGCCTCTACAATGCGCCATGATGCACCGATGTAGCTGCAGAGATGAGAAGTTGTCCGGCCG
Organism: Nitrospira sp.; assembly: GCA_020697375.1. Next base: position 16,288 of record JAJFBJ010000007.1, on the reverse strand, counting down.
ATCGATATCCATATGAGTACTCTTCGGAGACGGATCTCACGATTTCACATCAGGCGACTTGATCCGCATGATGTCCTGTTGAAATCGATCGCGTTCAGCGAGAATCTTCTTTCGTCGCCCGCCGCGGAAGGTCCACCATTTTAATTTATCCATGAAGGTAACGATGGGTGGAGGAGTGTTTCCGGCAGGTCCATGCTGAAACTCGTAGCCGACATGTGTTCCCTGATTCTCGCGAAACCGCTCGTACTGGTCGTCGTAGAGCCCTTTTCCCTGCGTTGCCATCATTCCTCTTACGCGTTCTTTGATCTTTCGAGGGAATCAATACACTATATTCCACTGCGAGCATCCGGGACTCGCCTGGACATCAATAGTACATGGAGTATTCCGCACTCTGCAATGGGCGCGCGTTCTTATGCTATATTGCATTACCCGCGAGTGAACATCCCGGGACCAGGGGCAGCCTCATGGATCTTCGACAGCATCCTCCACGACGCTGGAGCGACAATCTTGCCGGCATGATTTGGTTGCCTCGATTGATCGACAAGGTACGCGCCTTTCAGTCCGGCATGCTGGGAATGTATGCCTATCCCTCCGCTCTAGACCAATCCTTCATGCGCCGATTCCAACTCACTCCTGCCTTCACCGAAGATCTCATTCGAGAACAGGATTCGGATGACGCCATCGGAGCTGCGATTCGATCGCGCCTACAACTGTCCGATGAAGAAATCGAATGCCGTTGCCGGCAGTTCCGCGAAAAATACCGGTTCGCATTCACAGTTTTGGATCGGGATGACGGATATGCCCGGGGCATTGGCTATCCGATCCCACGTTTTCTTCAACCTCCGCTCTGGCGATGGTACCAACGTTGGTCGGCGCAAAAAGCTTCCGCCACATCCGTCTGATGCGATGCAGCCGCGCCATATTCGCTGAGAAGCCTCGGCAGAACAATGGCTACCTGCCCCGTTCTCTGCGCGGTCCACTGTCGGCATTCCTGGTCGGCTTGGGGATCAGCCTGCTTGCCTCGCTCACTTTGGCCGATAACCTGCTCGATGCGCCGACTGGCCTTTCGCATGCGTTGGCAATGATATCCAGCGATCGCATGCTGGCGGATATCCGAAAATTGAGCGGTCCGGAGTTCAATGGACGCCAAACCGGTACCCACGACGATCTGGCATCCGCCGAATTCATTCAGCATCGCTTCAAAAGTCTGTATCCACAGGACTTGGCTTCCGATCCTCTTGCCATGACCAACCCGTTCCCTGATCGAGAGGGAGTTCAATCCGCACCCGTCAGCACAATGGTCATCGACCATGCGCCGCTCCTTCACGTTTTCCTCACATCCGACTATCCGGCGGCTTCGATCGGGACAGACTTCCTTCCCATACTCGATTCTCCGTCAGCTGACCTGCAAGCTTCCATCGTATTCGTAGGCCATGGGATCTCTGATCCTGCAAGCGGCTTTGATGAATATGCCGGGCTGGACGTCCGGAATAAAGTCGTGCTGTTTTTGCGGGGCAAACCGGAGCGTTATGATAAGCAAATTTCCCATGCTGATAAGGAACGCACGGCTCGAACACTGGGAGCTATCGGCTATCTCACAGCCACCGGCCCGATCCTCACTTCCTATGAAACCCGACGGGGTGTAACAGGCAGACCGGCAGCGTTTTACGGTTTGACAGATCCTCGCCAGGCGATTCCAGGCGCCTGGATCAGTACCGCCCTCGCCTCCACCATTCTCAGCGGATCTCAGCCGGACGAAGCCGATCGTCTGCATACCTTCCAACGAAGACTCAACGAAACCCTTGCGCCACAGTCCTCGGCCACCGGCGTCTCCATCAAGCTACTGTGGCGCAGTATGCGGCAACAGGGCAGGCTCCACAATGTCATCTCGATTATTCGAGGGCGGGACGCCGAGCTACAGGATGAAGTGATTGTGATCGGTGCTCACCGCGATCACTTCGGGAGACAAGGCGGGCTGCTGTTCGCCGGAGCCGACGATAACGCATCCGGCACTGCGATTGTCCTGGAGGTTGCACGGGTGTTTGCCTCGGCTGCGGCAGCTCCCAAACGTTCCATTGTATTGGTGTCATTCAGCGGGGAGGAGCAGGGATTGCTCGGGTCCAAACTGTACGTGACTCAACCAATCATGCCGCTGCGCTCTACCCTCGCTATGATCAATGTGGACCATGCCGCAGTCGGAAACGGGCGACTCACTGTAGGGGTCACCGGCTTGGACAAAAGCGCTGCGCAGCGCGCGGGGCACAGAGCAGGACTCGCGGACCGCATCGACATTTTTGGCTTTTTCCCCGGAGGAGACCACGTACCGTTCAAGGAGGCGGGAGTTCCCACGGTGACGGTCGTGAGCGGCGGCGTCCACCCGCATTTTCACCAACCCACGGATACCGCGGAAACCGTGAATCCAGAGATTCTTACAGCCGCCGCGCGCTTCGCGCTGTCTATCGCATGGCAACTCGCGGATGCTCCATAGCGCTTGGAGCCCGCCTATACCGCAAGCTTCCGATGGGATGCGCGAACCCCCGAGTCTCAGGATCTATAACGACTGCTATTTGACTGCGACCACTTCCACTTGACCCGCCCGACGTATCACGGTGATACCCACATCAGTATCATGGCGCCGCAGCAAGAGATCCACCGAGGCGGGGCCTACCTTTAAATTCTTAATCTGCATTTCGCCGATGAACTCCGGAAGGATAGAGTGTCTAAATACCACCTTGCACTCTGACGCGATAATCGACAGGCCAAGACAAGCCTGGAGCGCCATGAATGCCGAGCCCGCTGCCCAGGCCTGCGGATTACAGGCCACCGGATAACGCGTCAATCCTTGACCTGGTCTGCGCACAAATCCGCAAAAGAGTTCCGGCAACCGGTGAAAATCGAGGACGAGACTGACATCGAACAGGCCCGTCATCACCTTCTCCACTCCGGCCTTGAGACCATATCGCGCCAAGCCGGCGGCAATCATCGCATTGTCATGGGGCCAGACCGATCCATTGTGGTAAGACATGGGATTATAACGACGTTCGGAATCGGCGAGGGTTCGCACCCCCCAGCCGCTGAAAAGCTCGTCTGACATGAGTGTTTTCGCCAATCGCATGGCATGCTCGTCGCTCGCAATCCCCGTGTAGAGGCAATGGCCGGCGTTGGACGTCTTCACGCGGCAGCGCTTCTTGCTGCCATCCAGAGCAAGGGCATAGCAAGCCAGGTCGTCGCACCAGAATGCTTCTTCGAACCGCTCTCTGAATGATCGCGCCTGCCGACGGAGTTGACTGGCGCGATCCTTATGCCCGAGCGCATCGGCCAGTTTGGATGCCTGCAGCTTTGCGTCGTATACGTAACCCTGCACCTCACACAGGGCGATCGGCCCTTCTGCCAGCGAGCCGTCTTCGTGCGAAATGGAATCCTGGGAATCCTTCCAGCCTTGATTGTCCAATCCCGTAGGCGATTTTCGCACATACTCCACGAATCCATCGCGATCGAGATCACCGAATGTATCCACCCATGTGAGCGCCGCCTCAAGATTTGGCCAAATGGCTTGTATGAACGCGAGATCACCCGTCCGTTCGTAGTAGGCGCCGGCCAGCATCACGAACAGCGGAGTCGAATCGACGCTGCCGTAATAGAGCCCGAACGGAATCTCTCCGAGGGCGGCCATCTCACCCTTGCGGGTTTCGTGAAGAATCTTGCCGGGCTCGGCATCCTGAGCAGGATTCACTTCTTTGGCTTGGGAAGCCGCAAGGTAGGCCAGCACGCCGCGCGCCAATTCCGGTCTGATCCACAAACATTCCAATGCCGTGATGATGCCGTCCCGTCCGAACGGCGTACTGAACCACGGCACTCCGGCGTAGGGATAGGGACCTTCACTCGTTTCTGTAATCATCATGCTGACATCGAGCAGCGAACGATTCCACCATTCATTGAATTGAGAATTGGACGTGTGAATGACACAGTCCTGCGTCTGCTCCGCCCCCATCGCAAGTCCTGCTTCAGCCATTGCCGTATCATAGGCCAGCAGAGGACAGCGACTCTCAGTAAGGTCGCACGCCACCATCACTGCCACCAGGGCTTCTCCTTTTGGATCGAGTTCGATGTCGAAGGTCGCTTGCGAAGCCGTGACCTCGCGGGGAATCGGCGAAAACTGAATCCTTGTCTCCCGGACTACCCCATCCAGCCCCTTGTAGCTCAGTACCATCAGATCCTTTTGCAGAACATTCGGCAATAGGACGCCTTTCTTCGAGCGTTTCTTCCCGCGAACCTCGAAAATATCCGCGAAGTCTGCTTCAAACCGAATCGACAAAGTCATCGTGACCGGCGCCAGACTGAAGTTCGAGAGGCGAAAACGCTCATACGCTATGCCTTTCCAGAGAAAGCGGGACCGAAACACGTGAACACTCCCGCGCGGAATCGCAATATGGCCGTCCCGATACAGGTCCGGGTTCGTGAGATCGACCGCGAGCAAAGCATTGTCTTCCTTGACGGTAGAGCTAAGAAGCATCGGCCGATCATTGTTTAAAAACAGCTCCTGCCGGGACAGAAAACGGGTGCCTTCGTGAAACAATCCCTGAGTCCCGCGCCCAACCGGTTGAATGTCGCCGTAGCGGTCAAATACACCGAACGTCTCTCCATGCTTGAGGACACGCGTGCGGTTATCCGCCATCGACGAACTGGCGAGGATGTAAAACTGATCATTGACGCTGATGATTTCTTCCACGTGGTCCTCCCGCAAATCTCGGACTCATCCACACACCGGCTCGCGGTCGCAGATGCGATAGGTGCGTCCGTCCCCCTTACTCAGTTGTCCCACAGGCTCCGCCTTGACTCTATCTTCCCGGCAGATCTGAAAGACTATCGTCCTTCGTGAACGGACTCAATGGCTCGTAGGCTGCGTGGCCATGATCACCGGCTCTTCCTCCACTTCATTTACCTGACGTAGATTCGTTTCCGTCCAATTGGTCCGTATCCATCGCACCACTCGCGCCGCGACGAGCGCCGAAAGGAAGAGGCCCACACTGATGCCGAACACGCTCGGACGCTCGCCGAATTCCTGCGTCGTCCAGCCGAAGATCGTCATGCCGGCGATCGCTGAGGTCATTGCCCCGAGATTATAAATCGCCAGTACGCGACCCAGAAGGGAAGCCGGCGCGATCTCCTGCAGCACACCCCAAGCCACCGGAGTCAGGGTCCCGGCCCCCATCCCGATGATCACCATTAACGCCGCCGCCACCAGCCGATTCGATGTCCAGATCAAACCGAGTAGAGCCAGCCCGCTGACGAAACTGGAGATCGACATCAACCGAATACGTTTGGCAAGGGACCAAGCCGACAGCGACACTAAGCTCAGCGACACCAACAGCAGCCCGACACCGAAGGCGGACCATAGATATCCCACCTCAATCGGTCCGAGATCCAATAATTTTTTACCGAATACGGGGAACAGCGTGCTGAAGGCGCTGGTCGCAAAGGTATACATCGACGCGGCCCCGATTAGCATCAGGATGATCCGTTGCTGCCTAACCACATAGTGGAATCCCTCAATAACATCGCGAAGGGTTCCGGCGAGGGAAACCTCTCCGGCGAGTGCCGGCTCACCTCGCGGAAGGCGGACAAACACAAAACAGGCTGCCGAGATCACATAGCTAACGGCATTCACACAGAGCACCTCCTGGGAACTCATCGTTGCGATGCCGATGCCGCTTAGTGCCGGCCCGAGGATGATGCCTATGCTGGTGGTCGTCTGCAGCAACGCGTTGGCGGCGGTATACTCGTGTCGAGACACCAGCGATGGAATTGCAGCGGTCAACGCAGGACCGAACACGGCAGAGGCCACGGCATGGACGAACACCATGACATACAGCCGTTCGATGCTGAAGGAATCTACCGGCAACACACAGGGAAGTACTCCCAAAACCGCCGCGCGGATCAGGTCGCTGCTGATCAATAACGCTTTCTTGGGGACGCGATCGACGATTACGCCGATGAAGGGACCGAATAAAATGGGCGGCAAGGTTTGCAGCAGCCCGATCATGGTCGTTTTAAGAGGAGACCCGGTGATGGCGTAGACGAACCAGAGCAAGGCGAGTTTCGACACACCATCGCCAACCTGTGAGACCATCTGGCCCCACCAGACGAGCGTGAAGTCGCGCGTCAACAGTTGCGGCGACCACTTCACGTTCGGGCGTCCCGTCCTTGCTCCGCTCACGTGCCGTGGTTCCATAGCGTCAGCAGACCGACTGTTGGACTCCCTGTGGCAACGGGTTCACGCAACGAGCCTATTCTCCGGCCACCAATCGCACCCCCTCTGTGTTCACGGCTCGTACGCCCGGGACTTGGCGGGCTGCCTGGGCAGCTTCGAGGACGATCACCTGGAACCGCGTCGTTCCACCCAACGCAACAACCCCATCTTCGGTTTTTACATCGAATTTCACTGATTGCAAGGTTTTGCTTTTCTCGAACCGTTCCTTCACCAGCTGCGTCAGCATTTTGTCGCGTTCTGCGACAAGCCCATGGGCTGCATCCGCCTCGACTTTGAGCCGGTTTTCCACCGCGCGTACTCCTTCGAGACATCGAACGATGTCGGTGGCCACTCGCTTATCCGAGTCGTGTGAAACTTTCCCGAGCAGGACAAGGTCCTTGTCCTTGACGTCCACTTCGATATCGTAGGGAAAGAGTCGCGGATCAGCCATGAGCGCGAGCTTGGCCGTCACCATCGGCGATCGCATCGGCTTCTTAGCCTCGGCCTCCCCGGCCTTGTGGCGCTCCGCATCGGTTTCTACGGAGGGAGACTGACCGTCCGTCGACGGTTTTGCCTCCGTCGCATGCGGCGCCACGGGACAAGGATGCTCACCGACTGCATCGGGGTCCAGTGGCCGATCCTCCGGCTCTTTTGTTTTCTGTTCCATATCTTTGGGTTTCTGTTCCGCGTTTTTGGGCTTATGTTCGGATTCTTTGATTTTCGCCGCTGGTTCCTTTTTGGAATCCGGATCCTTGGGCTTCGTCTCACCTTCTTTTGGCTTCGTCTCAGCTTCCTTGGCTTTGGTCTCAGCTTCCTTGGCTTTGGTCTCAGCTTCCTTGGCTTTCATCTCGCCTTCTTTGGGTTTTACCTCGGCCTCTTTCGGTTTTTGTTCAGTCGAGTTCGAGTCTGACTCCTTCGGTTTGGACTCGTGCTCTTTCGGCTTCACCTCTGGTTCCTTGGCCCGTTGCGGCGGCGGTGATTCCGGTTTTCCTTCAGGCACTGACTCGGCCCAGGCAAACGGATACCCGACCAACGCTCCCACCAACCATGTAAGCGCCAGAGCCCTCATTAGATAAGCGGTCTGCGTCATCCACATAGGCATATGCCCCTCATGTGTTGAATTGAGCCGAATATTGCAAGGCCGATAATCGAGGCCTGTCGTTCATCGCTGCGAGATAAGATGAGATATCCTCAGAAGAAAAGACATACGCGACGCTCAGACAGAAAGCAACTCCCGCAGGCGCCGGATGATGAAACCGCACGGAGAGGCCGGCAAGAGCGAACGCTTGTGGCGTCGCCTATGTCGCCGAGAACGAGTAGCGAGGGATTTAGGCCGCAACCGGTTCTGATACCAGATCCATATTACGGCGACTGACCTGCATCGTGACCACAGCGGTGAGCAATAAGAGCAACCCGATTCCGATCAGACTCGCTGCAGGGCCGACAGCATCGGCGGCCCATCCGAATCCAACCATGCCGACCATAGCCGCGGCCATTCCACCGGTGCTGAAGGTGGTGAAGACGCGCCCGAGCAGATGTTCCGGCGTCACTTCCTGAAGCATTGCCCATACGACCGGATAGAACAGAGAGGTGCTTCCTCCGATGATGACGATCAGCAAAAAGGTGCTGAAGAGTACCGGCGTTCGGATCAACCCCAAGGCGCAGACCGCGATGCCGCCGATTGCGAGGGACCGGCCGATTTTCCCAATACGTTCCTTGAATGTGCCCTGCGGAGTCCAGGCGAGCCACACGGTGGCCGACAACATCCCAAGACCCAATGCGGACCATAGCCAGCCAAGCTCCATAGGGCCAACTTGCAACAGCTCCTTCGCCACCACCGGAAGGAGGAACACGAAGGCACTGATGGCGAGGTTGTACAGCACTGCGGTTATCATCAGCGCGAACACCACCCGGTGTTGCAGAAACACGAAGCGAAACCCGACGATCATGTCCTGAATGACTGGAGTAGACAGAGCATTGAGTCCCTTCACCGAACGATTGTCTCTCACGCGAATGGGAAAGAGGCACAGGGCCGACAAAAAGAAAGTCGCAGCGTCAACATAGAGCACGTTTTGCGCGCCGATCAATGCAATGCCAAGCCCGCTCAGAGCCGGGCCCAGCAACACGCCGATATTCGTGGTGCTCTGAAGGAAGGCGTTCGCCGAAGTGAGTTGAGACCGCTGCACGATCAGGGGTACCGCGGAAGACAAGGCCGGTCCGAATATGGTGGACACGATGGAAATGAGGAACACCAGGACATACAGCCGTTCAAGCGTCAGCATATCAAAGGAATAAAAGACCGGTATCAGAAGTATCATCAAGGTTCGTAAAAAATCGACGATGATCATGACGCTTTTCTTGGGTAGACAATCGAGATAAACACCGATAAGCGGGCCGAACAACAATGGAGGAATGGTCTGTAACAACCCGATCGCCGTCATCTTGAGCGCGGATCCGGTCATCTCATAGACAAACCACAGCAGCGCCACTTTGGTCAGACCGTCGCCGATCTGGGAAATGACCTGGCCGGCCCAAAGCCACCCGAAATCACGGGTTCCCAGTAATCGCCACCCGGATACGTTCGAATCAGGAGTAGATTGCGACTCGTCTGCCATGCTGTGTCCTTCCGCGAGGTGTATGCCGCGCTGACTAGAGATTCGAAGCCTTTTGCTGCCCCGTGTGTCCCGGCAACGCAGCGGCATCAGTGATCAACTGCTGATAGATCTTCACGTAATCGGTTGTCATGCGTTGGGCGGTAAAGCGCTCGTCGAATACTTGCCGGCAGCGTCGGCGATCAATGGTCTTGAGCTTTGCTACCTGACTCACCATTTCATCGAGGTTCTCACTGATGAAGCCGGTGGCGCCGTCGTCGATAATTTCCGGGATGGATCCCCGCCGGTAGGCAAGGACAGGGGTACCGCACGCGAGGCTCTCGATCAACACAAGACCAAAAGGCTCCGGCCAGTCATAGGGACAGACCAGCCCGATGGCATTACCGATAAATTCGCTCTTCTGAGCGTCGGTGATCTCTCCCACGAATTCGACCAGGGGATGGTCCAGGAGAGGCTCTACGACTCGCTCGAAATAGGCACGATCAGCCGGGTCGACCTTAGCGGCCACCTTAAGCGGCAGTCCGACGCGTTTGGCCAATTCGATTGCCTGATCCGGGCACTTTTCCGGCGATACGCGACCCAAAAAGGCTAGATACTTGCCCGGTTCTGCATTGAACTCATAGAGGTGCTGTGGCAGACCATGGTAGACGGTATGCTGCCAGTTGCACCAGGGCAGCGGTTTTCGCTGTGACTTCGAAATCGAAACCAGCGGCAGTTCTGCAAAATCGCGGAAGACCGGCACGAGTTCAGGCAGGTCCAGCCGGCCATGAAGTGTGGTGACCACCGGCACACGGCTTCGGCGGGAAAGCGAAAATGCGAGGAAGTCGAGATGTGAATGGATGACATCGAATTGGTCTGCGGCGCAGAAAACTTGTTCCATCATTTGAATCAGAGGCGCTTCGCGATTGAAGATTCCGGTATTCAAACGCAACGCCTGCTGACAAGGAGACTCTAATTTTGCCCGGGTGACCGAATCACCGCTGGCGAACAACGTCACCTCATGCCCTTGCCGGACAAGTTCTTCCGTCAAGTACGAGACGATGCGCTCCGTCCCTCCGTATAACTTGGGCGGAACGCTCTCCCAGAGCGGCGAAACCTGGGCAATCCTCATGAGGGCTATCTCCTTTGCCTGAGAATCAGACGGGTGAGTATTACGAGCGGCGCACCCAATCCCACTGGCACGTCATTCTTCCCGTTCTGCACGTCCGATTCAATTGACATCTTCCAGGAAGGTACATTGTTTTTGTCGTCTCCTGCGCTACGGGATGTCGTGACGGTCACGGCTTCACGGTCAGGCAAGAAGCAAGCGCTGTACCGCCAGCGTTGATTCACCGCTCTCAATATCTCAAATTGCGCTCGTACAGCATTTTTTTCAGTAGCTTAAGTACAATACTCCTCAATGGTTTCCCGCTTGTGATTTGCAAAATGGCGCTGTGGATTCTGTTGATAACTCACGCATCGACCTACGCCGGCTGTGACGCCCATGCGCAGCTTCCACAAAACCGCCACAGCGAGAGTCTTGCTCGGAGGAAATGCCTAAGGAATGTCGTCGAAAAGGTCGGATTGAACGGGAAGGATGGGGCCCACGTCGCGAGGAACGGGGGGAAATACCACCGGAGAACCCACCTGGTTCGACCCTTGGATCAATCCGACCGACAGCTGCGGTCCCAGCGTCATCATGGCGCCGTTCCATGCCTGTCCGGTGGAACCTGTGTATCAAGATATAAATTCCCAGGCCCCACCAGACCAAACATCGCCGCGGTTCCTCCATTGAGCCCGCGCACGCCTGAGACCGATTGTGCTTCCGCCAAGGAAGCGGACAACAACATCGTCGCCGTGAGAATGGCTAACCTTCGACCCATGGCAATACCTCGTTGATCATGGACAGCGAACTCAGTTTATGGTACCACGCCAAAACGATCAAGTGGTCAGTATGGTCTCACCTCGATCCTGCATCAAGGAGTTTGTTATGACGACTCGAATTCTTCGGAAATTCTTTCTCATCGAAAGCATGCTGGCGTTCATTCTCTGGACTGCGCCGCCCGCGTCCGGTCTAGAGGTGACCAAGCCGGTTCCGAGCGAACGCCGCGAAGCGTTGTCGCTCGCCGATGCCGTTGTCAAGGCGCTCCAAAACAATCTCGATATCAGTATCGGCCGGCAAACCAGAGAGAGCCGACTGGCCGATATCGTGATCGAGCAGGCAAAGTTCGATCCGACGATCAGCCTGAACGGCCAGTATAACCGTCAGGTATCGCCGCTGAACCGGCCGATCCTGGGCTTCACCGGCGCGAATCTCCAGGACATTACGAAATTCGACCAGAACACCTCTTCGGTCACGGCGGACATCACTCAGAATCTTCCCAGCGGCGCGAACTACGACATCAATTACAGTCCCCAACGAAACTATGTGAGCGGCCCGAACACCTTCCTGTTCAACCCGGCATGGACAGGAGGTCTTGCGTTGACGGTGACTCAGCCACTGTTAAAAAACTTCGGGACCTCGATCAATAAAACCTTCATCTCCATTGCGCAGAATAACGCCACGGTGGAACAGCATGTATTCCTCGATCGCGTCCTGACCGTCATCGCCACCGTCGAACAAACCTTCTGGGAAATGGTCTTCGCGAATGAGAATCTCAAAGTGGCGCAAGCCGCGCTCAAGGCGGCGGAAGAATTACTCGCCAGCAACCGCGCCAAAGCCAAGGCCGGCGTCATGTCGATCGTCGACGTCCTCCAAGCGGAAGCCGCCGTCGCCTCACGGGTCGAGCAGATCCTTGTGGCCGAAAAATCGATTCGCGATCAGGAAGATCAACTGCGCCGCCTTTTGAATCCCGCCGAAGAAGAATTACGGCAGGACCTGCGACTGACCCCGATCGATCCGCCGACGACAACCCTCGAGGCCATCAGCCTTCAAGAAGCTATCGACATCGCCATCGAGCGCCGGCCGGAAATCCTGCAAGCCGGAAAAAATGTGGAGACCAGTGACCTCAATGTGAAGTTCGCCAAAAACCAGATCCTCCCCACTCTTTCATTTCAAGGCACCATGGGACTCACGGGACTTGGGGCGGACTATGGCGACTCGGCCAGGCGGAATTTGAACGGAGATTTTTACAACTACGGCGCCGGTCTGGTCTTGAGCTATCCGCTCGGCAACCGCTCGGCTTATAGCACGTACAACAAACGGCAACTGGAATCGCGCAATGCCCAATCGTCATTGCAAAGCGTTCGCCAACAAGTCATCGTGGGAGTTCGTGAAGCCGTTCGCCGCGTGCACACCGATTTCAAGCGGATTGAAACCACCAGGTCGGCCCGCATCATGGCGGAAAAACAATTGCAGGCGGAACAGGAGCGGCTGAAGGTCGGGCTCAGCACGACGCGCTTCGTGCTGGATTTTCAGCGTGACCTGGCCACTTCTCAAGGGAATGAGCTTCGGGCGACCGTAGACTACAACAAGTCGCTCTCGAACCTGGCCCGCAACAAAGCCACCACCCTCGAGCGGTACGATTTGACGCTCCAATAACTCTCCATGATCCGGCCTGAAGAAGCGCCACCGATCCATGCGATTCAGGCCACTGAACGGGGAGCGTTCCTCGGGCTGCTTCCTCTGACATCCTCGATTCTCTTTTACTGTTCTCCCCTAGCTCTTCGGCAGCATGGCCTCTATCAATTTTTGCCACAACTATGCGCGTATGCGGCATTCGTCATCTGGAGTGGTCTCAACGGATCCGCGGTGCAACGCATTGGTCTGGCACCGACGCTTCTCCCGCAAGGCATCCGTTGGGGGGCGGCTACCGGACTCCTCCTCGGAACCATCAATGTGCTGTTCATTCTCTATGTGGCGCCGCGCCTTGGAGGAGACTACCAATTTCTAGCCGACACACCGCATGCAAAGGTCCCGCTATGGATCATGTTGCCCTGGTACATCCTGTTCATTGCGGCGATGGTCGAATTAAACTTCCGCGGTTTTCTCCTGGGCCGGCTCATGGCCATGGGACTCTGGACGCCTGCCGCCGTGGCGGTAAGCGCCCTGTTGTTTGCATTCGATCCCTTTCTGGTGGCAACCTTTCAGCATCTTCACTGGATTGCCCTGTGGGATGGCTTGGTCTGGGGTTGGCTATGGGTTGCCTTGAGGAACCTCTATGTGACTATCGTGGCCCATGCCGTGGAGGTCATGGTGCTGTACATTGTGATACGAACCATATTGAGCTGATGACCTCCGAATCTGTCGATCTGATGATCTGTTGATTGCAGTTTTTTAAGATCGTACGCTCGTCCAAGATCGATAGATCATCAGGTCAACAGATCGATAAATTCCCCCATGAATCCCTCCTTCTCCAGCTACCTCGTGAATGATGTCTTCAGCGATCCAGGCCTGTTCGTGGAGGTTCGCTGGTCGAAGCGCGCGCTGCTCTTCGATCTCGGCCACAACGATGCGCTGGGCCCCACCCGCCTCCTGCGCGCCGGCGACATCTTCATTTCACACACCCACATGGATCACTTCATCGGGTTCGACGCGTTGCTGCGCGTCGCCCTCGGGCGTGGAAAGGTCCTGCGGCTCTACGGGCCGCCCGGCCTAGTCGCCAACGTTCAAGGGAAACTTCTGGGTTACACTTGGAACCTGGTGGATGGCTACCCGCTTAGGATCGTGGCGCAGGAATTTCATGACCAAACGATCCGCAGCGCAACCTTTCTCGCAACCGAAGGATTTCGCCGCCAAGATGAGCCGGATGTGCCGCTCATCGGTCGAGAACCGGGCAGTAGTGTTCGCGTGCTGGATGATCCCATGTTCACAGTGCGGGCCGTGGCCCTGAATCATCGCATTGCCTCCTTCGCCTATTCGCTGCAGGAGCAGTTCCATGTGAACGTCAACAAGGAACGGCTGCATGAAGCCGGACTCCCGGTCGGCCGCTGGCTGAAGGACGTGAAGGAATACCTCTGGCAAGGCAAACCGGACGAGTTCCGGTTCCACGCCACCCTCTATCATGAGCATCACAAGGAAGAACGGGAGTTTGTTCTGGGCGAAATCCGCAAGCGTTTCGTGACCATCAGCCGTGGTCAGAAGATCGCTTATGTCGTGGATGCCCGGTACGATGAAGAGAACGAAGCCAAGATCGTGAGACTTGCGCAGAGCGCCGACATCTTTTACTGTGAGGCGCCGTTTCTCGATCAGGATGCGGCGAAGGCCAGAGAGCGTTATCACCTGACCGCGCGCCAAGCAGGAATTATGGCCAGGAAAGCCGGCGTGCGCGAGTTGATCGTCTTCCATTTCTCGCCGCGTTATACGGGACAAGGCGATCGACTCGTCGCGGAAGCCATGCGCGCGTTCCGCCAATAGTGAAGGGAAAAGGAATGGTCGATTGGGTGAAGTTCTGCTTGTATTTTTTATTGGGCGGCACGGTCGTCAGCCTCTCGACCTATCTGGGCTCGCAAGGCCGGTCGTTTTTAGCCGCCTTTGCCAGCACCTTTCCCGCGATAACCGGCGCGACATTTATCCTCATCTACCTGAACGGCGGAAGCGAACACCTCGTGACCTACGCCAAGAACCTCCTCTGGTTCGTGCCACCCTGGCTGATCTATGTGGGCTGCATGATCTACGGCGTCGAGCGAATCGGCTTCTGGCTCTCCATGGCCGGCTCGATGGTCCTCTATATGGGCTGTGTGGGGCTGGTGAAACTTCTGGCACGGTGAGGGCTCAAAACCTTGTGAGTGAAGACATGATGCCCTACACTTCCAGTCAACGAGGTGTACCGATGACGAAAACTCTGTCGCTCAAGCAAGTCCGATCCCGATTCTCTTCTCTTGTCGAAAAGGCCGACCGCTTGTCCGCACGCTTCATCGTGACCAAGAACGGAACGCCTAAAGCAGTCGTGATGGGGGCGGAAGAATTTGAAAGCTGGGTTGAAACGTTGGAGTTGCTCTCAACCCCCAAAGCGGTCAAGTCTCTTGAGCAAGGACTGAAGGAAGCGAAAGCAGGGAAACTTCGGTCGTTCAAGGACGTGTTCGGCGAAGAGCAGTGAGACAAGCGCAGCTCACCGCTCAAGCTATCAAGGATCTGGCATCCTTCGACGCCGGAACGCGCGACAAAATCAAAGACGCCATCCGACACCTCGCTGACCATCCCCTCGATGGCAAACCGCTGAAAGGCAAATTCCACAAAGATAAGGTCTGGTCCTAACCGAGTCCGGCCCTATCGAATTCTTTACCGTAAACTGGAATCGAGTGGTTGGGCATTCTGTCGATTGAACACCGCAAGGATGTCTATCGGTAGGCAGCCTCTCTCTCGAACTATTCTGCTTCAGGCCTTGGTTGATGCTGGCCGTCTCGGTGGTCCCTTTCTACGGACGATACATCACACACCCTAGCAACTCGTTAGAGACACCGCCCCGGCAAGCCGCGCCTGCACAGCCTGCAAACTTTCACGCCGAAGCAACTCAGGAAGACTTTCCCCTTCAGGCAACGGGACAGACGCAAGGCGTCCGATGGATTCTCCCGATAGCCTGAAAGATTTTGCAGAAACTCGACGGTCAGTTCCGACGAATGAATAGGCCAGATAGCCTTCCGGGTACGCATCAAGGACCTGTCCAGGCGATCACGGTACTCACCAGGGTCTAGCGGGCTGACATACAGAGCCTGTTTCATGCCTCCATGAGGAGGCAGCACTACGTCCCGGGGCCGCTCTGCCACGGCTCAATGGGAAAACGATAGCTGAAAACCATAAGGTAAGAGATAGTGAGGACCACATGAAGGCCGCATCTGCTCGATCTATGCTCATAAAATCGCCAACCGTGTCCTTCGCCATCGCTCAATGGCAGGAGGAAGTTAGTCCGGCTCGCCATTTCTCACCCTGCACAAATTGGTCAGGGACAAAGCCCTCACAAGAAGACCGGAAAGAAGCATTCTATTTTTCAAAAGCAGCTAGTGCGATGACCCGCTCAACGACCATGTGGGTTCACCGGAGCGTCCCACCGTTCCTCCAATTGCCCGCACCTTTCAATGTGCTCCATCGTCGGAATCATTTCCATTAATATCTCCGGCGTGAGATAGGCGAGATCGTTCGGATCAGACCCATCGTCCATGGAAATCCGTTTCTTCATATCGTCGATGAAACTCTCGTCAATACCAAACTGCCTGCCTCGCCAGTTGGTATAGATATAGCTACTCATCGAAAGGCCTCCTATCAACGTGTTGTGCACTCGTGGGAGTCGACCGTCGCGGAACGCAAGATTTCTGACCATGCGCATCGCGGATCGCCCCCCGTCTTGTTGTAGCGAACCGATGTTCAGAATGACCGAGGGAAGCCTACCACGGCGATGTGACAGAAAAAGTCACAGCGCAGCAACAATTCTCACTGTACGGTTGCATTTGGTCGCACCAAACGCTACCACGCATTGCATTTGGTCGCCTTCAAGGCTTTCGTCTATCAGTA
>JAJFBJ010000177.1 GCA_020697375.1 Nitrospira sp. | reverse complement strand
TGGATCGCCATACAGCCGGCAGAGATGCTCGACTTCGCTCAGGGTCTCGTTGCCCTTCTTACCAAAGCTCATCATGCCCTGATAGTTGAACTCGCTGAACAGGGTCAGCATGATCGGATGTTGGTAGGCTTTAATCTGACGGGCAACGGTCAGGATATACCGGTCGAAATCACCTTGCAGCAGGCGGGACACCGTGACTGTGGGTTTTCGTAAACCGAACCAGAACAATCTGGACTCCCAATCGCAACATTGAATCGCCCAGGCTACTGCCGGCAAGGTGCCCTTTTCCCTGAGTTGCTCGGCCAGTTGGAGCGGACTGATGGAGGACGATTCCAAAGGATCCGTGAAGGTCCGAAAGTGCGGATGGGAGGAGTCCCAATCGTCGTCGGAGACCCAGTCATGAAATGTAAACAGGACCGCGGGAGCATGCCCTGTCTTGGCAATGAAGTTGTGATGATCGGTCATGACCGAACCGATGCTGTAGAGGCCGATGTAGGCGCCATCAGACGGCGGGGCCAGTATGACTCGATCTGCCGCAGCAGATAGCTCGCCCTTCGTCGGAGGAACATCGGTCCGGCAACCATCCACAGCCTCCGGATTCTGCGAAGCCGTGGCACATGCGGTGCAGAGGATCAGCCCCGGTACCAACAGCCAGTTCCACCAGTAACTCGATTCCTCTGTGTGCCGGACCTTACGCGCCACGAGTCGCCTTGCCCAGTTCGACTATCTGCAGGTAGCCGTATCGACGCACAAAAGGAATTGAACCGGCCGACTGATCGCAGCGTCGGAGCAGTGCCGTCATCCATGACCATCGCTTTTTGAACAGGTAGAAATCGAGGAGGCGGAAAAACAATAAGCTGGGATAATGGATCGTACATGCCCCGGGAAAGGCCTGGCGTAGCGTGGCAATATCCCGACGAGTGAGAGGATGCTCGTGGTCGTCGCTGTATTGTGGGACGCCGAAACGTCCGCACAGTTTGCTTCTGGCAACCATGAGCATTGGATTGAGGGCGGAGTTCTCGATGAAGACCGCTTTCCCGCCAGGCCGCAATAGCCTCGCAATTTGCTGGCTGGCTTTCGGCAAGTCGACGTGATGCAACACAAACGCACCGAACACGACATCAAAACTTTCATCCGGAAAATTTAATTCCTCGAACGGTTGGCACAAAAAGGCGACGTTGACCGAATTGGCCTCCGCCAATCGGCGCGCCGTGTCCAACTGGCCGGCTGCGGTATCGAACGCCGTTACGGTCGCTCCCCGTTTCGCCAGCATCACCGATGTATGACCGGGACCACAGCCGCAATCCAATAACGTTTTGCCCTTCACATCGCCGAGAATTTCCATCGCATAGGCATAGAGATCGTATAAACCCCATAGCGTCAGCCAATAATCATAGGGAGCGTACCAACCGTCTTCGCGAACCAGTTCCTCGGAAGGCGCAACATTGTCGTCCAGGTGTATGACTCCCGCCATCGATTGCCTCATAATCCCTCCCTCCTGCCGGCCGCCAACCATCGCTCGTAGATCCAATCCGGAATGGCATAACGCCGCTTGTTCAATACGATTCCAAGCAAGTACCCACCCGCCTCCTCGATCGTCGTCACGGTTCGAAATGCAGCCATCCTAACCGTCCGTTCCGCTTCTAGGACCAGCATGGTCCCGTCAATGGCCGCGATAGCGACCCGCATTTCCGGGAACGAGGTCAACGGTGGGCCGTCTATCACGATTAAATCGAAGCGATCGCGCATTGATTTGGCGATCTCCGCAAGATGCTCGGCAACCTCAAGCGCTGTTCCCTCACGACTGTGTATGCTCAATCGATGGAGGTTTGGTCGATCAGTCGAATCGGGAACATCCGGGATCGGGCGATCAGTTTTCAGTCCCTGTAGGTTTGCGGCTTCAGCTTCATTTACTCCGTCAGAGTTCCGCAGTCCTACATCCTCGAAAAGAATAAGTAGCACCCGAAACTTCTGTTCACTAAGCACCTGCGCCAGTGCAGCAGCCACATGCGAACTCCCTTCTCCGCGAAAGGAGCTTGTGAGAAGAAGTGTTCTAAGTCCGCGCTCATGGTAGGAACGAATGACGACTTGCGCAGCTTGACGCAGTTCCACGGAAAAGATCCGAGCATCGGACGTTTCTGGACGGACCAGCGGCAGCGCGGCTATGACCGGTCGCTTGAGGTCTTCCTCCACCTCCTCGCGAGTCACAAACGACCGTCGCATGTACTCAGACACGTAGGCGGATCCAAATCCCCCGATCAGTCCGATCAAGAGCCCGATCATCAAATTCAAAAATTTGCGAGGCCGGACGGGCTTCTGAGGGGCCGCGGCATGTTCAATCGCCGTGACATTCGATATACCTTTTCGATCCAAGACCTCATTGATGCGCGACTCTTCTTCTTTCTTGAGGTAAATGTCGAAAGCCTCCTGCTTAACCTTGACTTCTCGCATCAATCCCTGCAATTCCATTTCTCTCTGGTCCAGCGTATTGAGCGAGTCACGGTAGGCTTTGAATTGCTTTGTGAGTTCCGAGAGGCGCGGCCGCAAACTTTCCCGGCGTCCTTCTTCCATGACCAAGCCCCTCTTCAGTTCTTGATAGGTCTGATTGAGGCCGGACGTGGCTGCGCCGGTGACCTTCGCACTCTCGGCCTGGAGACGGGCACGTACCGCGGCAATTTCCCGGACTAACTCTCCGGCCGCGGGACTGTCTGGCACATATTGGGAATACTCCAGCTCCATCTGCATAAGCCGGTTCTTGAGTTGGTCCAACATCGGATTTCGTTCCGAGACGTTCGTCAAAGGAATGGCTTCCTGCTGCCCAGCCAGCCGCTCCTTTAGTTTGGCGATTCGCACCTCCGTCTCTGCGACCACCACTTGGCTTTCGCGCAACGCTGCCTCGGTCTGAGTTACCTGCTGTAAAAGATGCCGTTTCTGATCATCGATCGACACGATATTCCATTTATCCTTGAATGCCTGCAAACGGAGTTCGGACTTGTGCATCTCTCCACGCATCTGCTCCGTCTGCTCGTCGAAAAATTCACGCGATCCCTTTCCCTTGCGGACCGCCAGATGATGGTCCATATAGATTCCGACCAACGCATTGAGGGCATCCGCAGAAAAATTTGGATTGGGTGATTCAAGACTGGCGACAAATACATGAGTTTGCCGCACTCCCTCGACGTTTAAATGAGCCCTAAGCTTTTGTACGGCTTGATAATGCCGGTCCTCCGGCTTCATGGGATAACCCACAGCCGTCATCAATTGAGCCACCGGCTTCAACCCGGCGATTTGCTTGAAGACGGTACCCGGCAATTCAAACAACCAGTCCCATCGGCCGCGCATGGATTCTAAGACCCGTTCATTCCCGAAGTAATCGACCAGTTTATCCAGCAATACCGGGCTGGTGAAAATTTGCACTTCGGTCGCCACGTCATCCTTTTGAGTGATTTCAGACGGAGTGAACACTTGGTTGGTCAAAGGCGTTGACATGGTGAACGGCGTTCGCGCGCTCTGGATCAGCAAGCGGACTTCGGCGCTGTACATGTTAGTCATCAACAATGAACCTGGGCCCGCTACGATAGCGGCTGTCACCAGGATCGTGAGCAGCTTCCGTTTCTGACGGAAGATGGTATTCAAATGCTCTCTCAAACCAAATGGCGATCTGCCCGCATTTTCGTCTGCTTTTACTTCGGGGAGACCGGCGGTGCGCGGCACGTTCATCACACTCCTTTCAGCAGTACACGAGCGGTCCGGATGAGGATGTAAAGATCCAATAACAGCGAGTGCCGACGAACATACTCGAGGTCGTACCGGATCCATTCGGAAAAGCGATTACGATTGCGCGCCGTCACCTGCCAAAGCCCGGTAAGTCCCGGGTGCACGCTCAAGCGGACATCCCGCCACGTCGGACAGAATTTCATCTCGTCATAGGCCAGTGGCCGAGGTCCGACCAGGCTCATTTCGCCACGCAACACGTTCAGCAATTGCGGCAGTTCGTCAAGGCTCGTCTTGCGCAAGATCTTCCCCATGCGGGTGATGCGAGGATCTTCCTCGAGCTTGAACATAGGGCCGTCCACATCGTTATGTCCTCGCAGATCCTTTTGCCGTTGCTCTGCATCCGGGACCATGGTCCTGAATTTATGCATCCGGAATTCCTTGCCCCCTTTGCCGCACCGCTTTTGGGAAAAAATCACCGGACCTGGAGAGTCCAGCTTAATCGCCAGCGCTATGAGGAGCATGAGAGGACCCGCTAGAATGAGACCCGTGCCGGCTCCGGCGAGATCGAACAAAGACTTCAACAGGCCGTATGCCGATCGCCGGCCGGTTCCCCATTGCGCCCTTGGCCTGGGCTGTGCTGAGGAACGCCTCGCGCGCTGCAGCATCCTGCTCGAATGGACCTGAACCGCTGCTGTGCCCCTTTCATGCATGGATGGTTTCGCGTTGCTCCAGACAGTGCTCCTGAGCCGCATCCCTTCGGGGACGGTTTCGTCTCCTGCCACGACGCAGTATTCCACACGGGCATTGACCTGCACCCGCGTACCGGAACGTAGGACGCTCTCACGTACGAGACTACCCTTTTCGAGATGCGAGGTTGATCCGATGACGGCCGGTCCGATCAGCTGGACATAATCCTCGATGACACAATTGGGACCGATCACCAGCGGACCAAGCAGAAAGGATCGTGGAGAAATATCCGAGTTTTCACCGATGATGATCTCGTCCATGCTGCCTGGCCGGCCGTCTCCGCGCATGCCGTACTGGATATCTTTCAGCAGAATTTCACGATTGAGCCAGAAGACATCTTCAGGTCCGGTAATCGTGCGCACGCCGCCGGCGATCTGGTGGGCTCGAATCGATCTGCCCCGGCTTCGTGCCAGCGGCACCAGCTGCTCCTTCACATCGAAATATTCATCACGCGGCACTAGAGACAACACGTCTCGATCGAACAGGTACAATCCGCATGGAGTGAGTTGGCTCCGCCGGTTCCGGGAAGAATGGAGAATATTGACGCGTGAGACCAGCCCGTTGGGATCGACTTCTATGCTTTCCAATTCCTCGTCGCTGCCCATACGTTGCGTGACGAGCGTGATACCGGCGCGTTGTTCTTCATGCGCCTTCAAGGCGGTAGACAAATCCACATCGCTGAAATAGATGTTCGCATGGATGCCAAGGAATGTCGGCGTGTCGAGGAAGTCTTCAACTGTCTGCAGGCTGCCCGCGGTCCCGCGATACAGGGCCTCGGTTCGCCATAACACGTTCATGTCATGTGCACGCCCAGCCCGGCAGACCAATTCCCGAACATGCAGGTCCTGCTCGCATGTCACGATCGCAACCTCGCGAACCCCCTGCCGCTTCATCGCCGACAGCAGATGGTCGATCAACAGTTCGTGCCCGACCGGAAAGGCCAGCATTGTTCCGGCAGACGGAGCACTTTCCATGATGACGGCTTTAGCGGGCGATGGAAGAATCCATTTGCTGTGTCAATGCGACCGGGAGGCGCACGACATCCACTGCCTCTCCGGTTAACAACCTTCCATGTGCTCCAAGCGGCGTCAGCAGAGACATTTGAAGGCTGGTATCGTGACAATAGCTTTCATCGCGAGCGGCCATCCGATATGACACTTTCCCAGGCGCTAACATTCACTTCCCCGTTCACTCACCAGTGCGGATCGAAGGCTGTTGTAATCTAAGTACAGCTCGGCGACTCTATGTTTTAAACGGCGGTTCTCCTCCTCTAGAAACCGTACGTGAGTCGCATAGTCCATTGGCTCGGAGGACTGCCTGGCTTTCCATCGATAAAATGTGCTCAAGGAGATGCAGTACTTTTTGCATACCGTTGCGATCCTGCCTCCGGCGCTTCCTTCTTTAAGGATTCTCCGTTTCTCCTTATCGGTAAATCGAGAGATCATTCTTCCATTTTCCAAAACCCATGTTTTGAGAAACGCTCCGCCATCAGGAAAGCAAGGTTCGGTTGGCTGTTCTTCATGCCTGCAGGCGGGAAACTTATACATTGGTAGGCAGGCTTGCACATCGGATAATGGTGCCCTTTCTCGGCGAGGAGTAGCGGGCCGCGCTAGTACTTTTGTGCCAGCAAAATACCCGTAATTCGTCCTTCAGTAATGGGCGGAGAAAATGCGGGTATTAATTTTGGTGAGATTGCGTGGATCTGTGGAGCGCTTTAATAGGATGGACTGCCAATGACACTAGGAAGGCACCTCGTATCCCACTGCATGCACATTAATGTGCACCGCCATATTTCTTCCGACAAATCTATAACGGCCTTAAATCCTTGTCCTAAAAAGCTTTAATCCTGTGGCCCGATAACTCTTGAATTGCTTGGAGCCTGTCCGATATGCCATCATGCGATACCGTGCATGATGACGCCATCACCTGTTTAACCTAGCGTGTGCTGCGTAATAGTCCTGTTACTACGTATACTTACTTTTTCATTGTTCGACATTTTCAGG
>JAJFBJ010000176.1 GCA_020697375.1 Nitrospira sp. | reverse complement strand
TCCCGCGTAGGTGTACACCAGCAAGACCGTTGCCCACCACGTGAGAATGATCGTCGTCATTGATATACCTATAGGAAAAAGTGGAAGGATTGATATGCCGGACAGCTCTGGATTGGACAGAAACTATGGCTTTCGTATTTCAAACACCCGGATCGCCGCATAATAGGCCAGCCCGGGAAAGCGGGCGAGCAGGGCGCGGTCCCACCGGCGTAGCGGCATCAGACTCTTCCCGAGAAAGGGAAGACGTTCAGCAGCACGTGACCACGGCAAGTCGAAGCTTCTTGCTCGACCCGGCAGGAATCGTTTAGAGAATTCGTTAATCTCTCGTTGCGTTAACGGTCGTTCATATGGTGAGACGTTTGCCGGCAGCCGGCATGGAATCATGCTGCGCAACGCCCGTAACATCGGAGAACTCCGCATGGGCTCACTGAAGATGGCCCGGCCGCCCGGTCGTAGCACGCGGTATACCTCGCGCGCCGCCCGATCGAGATCCAAGTGGTGCAGGATCGCCATTCCAAAGACAACATCCACTGAACCGTCCGGGCATGGAGCTTCATACGCCGATGCCACACTAAACCGTACGCCACTCGTGACACCGTTGACCTGCATTCGCCGGCGGTTGATCGCTATCAGCTCCGGCGAAATGTCGAGAGCATGTACCTCTGCCCCCAGCCGCGCCAATATAATGGTGTTCTCTCCCCACCCGGAGCCGTACTCCAACACCTGCTGGCCCGTGACATCGCCGAGCAGATGAAAAGCGTATTCCAGATGAAATAGCGTCTCGGCTGGAGGATTCACATACTTGGCTACATTATCTTCGGATGCGAGCAAGGATGAGGCATCAGCCGATTCGGCCTCCGCCGCGCTGCGCCTGATCTCCGCCTGTTCCCATTCTTGTAATGCCGTGCGGTTTACCATGCATGACATCCTTTCGGTTCATCCCTCTTTAATAGACTACCCCTTGTGGCCTCGGTCCATCGAGTGAGGGTTCGAGCAGACAGGCTCCATCCGGCCAATGTCACCGAGGGCGGCGCACAGGGCCTTTGCGTCGATTCCAGGAATTTCTTGAGTAGGAGAGCCGCTCACGGCGCTGCTGGCTGCCATGCGGTAATCTCCAGCCGCGGCATTCATGAATGGCACAGCCTCCATTGAGGCGGGAAAAGCGTTTTCTTTCGGATACCTGTCGGCATAGGACTCACCGCCGATCAGCATATTATGGGTCAGGACCGCCCCGGGAAAATGGCGGTCCAGAGTTGGCCTGCCCACCCCTGTCCCCTCACCTTCTATCCCGTATGCGTTATGCGGCGCGATGTTATATCGGTACACGAACCTCTCTTGAGGCTCGCCACTCGCCATGAGCAGGTGTCCTGTATGGAACGCTGTATTGTGTTCAATGACCACATCCTTAGTTCCACGCGTGAGTTGGAAAAGCCTTCCTTTCCCACCCCATCGCGGTCCGTTGATGTCGTCGAAGATGTTGTTTTGTATTGTAATCCTTTGCGCGCGCCCGCTGGGGTAATGGTCGTCGTTTCCGAGGATGTTCACTCCACTCGGACTGTGCCGCACGATATTGTTGGTGAAGGTCAGATCTTCGATGACCGCCCATGGCGTAAGGCCTACCTCGTTCCGCACTGTCAGGTTAATGGCAAACCCATATCCGGGGCGCTCCCAGTTATACTCGAAGATATTTCCGTCCACCAGGACGCGCCGCGCATTTTTCAACTCAAACAAGATCTTCACTTGATATGGAGTCCCATCACTTTCGGGCTCGCCAGGTTTCCATGCCAACAACTTGGCTACATTATTTCGACGGACTT
The DNA here is from genome assembly GCA_020697375.1 of Nitrospira sp. Next base: position 3,762 of record JAJFBJ010000176.1, on the reverse strand, counting down.
CAATATCGGATGGAACGAGATGGTCAATGCTTCGCTCTCCTCCGCCGAACAGTATGTTTTCGCCTGTCGCTTCCAGATAATTGTTCACTACCTTAATAAAGGCTGTGCCTCCCCACCCTGCGACCGCTTGGGTATCTTGTCCGGTTTCCTTAAAGTCTGACAAATAGGAATCGATGACGGCCAGATGCTGGCCGTTCAGCACCACTCCTCGACGACCTCCTTTTTTGGGATCGCCATGCAAGAAGCAGCGATCTATAACGATGTGGTGGGGCAGCTCTTCGATCGAACGTTCGGTGTTATCACCAAGCAGCACCAAATCACGTACAAATTCATCTTGGTTTGGCTTCACTTCAATGCCGATGAATCGAAAATGATGCGCTCCCCTCTCTGCAAGGACCACCGCCGACCCTCTGCTCACCAAGGCTGCCATCTTCCTGGCATGAGTGGGCAGCACTCGTGAACCAGGCAGTGGAAAGTCCTTGTCGACGCCACTAGAGCGGATGATAATCCAACCGGAACCGTCCTTTTTCTTAGGGAGAGTGAAAGGACCTTGATATTGGGCTCCGGCCATTAGGACAATCTCGTCTCCCGAGTGCGCTTCGTCGAGCACGGCCTGAAAATCACCGCCAATGGGAACAGTCAACGTGCGTCCAACCGAGGCTTTTAAGGTCGTATCAACGTATCCTCTGGGCAATGAAGGCCGCATGCTCGGGGAATCTTGGTGCAAGGTCGCGGCACTTCCAACGCACGCGTATAATGCCAGCAACATTGACGCCCAGGACACAGTTGGGAAGGATTGATAGTTCATGCCGTCTCCATGAGTCGCTCTTCGACCAGGCGCGACATTTCGTCAACCCGCGCCTCCCAGCCTTCGCTCTGCATCATCGTTACTCGAGCGCGATCCCCCTCGCTGGTTCGTTCCTTCAGCGCGGCTTCGATTTCTTCCAAAAAACCTTCTCGATTGGTTGCAATGTGCACGACGCCCTGGTAACGCACGACTTCGGGCAAGGGCGTGGACACTACCGGAAGGCCGGCCGCCAGATATTCGCGCAATTTGAGAGGATTGACCCGCAAGGTCAGTTCATTCATACGAAACGGGATCACGCCAACGTCAAACCCCCGGCAATAGCCAGGAAGCGCCGAATAGGGCCGTTGCCCGATGAGATGCACGTTGGACAATCCTTGCACCGCATGCAGATCGGTTTGCGCCTTCCCCACGAGCGCGAAGGACCATTTCGGGCGGGCCCGGGCCAGTGCGCCGATCATGTCAAGGTCCACCCAATCTGCTAACAGACCGAAAAATCCGATCACCGGCTTTGGGAGGGTTCTGATTTCTGACGCCACGGCCGTTTTGGGGTCCAAGGCTCTACTAAAATGCGCCGCATCGACCCCATGAGGAATAAAATAGGTCCTCGGATTGATCTCCCGGCGCTCAGCGCACAACTTTTCGGCCGTCGTTAACACAATATCTGCCTGCCTCACAAGATCACGCTCCATTCCTGCAATGACCTCTTTCGATACACCGGGGAGTTCACTATGATCGTCAACGCAGTGATAGATGACCAGCCTCTCATTCAAACTGCCTAATAGCCAATTCACGTTCGGCTGGAATGTCCAAAGCAAGGGACGATCCATTCCAAGGCGACGACACAGTTGTCGAAGACGAGCGGCCAATATGAAACGATTGAGGCGTTCTGCCAGCACAACGCCAGGAAGCGGCAATACAGGCGGGTCCAACACAAAGATATTCGGCTCCACCTCTCGGCATCCCGAGACGATGCGACGCAGCTTGTACACTATTCGGTGCAAGTCATAGGCCGAAACGGTAGGCCTGCGCACCCCAATTGAATTCACCCAGATCACTCTGTTCTGCTTGCTAAGAATTCTCATTATGTGTTTCTTGCTCGTTGGATCGCCCTGCCAATCCTGAGTAATGCAAATAATGCCTTGTCCTTGAATCATGGTGTTCCAATCGCCTCGTGCCTTAGCACAGACCTTTTCTCTCCATCCGGCTGTTCGCCGCGTGAGCGTACGGCAGCCTCGAGTTAGCGCTTCGCCATGCTGTATAGACGCGTGGCCGTTCGGAACAAGAATGTTCCAGGGTGGATCATCGCCCGTAATCGCTGCACACCTTTTTGTTCGAAGGAATGGAATAAGTATTCCAGACGCGCCCGTCTCCTGTACTGTTCGAAATAGTCCTCCAATGCGGCATTAGTTCGCACGCGACCGTTATCGGCATACCGTACCACCCAGGGCGTGAAATACGGATAGAGAACATTAGGTGCCAGCGAAGTTCCCCAGTTTCCGTGCAATGTCAGCTTCGTAAAGTTGCTGATCAAGATATCGTCAAAAACCTCCATTTTCACAGCTTCAACCAAGGAATATCTTGGAGCTTCGAATGTCAAACTGCGCCCCGTTTGTCTTCCAAGATCAAAAGTATGTTCACGGCCACCGACGCGGAACTGAATTGCATCCAGTTTGCCGCGCAAGAATTCAATACCCTGAAAATACTGAGCCAAGAGCTTCGCCTCTTCTGGATCGAGCATCTCGCTCCAGTCGTCTCCGAATTCTGTGGGATCTCGCAATGTTATTGTGCGCTGTTTCGGGGCCAATGGCATCCACTGTTCCCGCTCGACATTCCACTCTCCGAAAGCAGGAAGCAACTCCGTCTCTTTTGGAACTCGAATACGGTTATACGCATCAAGCGGTGTTACATACTCGCTCGCCCAGATGCTGTCTTTTCTTTGATAGGCGTGGAAAAGTGAAAACGGCACGACATAGGTCGTCCCGAAATATCCAGCCCAAAAGCGTACTTTCTCTTCCAGGTAAGCATCCCATTGTGCAAGTGCATCCCGGCTCGCGGTTGGAGGGGCGTGCATCAGATGAGTGCCGTCCTCTCTGAAGATGTTGATCATGTCGACGTCTCCATAGCCGAACAGCTTCAGCAAGAATGAGACTTTATACCCTCTAATTAGGCTACGTACGAACCGACCCCACCCGCGCTCGACCGCGTCGTTGAGATTAACGATAAGGTGACCAGCCACATCGATCAGTAGTATTGCGTCTTGGTGATAATCGCTGATGCACATCACCCGAATCTGAGGAGACAAGCGGACCCACTCTCTGTCCGGCAGAATACGCACACAGAATCCGAGTGATCCGAGGTCCCGCGCCATCCGTCCACCGACGTGGTCTGGCAATAACACCCGTTTGCCCGCCAGCTTATCCAAGGAGGCGATGTTGACATGGTCGGGATGGCCGTGTGATAGCCACATGTACTCGGCGTCAAGAATATGTTCGAGTTGCGCCGGTGGAATCTCGAAAGGAGCCGTCCAACTCCCGAAATAAGGGTCGCCTGCAATCCATGGGTCGGTCGTGAGCACTGGACGACCATTGTCTATGACGGTCACAGTTGCATTCCCGATTGTTTCAAACCCGGTCATTAAATAACCTTTCTCACATCCCGAAAGTCCGTTTACGTTACTCGCATCGGGAAATATGCCATATAACACCAGCGCACAAGTTCTAACTGTGCTACTTATGGAAACACCCTCCTGATTAAGTGCACCCAGTCATAGGATCACGGTTGCATTTAGAGAGATATTCGTATCCTCTCGATTGGTTTTTTCACTTGAGATTGCAGAAGGCTAAGCAAGCGCAATATAGCCGGCATCGTCATGCCGACACTTCCATAGTTTCCACCTGCTCTTCCAATGGCTGAGGCATCTCACCGTCGATGGCGATCCGCTGCCACATTTCCAG
>JAJFBJ010000052.1 GCA_020697375.1 Nitrospira sp. | reverse complement strand
GCTCAGCGAAGCAAGATAAGGACACATTGCATGCGCGCCTTCACCGATATTTTCATCAAACACCCCGTGCTCGCGGTGGTCCTCAATCTCATGATCGTCCTCGTGGGATGGCGGGCGTTGACCGTCCTTCCGGTGCAGCAGTATCCGAAAATCGAGAGTTCGTCGGTGGTGATCACGACGATCTATTACGGCGCCAGCGCCGAAATGGTTCGCGGGTTCCTGACCACGCCGATAGAACGCCTCGTATCGGCAATCGGCGGAGTCGATCACATCGAGTCGACCAGCCGCGCCGGCGTCAGCACCGTGACCGTACGGCTGAAATTGAACCATAACAGCACGGCGGCGCTCGCCGAGATCACCGCGCGCCTGCAGCAGGCTCGTGCCGAGCTGCCGACGGCAGCCGAACCGCCCGTGATCGAAGTGCAACGTGCCGACCGGCCGTACGCGTCTTTCTATCTCAGCTTTTCATCCTCGGGGCGGGATGTTCCGGGAATCACCGATTGGCTTTCGCGCACGCTGCAGCCGCAGCTCGCGACGTTGCCCGGGATTCAGCGTGTGACCATCGAGGGCGGCCGCCCTATTGCCATGCGCATCTGGATCGATCCCGACCGCCTTGCCGCGCTCAACCTCTCGCCAGGTGATGTGCAGGCAGCGTTGCGGCGCAACAACTTTCTGGCGGCCGTCGGCCGGACCAAGGGCAATCTGGTGCAGCTCAACCTGTTGGCCAATACCGATCTGCGGTCCGTCAGTGAATTCGAAGAGCTGATCGTCAGCGAACGTGGAAGCGCCTTTGTGCGTTTGAAGGATGTGGCGAGGGTGGAACTGGGCGCCGAAGAAGCCGAGATGATTGCGAAGTTCAACGACCGTGAAGCCGTGTATCTCGGCGTATGGCCTCTGGTCGGTTCCAATGAGATCGAGGTCGCCCACCGCCTGCGCGCTGAAATGGAGCGCCTCCGTCCGACGCTGCCAAAGGATATGGATATGCAGCTGGCGTACGACGCGACGGTGTTCATGGAAGACGCCCTGAGCGAGATTACCAAGACGCTGTCGGAGACCATCATGATCGTCGGTGTGGTGGTGTTCCTCTTCATGGGGTCGGTACGCACGGCGCTCGTGCCCTTGCTGGCGATGCCGGTCTCGCTGATCGGAGCGGCGATCGTGATGCTCGCGTTCGGCTTCAGCCTCAATCTCTTGACGATGCTTGCGATCGTGCTTTCGGTAGGCTTGGTCGTGGACGACGCGATCGTCGTGGTGGAGAACGTCGAGCGGCATGTGCGTCAGGGCAAATCGAGGTTCGATGCGGCCTTGATCGGCGCCCGTGAATTGCTGGCTCCGATCGTCGCCATGACCATCACCTTGGCCGTGGTCTACACGCCGATCGCATTCCAGGGAGGCCTGACGGGCTCGCTGTTTTTGGAGTTTGCGATTACGCTGGCTGCGGCGGTCGTCGTCTCGGGAATCGTCGCGGTCACGCTTTCGCCGATGATGAGCTCGCATTTCGTCCACCCGCAGGGCAAGCAAGGCCGGCTCACCGCGTTCGTCAACCGCGGCTTCGATGCCGTTCGCCGCGCCTATGCCTGGGCGCTCGACGGAGCGCTGGAGATGCGTTGGGCGATCGTGACAGCCGCGCTGATCATCATGGTCGCAGCCGTGCCGTTGTACCAGTTCTCACGGCAGGAGCTCGCGCCGGTGGAAGACCAAAGTCACATCAGCTTCTTTCTCGAGGCTGCGCCGGATTCGACGCTGGCCGCAACCGACCGGGAATCACTGACGGTCGTCCAGGCCGTGACCTCGTTCCCCGAGGCGAAGTTCATGTGGTCGCTGACGACGGCTTGGGGCGGTTTCGGCGGCATGGTCACCAAAGATTGGCGTGAGCGCACCCGCTCAACCGAGGCCATGTACGGCGAGGTGTACGGCATGGTGTCGCAGGTACCGGGGCTGCGCGTGTTTCCACGGCTCGATCCGCCGCTGCCGACGCCCGGGCAGTACGATGTTGAACTGGTGCTACAGAGTGACGCTCCGCCCGAACAGCTTCTGGAGACCACCGCAGCGCTGGTCGGCGCCGGCTGGCAGAGCGGAAAATTTTTATACGTGGATACCGATCTCAAAATCGACTTGCCGCAGGCGCGTGTCCTGCTCGACCGCGAGCGCCTCGCGGACCTGGGGCTCGATCTGGCCGGCGTGGGACAGGAACTCGGGACGTTGCTCGGCGGCGCCTACGTGAATCGCTTCAACTTCTTCGACCGGAGCTACAAAGTCATCCCGCAGATCGGAGACGAAGATCGCGCCACCGTCGGTCCGCTGCTCGATCTCAAGATCAAGACGCCGGGCGGCCAGCTCGTACCGGTGTCCACGTTCACGCGCATCGAGACCGGCACGGCGCCGCGCACGTTGAACCGTTTTCAGCAGCGCAACTCGGCGCGGGTGTTCGGCGGGGTTAAACCGGGCGTCACCAAAGAGGAAGGGCTGCGCGTGCTCGAAGCCGCCGCGGCCGAGGTGCGCGGGCCGGGTGTCGTGCTCGACTATGCGGGCGAGTCACGGCAGATCCGTCGCGAGGTATCAGCCCTCACCGTCACGCTCGGGTTTGCCGTCGTGCTCATCTATCTGGTGCTGGCGGCCCAGTTCCACAGCTTTCGTGATCCGCTGATCGTACTCTTGGGCTCGGTGCCGCTCGCGATTTCCGGGGCGCTTATCTTCAGCTTTCTGGACCTCACCACGATCAATATCTATTCGCAGGTCGGATTGATCACATTGGTGGGATTGATCGCGAAGAACGGGATCCTGATCGTGGAGTTCGCGAACACGTTGCAAGCCCGCGGCCTCTCGAAAATGACCGCGTTGCGGGAGGCGTCGCTGACGCGGCTGAGGCCTGTGCTGATGACCTCGGCAGCCACTGTCTTCGGGCACCTTCCTCTGGTGTTGGTGTCCGGTCCGGGAGCCGAGGCCCGCAACAGCATCGGTGTGGTGCTGGTCACCGGCATGACGGTAGGCACCGTGTTTACCCTGTTCGTTGTCCCGGTGTTTTACTCGCTGATTGCCGAACAACATCAGCCCAAGCCATCAAGCGAGGAAATCGAGCGGGAAGAAGTACGGATCGCAGGAGGCCATGCAGCGTGATGAGTCATTCACCCCGCGTCGCGCCGATGTAAGTGGCGGACGATGAAGATCCACTGGTGACTGAACAAGGAGGTATGCACGATGGCAGTCAAATCGATTCCCGAAGGATACCATACGGTGACGCCGGTCTTGACCGTTCGAGGAGCGGCGAAGCTGATCGAGTTTCTCAAAGAGGCATTCGATGCGAAGGAGATTTACCGGTTGCCCGGGCCAGACGGGGCCGTCATGCATGCGGAGGTGAAGATCGGCGATTCGATGGTGATGCTGGGCGAAGCGACCGAGCAGTGGAATGCGATGCCGGCCAAGATTGCGCTGTATGTCGAGCATGCGGATACATCCTACAAGCGGGCGTTGGAGGCCGGAGCCGCCTCGGTCAAGGAACCGTCCGATCAGTTTTATGGAGACCGCAGCGCTGGCGTGAAAGATTTTGCCGGCAACCACTGGTGGATCCACACGCATATCGAGGATGTTTCGCCGGAAGAAATCAAGAAGCGCGCGGATCTGTGGATGAAGCAGCAAAAGAACTGAGCCGACTGAAACAAGTCAGACCATCACTGGTCATCCGGCTGCACGGGTACCGGATGAGAAAGGAGTGAGAGAGATGTCGTATCCCGATCCAAGTTATTTCGGCGACAAAGGTGAGATCAGCGCGGCATTTCGTCCTGCCGACCAGCCGCCCGATCTGACGATCGGTTCGGATACGGCGGTGAGGTATCTCGCCAGCGGCGCCTCCACCAAGGGACAGTTCGGCCTGTACCGGTGGGATGCGAAGCCGCATACGCGTGGGCCGAATGCCCATTTCCACCGAACCATGTCCGAATCATTCTTCGTGCTGACCGGAACGCTGCGACTCTTCAACGGAGAACGCTGGATCGATGCAAGGGCGGGTGATTTTTTGTTCGTGCCGGAAGGCGGCGTGCATGGTTTTCACAATGAATCCGATGAGCCGGCATCCTTGCTGTTGCTCTTTGCGCCAGGCGCTCCACGCGAAGGATATTTCGAGGCGATCGCCGAAAAAGCCGCCGGCCGCCGATTCAGCGAAGAGGAATGGATGGATCTGTGCCGCCGCCATGACAATTACTTCATCTGACCGGCCGATCCGCGATCGGCCGTTGTCTGATCCGGTCAAGCAATAGTTCAGGCAAAAATCTACATCGGCAGTCATGTGACCCCGAGGGATGTGATGACCATTACGTTGAACCATACCATCGTTCCGGCGCGCGACAAAGTCGCAGCGGCCAAGTTCTTCGCGAAGATCTTGGGATTTCCATTCGATGAACGCGCCGTGGGGTATTTCGCGCCGGTGCGGATCAATGAGACGCTCACGCTCGATTTCGACGACGATGTCGACCGGTTCGACATCCACCACTACGCGTTCAAAGTCAGTGAAGAGGAATTCGATGCGATCTTCGGCCGCATTCAGGAGGAAAGCATTCCCTATGGAAGCGAGCCCGATGCATTACAGAACATGAGCTTGAACCATCGCGCCGGCGGAAGGGGCGTCTACTTTTGCGACCCAAACGGGCACATCATGGAATTACTCACAGCCGAGTAGTGAGAGAGCAATGGACAGGCATCGTTTGCCTGAGGCAAGGACGTTTCTGCAATCGATAATCAGTCGGAGATCCATCGAGCGAAGGGAGCGCGGTATCCATGGGGAAACTGTACAAGGAAATCGACGCCGATCTTAAGGCCTTCATCGAGGAGCAGCGGATATTTTTCGTTGCCACGGCGCCGATCCATGCAGCCGGTCATGTCAATCTGTCGCCAAAGGGACTGGATACGTTCCGTGTTCTGGCTTCTAGAAAAGTGGCTTACCTGGACCACATAGGCAGCGGTGCAGAAACCATCGCCCATCTCAAAGAAAACGGTCGGATCGTCGTCATGCTGTGCGCGATGCAAGGCTCACCGAAGATCGTGCGGTTTCACGGTCGGGGCGAAGTATTGGAACCGCAATGTGATGCATACCAGCATCTGCGCCCGCTCTTTCCTGCAACCTCCGCAGAACGTGCCATCATCGTCGTCTCCATCCATCGCATCACGGATTCATGCGGCTTTGGAGTTCCACTGTACCGGTTTGAGCGTCAGCGGTCGCAGCTCTCCGATTGGGCGGGCCGCAAGGACGAAGATGAATTCAGGGAATATCAGGCGGAAAAAAACGCAAGGAGTATCGACGGGCTTCCGGCGGTCACGTGGGTGGAATCGGCCGGGAGCCCCCAAAAGCGATCGACTGGTTAGTTTCGAAACGGTGATCCATATCGTTGCCGGTACCGTATGCGCGATGCCTTGCCCGGGTACCGAGTTCGTACAGACCTTCAGGATTGACAAAACGCGTCAATACCGACGGAAAGCCTAACATCGCCTCGGCCAGCGAAAGCGCCTATCCCAGTCAGTCATCACAGGCTGAGCCATGCCGTTGGAACTGACTGCAGACTGTTCAGGACCTATGGGTGAAAAGTTCAATGAACGCGATTACGGTCGAAGACATTCGGAAAACCTATCATCAAGGCAGCGCAAAGCAGGTGCATGCGGTCGGCGGAGTTTCGTTCGAGGTGTCGAAAGGCGAGATCTATGGACTACTCGGGTCCAATGGAGCGGGGAAGAGTACGTTGGTCAACATGCTCACCACCCTCACGAGACCGACTTCGGGCCTGGCGCAGGTTTGCGGATTCGACGTGGTCCGTCAGGCCTTGGAGGTGCGCCGGCAGATCGCCGTGGTCTTGCAGCAGACCGCCGTCGAAACCCTGCTGACCGTCGAGGACAATCTTCGCATCTATGCCTACCTGCACGGTATTGATCCGAGCGAGGTCCGCAAGCGTATAGATGCCGTCCTCGATGAATTCGAACTGCGAGATCACGCGCGGGAAACGGCACAGGACCTCAGTCTGGGCACGAAGCGACGGGTGCAGGTCGCCAAGGTGTTCATGGTGGATTCGCCGGTGATCTTCCTTGATGAGAGCACGACGGGCATGGATCCCCTCATGCGACGGCGAGTCCTTGATCGCATTCGGCGGGAAGCCCGCAACGGACGCACCATACTGCTGACCACCCAGGTCTTGAGCGAGGCGGAGGAGCTGTGCGACCGTATCATGATCCTTCGTCACGGCGCCACCCTCGCCGCTGGGAGCCTCAATGAATTGCGGAAGCTGTCGACGCGCATGTTTCGCGTGAGCCTCACGTTCGCGCACAAGGGTGATCTCCGCAGCGGGCTGCAGGCGCTGCAACCGATCGAACTCCGCATCGAGGGCGAACAGGCGGAATTGCTCTTCAAGGGCGAAGAGGGGTCTCTTCTGGACCAGCTTGCCGGCTTGTCACGCCAGGTTCCGATTCGACATTTCGAAGTGCGTGGCGCGGGGCTGGAGGATATTTTCGTGGAACTGGTGGGCAAGAAGAAACCGGGTTCCGAGTCGGCGGCGGGATCATGAACGGGGTGGCGGCCGTCTTTTACCGGGACTATCGGCAGCGTCTCACCAACATTGCGTTCGTGTTCTGGGATCTCTTCGTTCCCATGGCCTATCTGTTCCTCTTCGGTGTGGGGCTCGAACGTACCGTCGGCCGGTTTACAATCGAAGGCATGCACATGGGTTATACCGAGTTTTTCCTCGCGGGAGTGCTGGCCATGACGACGTTCGGCATCGCCATGAATACCTCGTGGGGAATATTCATGGATAAGGACTCCGGCATCTTTTACGAGTTGCTCACCTATCCCATCACCCGTGGACAGTTCCTCTTGGGAAAGATCTGTTTCAATGTCCTTCTCAGCGGCATCGGATGTCTGCTGGCTATCGTCCTGGCTGCCTGGACCATGCCGGTGACGGTTCGTTGGGCCTGGCTTCCCGTAACGCTTCTTGTGGTAATGGGTACCACCGCCGGCTGGTTTTTTCTGTTCAGCATCCTGGCCGTCAAGCTGTCCCGCATGGACGCGTTCAACACCTGTACCAGCGCGGCCTATATCCTTCTCATGTTCCTGAGCACGATGTTCTATCCCATGGAACAACTTCCGGCTTGGTTCCGTGTCCTGGCTTGGATGAATCCCATGACCTGGCAGGTGGATGTGCTGCGATTCACTCTGCTCGGAGTGGGTTCCGTGGGCACGATTTTGTTGGAATGCGTCGGATTTACGAGCTTCACGTTGATATGCTTGTGGCGGGCGGTGAGAGCTATCGATCGCGCAGGGTAATTGAAGGCAGTGCTGACCGTATAAGAAAGGATGGCCATGAAGCACGATCTTGAGAAGGTACAGTCACTGGCTCGCGATCTCCGGGGCGACAAAGAAAGCCCGCGCAAACCGCGCGAGACATTGGCCGGCTATGCCTTGGCCGCGCGGGCAGTAGATAAGTGCCGGGCGGCGCTTGTGGGATGGGAGGGGGAATATCTCTCCAATTGCCCGCTCGATCAACGGTGGCTGGGGTTTTCCGGGATCGATTACGATGCGTTCAGGTCCTTCGTCGCCAGCGGAGCGACCGACCAAGACATCGCCCAATGGATCGGCGAGCATGGCAGGAAACGGCCGCAGGCCGAGATCGAGGCTTGGAATAAGCAGGAAGGCGCGGTGCGGATCAGCTGATCACATTACGAAACCGAGCGACAGGCCCGCACGGATGCGTCAGGGAAGGTCATAATATTCTGCCGGGATATCAGCGGATTCAATATGGAGGAGAGGCGCATGGCATGGGTCTATCTGGTCGTGGCGGGAATTTTTGAAATCGGCTGGGCGACGGGTTTGAAATATACCGACGGGTTCACCCGTCTCTGGCCCACGGTATGGACCGGGCTGTCGATGGCGTTGAGTGTGTGGCTGTTGGCGGTCGCGTTGAAGACGATTCCTATCGGGACCGGCTATGCCGTATGGACAGGTATCGGCGCTGCCGGAACGGCGGTGGCCGGAATGCTCTTGTTTGGAGAGTCGCGCGCCGCCGTCAGGATTGCAAGTATTCTTGTGATCGTGGCCGGGATCGCCGGTCTGAAACTATCCACGCAATGAGAGCGGGGATGGAGGCGTGGCCAATCCCCGCGGCCACGATGTCCGCCGGCACCACGGAAGGCGCGGTGCTGAGCACTCGATCAGGTTGTGCCGGTCGAGATGGCTACGGCTGAAAGGCGTCCGCTGCGATGCTGTTTTTACCCTGCTCTTTCTGGTGACAGGCGCCGCGACGGTCGCGTCGCGCTTAGACAAGAGACGGCTGCAAGGCCGGCGGGCACGCATGCGTCTGGGGATGACGACGGCGTTTCTCTTTACCGGCACAGATCACCTGATCACCCGGCCCGATATATTCCGATGCTGCCGCAGTCTGTCCCGTTTCCGCGGGAGGTCGTGCTGTTGACCGGCTTATGCGAAATCTCAGGTGCAATGGGCTTGATGATGCCGCGCCGGCGGCGTCTTGCGGCCATCCTGCTGATACTGTATTTGATTTGCGAAACCCCGACCAATGTAAAAGTCGCCGTGGAGGGATTGTCTGTAACGGGCATGCCGAAGAACCCCTGGTTTTATAGAGGCCGGCTATGCCTCATCCCATTGCGATGTGGTGGGCATGGTATAGCGGCGCGATGATCGATGGCGCGGGCGACAGGAAACAAATGCCGGATGACAAGGAGGCAGGTCTATGAAGGTGCAGAAAATCTCCATTGAGCCGGATCCATACGCGCCCTTCCGTCTCGCGCAGGGCTATCGCGTGGGCGAGCTGCTTTTTATTTCAGGTCAGGCTGCCATCGATGGGAACGGACAGCTCGTCGGCTCCGGCGATTTCGATGTCCAGGCCGAGCAGGTGTTCAAGAACCTCGACCGCGTTCTTCGTGCCGGAGGCTCAAGTCTCGCGAATGTCATCAAGGTCACGATCTTTCTTCGCGACATGTCGAATTTTTCGAAGATCGTCGAGCTGCGGGGTCGCTACTTCGCGCCTCCGTATCCCGCCGATACCATTGTCGAAGTGACCTCACTTTATTCTCCCGAGGCATTGATCGAAATCGAGGCGATCGCCGTTGCCGATGCAGCAGTCGAGCGGGTGTGAGGGAAGAACCTTCTCAGGACTGTATGCCATGAGCCCGATGCTTGCATTCCTACATCACCTCGCCGCCTTCACTCTGGTTGGCGCATTGGTCATTGAACTCGTCCTGACCAAAGATAGCATCGTGGCCAAGAATGCCCGGAGGCTTGTTCTTGCTGACCTCGCGTTCGGCGTCTCGGCAGGCGTGGTCCTGGTCGCTGGATTGCTTCGAGTTCTGTATTTCGAGAAGGGGGCATCGTACTACTTCCATAGCGTGCCGTTCGTGGCAAAGGTGTCGTTCTTCTTCACGGTGGGATTGCTGTCGATCTATCCAACGGCAGAGTTCTTGTCTTGGAGAAAGTCCATGAAACAAGGACAAGCGCCGACCGTCACTGACCGTAAGCTGAACGCGATTCGTTCGGTCATTCATTGGGAGCTCGCTGCGATCGTCCTCATCATCCTCTGTGCCACGCTCATGGCAAAGGGAATCGGATTTTTCTCGTAACCTGGAAGGGGCTTTTCGCGGGCACGCGTTTTTCTACGATCGGAGCGTACACAGCAATGCAATCTGAACGGATGAGGGCTGCTGCATTGAGCGTTGAACGGCCGGTAATCTGCAGCGTCGGGCATCAATTCCAGGCCGACAGGCGAGAGATGGGTGAATGATGCAGCAAGGCCTCAAGGGAAAAGTGGCATTGGTCGCGGGAGCGACCAGAGGGGCGGGCCGAGGGATAGCCGTGCAATTAGGGGCGGCGGGAGCGATCGTCTACGTCACCGGGCGAACGAGCGGGTCCAAGCGATCGGAAATGAACCGGCCGGAGACGATCGAAGAGACCGCGGCTCTCGTGAATGAGGCCGGCGGCCGCGGGGTCGCGATCCAGGTAGACCATCTCGTGCCAGACGAGGTGCGCGCGCTGGTGACTCGCATCGAGGACGAACAGGGTGGCCTGCACATTCTCGTGAACGATATCTTCGGAGCGACCAGGATCGAGTGGAATAAATCGGTCTGGGAATCGAACTTGGAGTACGGGTTGCGTATGTTGCGATTGGCCGTGGACACGCACGCCATCACTAGCCATTTCGCGCTACCGTTGCTCATCAGGATGCCCGGCGGCTTGGTTGTCGAGGTCAATGACGGAACCGCCGAGTACAACGCCGGCAACTACCGAAACTCCTTCTTTTATGATCTAGCCAAGTCGGCAGTGCTCCGAATGGCGTTTGCGCTGGGGCATGAGTTGAAACCCCATGATGCGGCGGCCGTGTCGCTCACGCCTGGCTGGTTGCGGTCGGAGGCCATGCTCGAAGCCTTCGGCGTCACCGAATCGAACTGGCGTGATGCGACGGCGCGTGTGCCGCATTTCGCGATTTCCGAGAGCCCGGCGCTCGTCGGCCGGGCCGTCGCGGCGCTCGCACAAGATCTCGATCGGTCGCGCTGGAACGGGCAGTCGCTGTCCAGCGGGCAGCTGGCCAAGGTCTATGGCTTCACCGATCTCGATGGCAGCCAACCCGATGCCTGGAGGTACCTCGTCGAAGTGCAAGACGCAGGCAAACCCGCCGACGTAACGGGCTACAGATAGCATAGCCGGCCCAATAAAGGCATGCAGGCGATGGCATATTGCGTCCGTTCTTTCGTCGCTCCCGCCGCTCGCCGCGCCTGAGGCTCGGCGTTGAGCCACAGGAGGTGCCAAGTGACAAAGATTGAACAGTTCTTCACTAGTTACGAAGAAGGGGCGAACTCCTTCGATACAGACTTGGTTACCTCGCACTTCACGGCTTCTTTCATGGGGGGTGATCCGAACGGTGTCGTGTGCATTCGAAACGACGAGACATTTCGAAAAGCAATCCCACGGCGACGCGCGTTCTTTCAACAGATCGGTTTCAGGTCTGCCGAGATATTGAGCGTGGCTGAAACGCCGCTCGATGAGCGGTACACAATGGCAAAGGTTCACTGGCACATGCTGTTCGAAAAACAAGGAGAGAATCCACTCGACTTCAAATTTTTCATCACGTATTTCTTGTTCGATGAGGGGTCCGGGCCAAAGATCACATTCTACATTTCGCACGATGATGAGCAGAAGGTCATGCAAGAAGCAGGGCTAATTCCTGCGTCTGACGCCCGGCGTTGAGGGTCGGAAAGTTTTTCAGGGTCTGCCGAGGGAAAGTATGAAAAGTTATCAATCAACACCCAAGCCGACCTTCACTCTGAAAGGTCATATTGGTCTGCTTTGCCGCGTTCAAAAAGCATATCGGATGTTAGCCTGCGCCAATAAGACATGCGAAATTCAAAGAAGAGCTGTCGGTTCATGCGGCAGGTAAGGGCACGGTGAAATTCCGTTATAAGCCAATTCTTTTCGATCTGATAAGCAAAAGTGCGAAGTTGAGGGCGAAGGCAAATTCGGATGCTGGTTCACAATCCGGCGGCTCATTCCGCTTCACCGGGAAGGAGGTCGTTCATGTCGAACAAAGTAAAAGCGATCCCAGATGGTTATGAAGGCGCGACGCCCTATCTCATCATCAAGGGCGCAGCCGGTGCGCTGGAGTTTTACAAGTCAGCCTTCGGGGCGACGGAGTTGATGCGCGTCCCGGCCCCAGGCGGCACGGTCGGGCATGCCGAGATCAAGATCGGCAAGGCCATCATCATGCTGGCCGACGAGTTTCCTGAGATGAATTGCAAAAGTCCGCAGGTACTCGGTGGCTCACCGGTGAGCATGATGCTGTATGTCCAGGATGTGGATGCGTTCGTCGACAAGGCTGTATCGGCCGGGGCGAAGCTCGTGAGGCCAGTGAAGAATCAGTTTTACGGCGACCGGTCCGGCAGCCTGGAAGACCCCTTCGGGCATCAGTGGCACATCGCGACCCATGTGGAGGATGTGTCGCCAGATGAAATGGCGAAGCGCGCCGCGGCTTTCATGAAACAGCAGGACAGTGCGTAAGCCATCGCTCAATAGGGCTAGCCTTGAACGATAGGACGGAATCGTTCAGTAGGATTTTCTGCGACGGCGGACGCGGCGCCGAAGATGCAAAATTGTACAGCCAACGATGCGAGTTTGTGCATGGGCGTGAGCGCTACACTCAAGGATGGCAAGGGCAAGTCCGTTGCTCCCATCTGGTACCGCTTGTGACTTCGCCTCTCGTGCCTTTTGCGCACTATTTAATTCTTTTCCAGTTTCGCCCGTCGAATATACTGCTTCTGACTTCATAACTCTCAATGATGTCGAACTTATTGGTTTTCTCTTCGTCCCACGGAAGTGCGGTAATGTTGAAAACCAGCTTCCGCTCACCGAGGTTATGTTTGGTGGGATCAGGGGGCACATCCCGGCAGGCCACATCGCTGGTGCAGACCAGGGACGGCACGTCGGGGCTCGAAACGAACGTATCCGACCGGCTCAGGCCTCCCTGTGCGCCAAAATCCTTCACAAGAAGAAGCGACTGGGCAAAACCCGCAGAGGCGCGCTGCTGGTATCCTTCAGGAACTATCTCCGAAAAATCAGGCGGAAACATCGGATTGTCGACCAGCCATCCATGATCTGACACCACCACGATTTTAGTGGCATCATACATGCCGGTCTCCTTCATCCAGGCCAGCAGTACCCCTACTTCTTTCAGCGCGCACACCGTTTCAGCGAACACTGTCGCTTGTTCGGGATGGAGTCGACAGTCACTATTTAAGGCTTGTGGGTAATGTGGGATTGATAACTGGATGAACTTGAAAGTCCTGGACGGGCTGTCGGCATTGCGTTCATGGGCGAGCACACGAAGGAACCCCCACTCTCTCGCCTTATACGAGTTGGCCGTCATGAACCGAAGTTGTTGGGAATTCGCGCCACGATAATTGCCATCGTCATATAACCAGGCTTTCATGAAGAACGGCGAAGCCTTAAAGAGGCTTACCATGGTTAACATGAGCGGCAAATTTGAATCGGCATCATTGGGAAAAGGGGCGTCCGGATCTTCCATATTGTGGTAGTGAATTCCGTAGGGAAGCGAGGGAGTGCAATGCACCCCTTTGTCGAGCCGTTCACAGCCCCCGGATCCTGCGGGATTCACATAGGAGACCTGGTACCCTTTGGGGATAAACGCGTCGCTGTACACGTGGTACGCTTCAATGATCGCGCTCCTCAGGGACTTCTCATTCCGGTTGTTGATCTCCTGGACTGTGTACTTATGCCCGCCGGCCAACGTCGCGATCGAGCCCCAGGTGCCGGCATTGGTGGTCAACATATTGGGATACCATACGAATCCCTCATACTCTTTCAGCGCATCGGATGCTTCATTCAGTATTCGCTCAATATATCCGCCTGGAAATCCATCGAGCATGATGATCAGCACGTTTTGCTCTCGAGAAAAACTAATAATGTCGGCGTTGTCGGCAGGTAGTCCATTGCCCACTCCTGCAGGGGGATCTTTCGCGCCATAGACATCGATCGCGGACATGGACACAGACGTGACCAACATCGCGGCGGCCACGACGGCCACGTTCCGACGATACAAGATCGTCGCATAGGTAGTCGCGCCAAACAGCGCGATCAACAGGGCAAGCTCGGCAGCGACCTGATATTTGGTCCGTAGCAGCAACTCGGGAACATCCAATATGAATTGATCCATGATCCCGGCATCCTTGACGCCCATCGTCGAATAGAGGATCAGGCTGAATGCCGCAAAGACGGACAGCAGGGTCAAGCCATTGCGCGCCGATTTGTCCACGAGGATGTAGAGCGTTGCGAGAGTGAGGGAGATGGCGACAAAGTAGACCAGAAGTTTTCCGACGACGCTGTAGACCCCGCCGACGAAGTCTTCCGACGAAATATACAAACTGATCGGGTTGGCAATAAGGAGGACAAACATGGTGAGACAGGCGCTGATCACAAACAGCCGGTGATCCTGCGGCATTGTCCGTAGGAGTGGTATCTCATCACAAACAGGCGACGCGAACATTAAGATCAGCAGTGCGAGGAGAATGCCCCCAATATTCCTCGACGGATGAGGAATGACATAAGCCCCGGAGAGCCAGGCGACATTAATCAGGATAAATGCCGCCGATAACAGCCCTACCAGCATGAAATGTATTCGTTGTCTGAGATTCCGTTCCGTCCGATGATACCTCCTCATGAACGGCACGAGATACAGGTAGACCAGAATGGCGATACTTGCGCCGGTCGCCGTCATCGACGCCGGCCCGTTCTTGTCCAGAAAGTCTGCATGCACGGCTAACTGAAAGCCGAGGATGATGAAAAACAGCGCGAGATTGAAATTCGTCGGAGCCTTGATAAGGCCGGTGAATGTGTTTTGGTATTCATCCAACCGCGCGCGCATCGTCCTGCCGTCTTGCATGGCGGCGATCGGTTCACCTTGCGTTCGATTCAATCGGCCGAGTTGCGACAGCGCTGGCCTGTTCCGGAGCGGTGAGGCGGAGGCCTCCGCCGGACTCTCCGTCCCGGTCCGATGGAGCAGCGCGATCCGGGCCAATGAGAACAGGCTGTTGAAGGTCCAGTACAGGAGAAGACCAGCCGGGGAGTCGTACAGCAATACAAGAAAGAGCAGCGCGAGAAGCAAGGGCTGAACTCTCTCTACCAGAGTAAGTTGTTTCGTATACAGAAACGCGGCGAGCAGATTCACGACCGTCATTACGAAGGGCAGCAGGTTGGCGCCCCACAGCAATGCGTCAGGCTCGCCCAGGTTTTCAAACAGCAGGAAGGAAGTTCCCTCCAGAGGCTGATAGTGAGAGAGGAGTTGATACGCGGCGATCCAGAACGGCAATTGCAGAAGCAGCCCCAAACTGCTTCTCATGGCATATATCGGGTGATACCCCGTTTGGCGATACAGCGTGTGAATCATGATGTAGCGCTCTTCACCGGAGAACGCTGTTCGGAATTCCTGAATTTTCGGCTGCAGTACTTTCTGGACCTGTCGTTCAGCCTCCTGCCATTGTTCCGCTATCTGAAAGAGCGGCAGGAGGGCCAGATTGATCAGGAAACTGAGGATGAAGATCGAGGCGCCGTAGCTGCCGACCCCTGCATAGATCGCCGACAAGATCAGGCGCATGACGGCTTCGATGGGGGCAATGAGGATTTGGTAGATTAGGTCCATGTCGCAATCAGGTGTGGAGCGTGAAGGTCGGTTGCAGAGGATTGCGGTATCGCCCGCTCATTTCTCATACCTTGTCAAGGACAGGACCATCCAGATGGCGTCGTTGGACGCGCCGCCCTTTTGAAGTTTATACATCCAGCGTCCCATCATGGACTTTTCATGGTCGACACAAATCATGGATTCAATACCGTCCGCGAAGAGGCTTGCGGATGTGACATCAAACTTGTCCGCAGCCACGGCGAGGAGTTCGATGAAGGAATGAAATGCAGCCAGGGGGATCCGCAGCCAGATCACTAACTGCCCTCCGGGCTTCAGCACCCTTCCGGAATCTGTGAGAATCTTTCCATACAAGTTGGCAGGCCTGAATATTCCCGACTCGAACGTGTCCTCGGCTATCTGCCGGCCCTCTTTCACCACCATCCAAGGGGGAAGTACCAAGACCAGATCGTAGCTGGAGTCGGGCGTATCCGCCAATACATCTTGAACCTGCCATGCATCACACTTGCGAACGAGGGGATGATTCTGTATGCCGTCGATGTGCGGATTGATGTCGGTGAAGAGGACTTTCTTCGCCTTCTTCGTTACGGCACACAGACCGACGACTCCGCTTCCACAACCCAAATCGATGACGCTTTTATCCGCCACCACGATCTTCTCTGACAGGATCAGCTCGATCAACTTGTGTCCGACGATGCTGTCGATTGGATTGAAGACGTGCTCATTGACGGTGAACGCAAACTGCCGCTTCCCTTGCCACAGCAAGTCGACCATGACCGTCTTTGAGCTCATGGCCTTATGTTTGCCGACATAATCCATGGGAACGGGGCCATGGTCCGGAGTCTTGCTTTGCATGGACACCTGAGGTTTCGGCCAGTTCATGTCGATCCTTTCCCCCGTCCCGCCGTTCCGAACGCGATTGAAGGCGTACAACTCACGTCTGAGAGCCGGCCTGTTTGTTTCGGATCTCGTCACGGATTCGCAACAGTTCGTTTGCAACATGCTTGGCGGCGCAGGCGAAATGAGCCACGGATTCATCGCGAAGGCGGCGGATCATCTGCCTTCGATCGTGCAATCCGAATTCCTGCTCGATGACCGCCGGCAAGGCATCCAATTCCTGTTCTTCAATTCGTCGTCCGATGGTGTCAAGCACCGTCAGCTCCCAAAGGTCCCAAGGCAAATCGGCGGCTTCCAGACCGAGCTTGTTGACCGTGAACTTCAACGTGATGACCGGTTTCTCGAACAAGAACGCGAAATCAAACAGCATGCCGGAAAGGTCGGAGACCATCACATTGGCTTGGGCCATGGATTGTGTGCCATCGTTGGCCTGGTCCCATTGCAGATTGGGATAACTTCGCAGCTTCTCCTGAAGGCCGTCGATCATCTCCCGTTCGGAGATATAACTTTGCGGGTGGGGCCGCAGAATAACCTTCCACTGTTTATCGAGTAGGGGGATAAGGATTCGGGCGCCGAATTTCTTCAGCAGTCCGTTCGATCCCCACGTCGGGGCAACCAGCACGGTCATAGGGCTTCCCGCTTCCGGCGCGATATCTAATTCCTTCAATTGCCTCTGCATCTCGTCATAATAGAGGCAGCCGGTGATGGGAAGGAGCTTGCGACGGGTTCCCCGTAATTCCTCGAGCTTCCTGAGTGACTTTTCTTGGTGAGCCCCGCTTATGAGAATCGAATCGAAATAATCGAACGAGTACTGTTTGTACGTGCCCACATCCGTAGGAGCGTGAATCAAATGGGCGTAATGGTTCACAGCTTTTGAACGTTTGATCTGGAGCACATCCAGCCCCGGAGTCGTCATGGCACAGACATCAGCCTCCAGAATCGCGAGATGGGCATAGGCCTTCGCCCCTGTGCCGATGTGTTTCGTGTCGACAAACTCCGACGAGTATAAGAGCCCGGGATCTTGCTCATCGGAGGTCAAGTATGCGCACTGCTCTCCGCGGCCGACTAGCTCATCGATGACAGGCTTGAACGTGTTCCAGTATTGTCGCCCTTCCGAGTAGAACACCAGCTGTTGCCGTGACTGATCCTCCTTCGCCGTTCTTCCCACGAATCCGAGCAAGGTTCGCCGGCCCTTATAATAGAGTCCTTTCAAGAAAAACAGCAGGCTTGCGATCAGTCCCACTAATCCAGCGACGAGCATGCTGCCTGAGCCAGGATCAAGGTAGGCAAAGGCAGGCTGAGGAAAGCCGGTGAGTAGAAGCAGACCAAGAAGAGCAATCCGTCGCATATCGGGTCTCCTTTTTTCTCTTATGAGCCGGTGATGATCCTCCCTCAGCACAGGGTGCCGTAGGATTCATGGTCTGTTCAGGTTCTCGCTGATCCCTTCCGAGACACCTATCCGATAAAATCCATGAAGGCCTTTTTATTCTGAGCCGGCGTGGTGGCCGGGCGGCCCAGATCCTTCCTTGCGCCACAATGAACCCGAACCTCCAGTAGGTTAGGGCCGATGGACTTTTGAAGATCTAGCAGGCACGAATGAAGCTCCTGGCTGGTCTGTGCTCGGCATGCATGTTCGTACCCCGCGGCACGCGCGATGCCCGGAACATCGATACCAAGCCCGACAGTCGGTTGGCCGCCGACCGAATCATGGGCCCCGTTGTTCAGGATGATGTGCGTAAGGTTGCGCGGCTTGAGAGATCCATTGATGGCCAGCGATCCCATATGCATCAGGAGAGCGCCGTCTCCATCGAGACAATAGACGGCCCTTGCCGGTTGTTGGAGCGCAATGCCCAGGGCGATTTGAGACGCGTGTCCCATGCCGCCCACCGTCAGAAAGTCCCGTTGATGGCCCTCGCCCTTCCGGCTCCTCGATTCGTACACTTCCCGTGAGGGCATGCCGGTGGTAGAAACGACCAGGTCGCCTGCCTTCAGAACATCGAGCACTTGCTGGATAGCCTCCTCCCGGGAAAGTTGAAAGTCAGGCGTGGCAACCCGCGATATCGTAAAGGGTTTGAAGGCGCCTTTCTTCACGACGAACGCAAAGGGCGCGCTGGTTTCTTGAACATGGGCAAGTGCATCTTTCACCAGTGTTTCCGGATGATCCACATCCGGCCCTAGAAGGGAATAGGGAATCTCCATCGCCTCCAGCATGGGTAGCAGCACCCGACCTTGCTTCGTATGTTGAGGTTCATCAGGCACGCCCGGTTCGCCCCGCCATCCGATGACAAGAAGCATGGGAATCGAATACACCTCTTTATCCGCCAACGACAAAAGGGGATTGATGATATTGCCCAATCCTGAATTCTGCAGATAGACCAGAGGAATCGTGCCTGTCGCGAGATGGTGCCCGAGCGCCAGAGCAACTGCCCCGCCTTCGTTGGCGCTGATGATGTGCCGGTCGGCGCGAAGCCTCTGTTCGAGGCAGGCGCAGAAATCCTTGAGCAGCGAATCCGGCACGCCGGTAAAAAAATCAACCGCATTCGCTTGAAGATGTTCGATGAACTCCCGCGGGTCTATCATGCTGTTGTCTCCAGGGAACTTCTCAGTTTCTTTTCCATCTTGACGGATATCGTTGGGAGCGTCCTCTCTCGGCGGCAAGGAACGGCCTGGACAGCGCCTTGCATTCCTGTGTCGAGATGTCTGCCGAATCAGGCACGACTCTCGAGCGAATGTCCCGAGGAGCAGCTCTTATGGCACCAATGCCGCAATGGCTGCGTGCAACTGTTCCGCCGCCGCTTCCTTCGAGATCAGCGTGGCGGCGCCCGCTCGTTTTATCGCGTCCATGGCTTGTGTGGAATTGTTGACGGAGAGCCCGATGACGATGGCGGCCGGCTGTGCAGCCTTGATCCGAAGGGTCGCCTCAATGCCGTCCATCTGCGGCATATTGATGTCCATGAGGATCACATCGGGGGCCAACTCGGCAGCCATCTTCACCGCTTCTATACCGTCTTTAGCCTCGCCAATGATCGTCACATCGGCATACGTGGCCAATATTGCCCGTAGACCCTGGCGAACCATCGCATGATCATCAACTAACAGGACTCGGCGCACAACGGATGTGTGATCCTTCGGCACGGCCAGCAGCTCGACGGGTATGGTCGCCGCCATTGATACGGGTTCTATGATGACAGTGCTCTTGAGCGGCAATCGTAATGTGATGGTCGTCCCCCGGCCAGGACCACTGTCCGCTTCAAACGATCCTCCCATGGCCTCCATCCGTTCCATGACGCTCAAGAGTCCGAAGTGTTCACCTGCGGATTGGGCCTGGAGCGACCCAGTATCGAATCCGAGTCCCTGATCCCGCACTGAGAGCGTCAATCTCTCACCCTCGCCGAGGGTTATCGACACCATCGCATGATCGGTGCGGGCGTGCTTCACCACGTTCAACAACAGCTCGCGCGCCGATTGATAGAGCAGTATCGCCTGGTCGTCTGGCAACGGCACATGGTCGTGCGACGCATGGACATCGACCGCCAAACCGTGTTTCATCATTTGCCCGCCGAGTCCTTTCAGTGCCAGGGGCAAGCCAGATTCGCGCAGGGTCGCAGGGCTCAACTCGGCCATGAGCGTCCTGGTGTAGTCGAGAGACTTGCCGAAGATGTCGTCTAGATCATTGATCAAATCGACCAGGAACGAGTCGGCCGATGTCATTCGCTGACGTGCTTGCCCGATCTTCAACCGTCCAAGCACCAACATCTGTGCCAGATAGTCGTGCAGCTCCATGGCCAGGTGCTTGCGTTCCCGCTGTTCGGTCAGCGTCAACTCTGAGGCCAGGTCTCGCAATTCTTCCTGCTTGTGAATTAATGCCTTGGCCTGATCCTGATAGCGCTCCGCCGCCTCCTCCGCTCGTTGCTGCGCCTGAAGCGACGTCAGCGTGAGCTGCTCGTTCGCGTCCCGCAGACGATCGTTCGTCACATTCGGAGACCCGCTATCCTCTTCCGGCGTTCTCTTATTCGTCATTTCCGCTCTTCCTTCGCCTCGTCAGTTCTTCTAAGATGGTGGGCCGTCTAACAACCTCGGGGTGCCGGTCATCAGTCCCTCGTAACCCTTGAGTCCGGTCCCGATGACGAGCCCCTCATTCGTGATCTCATACAGCCGGAGCTCCTTGCTATGTTGACTGCCGCGGAGTTTGACGACGGCCATCAATCGCTTGAGCTGCCCTTCGAGTTCGATGTAACGCATCAAGATGATGCCGTCTGTCAGAAACGCCGTTCCGTGCGGACTGAACCGCAGATCGATGTACGAGTCCACCATTTCCACCGTCAGGAGCAGGGTCACCCCCATGGCGGTCAGCATGCCGGACATCCGGTGGAGCGTTTCGCGGAAATCCTCGCGAAACGCCGGGGCGAGCGCGAGTTCCAGGCCGGAGAGCGAATCGATGATGATGCGTTTGATTCCATGCGCCAGCACTATATCGCGAACTTCCTGCAGTGTCTCGTCCAAGGAGAGGTCCAGCGGGCGGAGGTACAGGACATGGAGCGTGCCTTCCTGGATTCGTCGCGCCACTTCTCCTCCCAAGGGAGCGCTTGCAAGATAGTCCGAGGGGCGCTTCTCGAAGACAGCCAGGAGGCCGGGTTCCCCGTGCTTGACGCCCTCGGCGATGAACTGCATCGACAAGACGGTCTTGCCCGACCCCGACGGACCGGCGACCAGGAGAGACGACCCGGCCGGAATGCCGCCGCCCAGCATACGGTCCAGCTCGCTCACGCCGGTTGAGACGCGCGCGCGCGCCTGAGCCAACTCGCCTTCCTTCAGCATCGTGATCTGATCCTGCGGGCTGACCTCTTTCGGAATCGGCACACGTGGAAAGACCTGCACACCCTTGCCGGTGATGCGGAAAGTCTGCAGTCCGGGGATGGGCGCTTGCCCCCGTATCTTCACGATCTGCAACTTGCGGACGATCGAATTGCGCTCGACGCTTTGGTTCAACCAGATGATGCCGTCGGCCACGGTAAAGATTGGATTATCCGCCCTCTCCGAGTCCTGATATTCTCCCACCAGGAACGTGGTCGCTTGCCAGGTGGTCAGTTGCAAAGCGAGGCGCTGCACGAAGGCTTGCAATGATAATTCGCCATGGACATCCAGCGGCTGAGAGGCGCGGATGACGGATCGAAACGAATCCACCACCACGAGGGCCGGACTGGTTGTCTCGACCTCCGTCACGATCCGTTCTAAGACTTTCCCAAGTCCGCCTTCAAGAACCTGGTGTTCGATCGAGAAGAAGCGAATACACCGGTTGATCTTGGCCGCATCGAAGAATGAAAACTGTTGTTGATAGCGAAGAAGCTTCAATGGAGGTTCGCCGAGAACCGTGATGTAAAGGGCCGGACGCTCCGGGGTGGCCAAGGCAAAGCAAATCTGGTGCACCAGGGTTGTCTTCCCGGCTCCCGGGCCGCCCGCGAGAAGATTGAAGGAAAACTCCGGCAACCCCCCGCCAAGCACGTCATTGAGTCCTGGGACTCCGGTATCGAGTTGGACGATGGGCACTTTTTCGTTCATGGATGCATCTCCTCTGAGGGAACGGTAAGGATGTCCGGCCATGCCTCCTGCAGGACCTGCCACGTCAATCGCTCGCCGATGAACGTCGCCAGCAGTTCGAAAAAAGCAGTCAGCAGCGCGACGGACGCTTCTCGTGCACCCCCCAGTTCCTGCCGTCGCAAACATTCGCCAATGGCGCGGAGGAGTTGGTCATTGTCTGCGCTTCGTGTTTCTTTGTAGCAGGGGAATGTCCTCTCAGACAGTTTGAGGCTTCGGCGCAAGAGCGCGTGGCTGCCCACGTTTCCCAACATGGGGGACAAAATGCTCAGGAAGGTCTCGCACATGCCGACTGCGGCTGAGGCCAACTCATCCGGATCCCGCCTCGTACGCAAGTGTTGCGTCGTGAGCTCATCAATCATGCGACGGAGTATCGGAACATCTTTCATCCTGTTCGG
>JAJFBJ010000006.1 GCA_020697375.1 Nitrospira sp. | reverse complement strand
CTCGTGCTTACCATCGCACTCTTTTAAGCGAGAGGAAGAGATACTGCGAGGCTTCCCTATTTCGCCGGCATTGTCATTGAGTTTCTTCACCGAGGAGATTACCCGATGATTCTGCTCGGTCTCCTGTGCGACAAACTCCACCAGAGTGGTGGGGGAACTTGGAGGGACTTCCTTCGCCGCTGCTGGTCCGGCATGAAGACGAGCCATTGACTTCAATTGCTCCCATACATTTTTATCGCCTGGATAAAACTTGAGATTCTTTCCTGGATGAATCTTCTGCCAGAAAAGGCCGCTTTCGGCGTTGCCACCGAACACGGCGATGTTGATCCACACCGCCTCATCATATGGGTCCAGAATAATCACACGACCCTGCAGCGTGGTGGGCTTGCTCAAATCCCCCCACTCAAACCGCTCCTGGAACGCCTCAATGGCCAGCGCGGTGGAGGATAACCCTACCACCAGAGCCACGGCAGCCATGAAGGACCACCCCTGCTTTTGAAGCTTCATAATCACATCCTCCTTAAAGAAGACAAGTAAGTCTTAAGAATGTCGCCTCGCATATAAATTCTACTTCAAAACTTTGAAGCCGGTAATGGTTCGACCATCGAGAGTCACCTCCATCGCCACGAGTTCTTGCGATGCCTTGATGATTTGATCCATCAGATTCTTATCCTTGACGGACAAGCGCACGGTCGTCGCAGCATGGTACCAGCCAGCGTATGGATTATTCTTATCGGTCCCACCGGTATAACCCCAGGCGCAGCAAACAAACAATGGATCCGGGGGCTTGACGTCCATTTGGGTCGACGAGCGTCCACCACCTTCACCGGAAGCCGGTTCACCAGTATTCCAATATTGAATGCCGAAAAGAATTTCATTATCAGGATTGTCTGCCCACTGCGACCACACACGTCCCTTCAAGGTGTTCGTTGTCTCGCCCTTAAAAGTTTTGTCGCTACCGGTAATCACTCCACTGACCCCGCCCCCTGCTGGAGCATCGGCTGCCACTGAAATCTGGGCAGCTAGCAAGCCGACAACGGAGGACACTGCAAGTGCGGCTAGAAGTCCAACCCTATTCATAACCCTACCCTCCTTGGAAAATGATGACCAAAAAACCTTCGAATGCAGTATACGAAAAAAGAAGTTCAAACAACAAAATCCAGAGAACGCGCTAGCAGGAGGAAGTGCGACCGCCACCCCCTTTCTCTCTGCTTACCTTCCCCTGTAATACAGTCGAAATAAATACAGACTTGGGTAGTGAAAACGCCGCCATGGTACTGAAATCCACCAAACGTGTCAAGAAAATGTTTTGCTAGATTCTCGTCACCATTATTTCGATGAAAATCTATACCTATCAGTATGTTATCGTCTCTATCGAAGAGTCTCCTCCCCAATAAGAGCCAAGCTTCCACAGCCATGTTCCATTCTCTGTCGGTGTCTTATCCGGCAAGAGATTGTAGACTTTTTCTCGGAATCGGACCCAGCGCTGTAATCGAGAGGCAATGTTGATCTAACAAATGTTGCGCCACATGAAAGACTTGATCAATAGTCACCCGGTCAATCTCGGCCGTGATGTGTTCGAGTGAAATGTGGCAGCCTTGCGACAATTCATCTTTCGCCAGCTTGCTCATACGGCTGTGCGAGCTTTCCAGGCTCAACATTAAACTACCCTTCATTTGGTTTTTGACACGAGCCAAATCCTTGGCGTCGATTCCATGCGTACGCAGCTTTTTGAGTTCGCGACGCACGACCTCCACTACACGTTGGACCTCATTCGGTCGCGTCCCCGCGTATATGGTAATCATGCCTCCATCTGAATATGCAGAAAGAAAAGAATAAATCGAATACACTAGGCCGCGTTTCTCTCGTACTTCCTGAAACAACCTCGAGCTGACACTTCCCCCCAACACGCCGTTAAGTGCATGGGCAGCATACCGGTCCTTGTGGCCCGCGGCCAATCCTTGAAGCCCCAAACAGAGATGGACTTGCTCAAGCGTTTTGCGCTTGACCAATATCCCCCCTCTCACTTCAGGCGGGCGGCGATTCGGCATCATCGCCTTCCCCTTGGACGAGCTGGAAAAATATCGGGCCAGTAATTTTTCCAAGTGGCTCCATGCGAAGTTGCCTGCTACCGCCACAACGGTCCGTTCCGGATCATAATGAGATCGTACGTATGTAAAAAGATCGTCTCTGCCCAGCGCTTGGATTCGTAAGGCCTGCCCGAGAATCGGTCGTCCCAATGGATGACTTCCAAGAATATGTTTCATGTGAAGCTCTTGAACAAGATCTTCGGGATCGTCCTGAACCATCCGGATTTCTTCGAGCACCACTTGTTTTTCTTTCTCGACTTCCTTGGACTCGAACCGTGATCGATAGAATAGATCGGAGAGAAGCTCCAAAGCCGTCTCCAATTGCTGATCCAGCACCTTCACATAAAAGGTGGTTGTTTCACGGGTGGTGAAGGCGTTCATCTCTCCGCCCAGCGCATCGATCTCACGGGAAATTTGCATCGCCGATCTGTTCCGCGTCCCCTTGAAAAACATGTGCTCGAGAAAATGGGAGAGCCCTTCTTCCCCAGGCTGTTCATCGCGGGAACCTACGTTCACCCAAATCCCGATCGTGACAGACTTCAGGGTGGGAAGGTGTTCGGCCACAATACGCAGCCGGTTATCGAGAACAATCTTGCGATACACGATCGATTATCCTGCCGGAGTAGGCTCGGTGGTAGGAGAGCCGGCAGGTGCCGGCATGGCTTCTTTGCGACTCAGCCGAATCTTTCCCTGTTTATCGATTTCCATCACTTTCACCATCACCTCGTCCCCTTCCGATACTTCATCGGACACCGCCTTGACCCTATGGTGAGCCAACTGGGAAATGTGCACCAACCCATCCGTGCCTGGAAGCACCTCGACGAAAGCGCCAAAATCCATAATCTTTCGAACGGTGCCAAGGTAAATCTTCCCGACTTCAACTTCCTCGGTCAGCCGTTTGATCATATCGATTGCTTTTTGAGCAGATGCCTCATCAGACGAAGCAATCGTGACATCGCCAGTATCCTCAACATTGATCTTCACGCCGGTCTCCGCGATGATGCTTCGAATCATTTTCCCGCCCGGGCCGATGACGTCGCGGATTTTGTCTTGTTTGATCTTCATCGGGAATATCCGTGGCGCAAAGGCGGACAATTTGGTTCGAGGCGTATTCAATGCTTGGGCCATACGTTCGAGGATATGCAGTCGGCCGGCCTTCGCCTGAGCCATCGCTTCCTGCATCAGGGCCGACGTAATGCCTCCGATTTTGATATCCATCTGCAAGGCGGTGACACCGTTCTTGGTTCCCGTTACCTTGAAGTCCATATCGCCCAAATGATCTTCCAGCCCCAGAATGTCGGACAGGACCAATACTTGGTCTCCTTCCTTTATCAATCCCATCGCAATGCCCGCCACCGGTTCCTTGATCGGAACGCCCGCGTCCAACAATGCCAATGTGCCGCCGCAAACCGTGGCCATGGAGGACGATCCGTTCGACTCCAGAATTTCCGATACAATCCGCACCGTATAGGGAAACTTATCCTTGGTGGGAATGATGGATTTCAGTGCCCGTTCGGCAAGAGCTCCATGTCCGACCTCGCGGCGTCCCGGGGACCGGAGAGGGCGCGCTTCGCCGACGCTGAAAGGCGGAAAATTGTAATGCAACATGAAGGTGCGCATGTATTCGCCCTCCAAGGCATCGATGCGCTGTTCGTCATCAGTCGTGCCGAGCGTCACAACCGCCAAGCTTTGCGTTTCCCCACGGGTAAAGACGGCGGACCCATGCGCACGCGGCAACACGCCTACTTCACAGGTGATCGGACGGATGTCCGCCGGCCCACGACCATCGGCGCGCACCCGTTTTTCGAGTATCATATTGCGAACTTCGGTATATTCCAGGCCGTGAAAAATGATCTTCACGTGCCGATCCCGATTCGGTTCGTCAGCCTTGAGCTTCGTGATCGTCTCCGCCAAGACTTGGTCCAGACGTTCCTGCCTTGCGCTCTTATTGGGAATAAGAATCGCTTCACGGATCGGCCCGGCCACCAACCCACGCACCTGTTCCGCCAAGGCCGCATCGATAGGCTCCTGCGCCACGACTCGCTTCGGCTTGCCTGCAAGCCCGCGCAGCTCTTCAATTTTGGCCACGATTTTCTTGATTTCACTATGCGCCAGTTCGATCGCTTCCAGCATGGTCGCTTCAGACAATTCATTGGCCCCGGCTTCGACCATCATGACCGCGTCCGCAGTCCCGGCCACCACGAGGTGAAGATCACTGGTTTCCAACACCTCCATGTCGGGATTCACCACGAACTGCCCATCGACGCGCCCGATCTTGACGCCTGCGATGGGACCATTGAACGGAATTGACGAAACTGCCAGTGCAGCCGAGGCCGCGATGATTCCGATGACATCCGAGACGCCGGTCTTGTCGGCGGACAATACCGATGCAATGACCTGAGTGTCGAAGTAGTAGCCTTCTGGGAACAGCGGCCGAAGCGGCCGGTCAATCAGTCGGCTGGTGAGCACCTCCCGTTCCGATGGACGACCCTCCCGCTTAAAATACCCCCCGGGAATCTTGCCTGCCGCATAGGTCTTTTCCTGGTAATCCACGGTTAATGGAAGAAAATCCACCCCCGCTTTGACTGTTTGTGAGGCCACAGCGGTCGCCAGCACCACGGTGTCTCCATAGGTGGCCCAGATGGCTCCGTCTGCTTGTTTTGCGATACGGCCGGTCTCCAGCGTCAAGCGGCGACCTGCCAACTCGATGTCTACAGCATGCTTCATCTATGGTCTCCTTCAGTTATGTCCCACAGATGCCCACAGAGATAAATTCAATCGGCACGTTGAAAATCAAAGAAAAGCATGCGGACCTGCTTTGAGTTTCACTTTGGCCTTTGAACCTGTTTCAGTGTTCACCTGCGGGGACGATAGTTGGCCGTCACCAAAACTGGTGACGGCCTATCCGTTCATGCGACTACTTGCGAATGCCCAGGCGTTCCAGCATCGCGCGATACCGCGCCTCGCTAATATGGCGCAGATAGTCCAGCAATCTCCGGCGACGCCCAACCAATGTCAGGAGCCCGCGCCGGGAATGATGGTCCTTCTTGTGTAACTTGAAATGATCCGTCAAATACGTAATCCTGTTCGTCAGGATTGCGATTTGCACTTCCGGCGAGCCGGTGTCCTTGTCATGCTGTTGAAAGTTTTTCACCAATTCCGTTTTTGCTTCTTTCACCAGTGCCATACGTCTCTACTCCTCTATTGAATTCATCGTCCGCCTACTCCGTGATCAATACTTTCGATACAGCAACCGCCTGCGCATTCAGACGGTGCGCATCCATGTCCATGCCTGCCGGCAAGGTACCGATGGCCAGCAGACGCCCCGATTCATCCTTGATGCGCACGGCACGATTCGACCGTTTGGAAACGTCCCAGGTCAGAATCTCAGAAGGCGCGATCGGCATTCCATGTAGCACCTGTCGAGCCATCTTATCCCTCACTATGCAGGACGGAAGGTCGGCCAATGCTTCGTCCAGCGTGAGCATCGATTCAGCAAGCGTGCCTCGTTCCAACCGCGACTCGATCTCGCCAACAGTCAATGCCCGCTTCACTGTCAACGGGCCAACTCGCTCGCGAACCAGCGCCTTCATATGGCCACCGACATCCAACCGCTCCCCGATATCCGCACAAAGCGTCCGGATATAGGTACCCTTGGAACAGGCCACCCGAATGGTCACATCAGGAATCTGAATTCCAACAATGTCGAGATGGAACACCGTCACTTCGCGGGGTTGGCGTGTGATATCGCGTCCGGCTCTGGCTGCTTTATACAAGGGGATGCCGCCGACCTTCACTGCCGAATACATCGGAGGAGTCTGCTGAATGCGTCCTTCAAATCCCGCTATGACTTCTCGAATACGGTCTTCCTCAAGTGAATCAACCGGCAGTCGCCTTAGTACAACTCCTGCGGCGTCCTGCGTGTCGGTGCTTTCACCAAGTCGCAATACGGCCAGATACGTCTTGTCCCATTCCAACAAATATTCGGCTATGCGCGTCCCCCGCCCCACGAGCAAGGGCAAGACACCGATCGCCTCAGGATCCAATGTGCCGGCATGGCCCACTTTTGTTCCATGAAGCTTCCCACGAATCCGCGCGACCACGTCATGCGAAGTCCATCCTGCTTCTTTGCGAACATTTAGGACACCATCCCGGAGAACTGTGGCGACATGCGGTTCCATCGGCGAAATCATTTGTTCTCTACGAAGCATTGACGCGAGGGGTTTCGCCTAACGCCTCGTCCTGGGATTCACTTCTGTGCAGCCCTTCAAGCAATTCCAACACTCGATCGCCTCGGGGCCCGCTGATATCTTGCATGAACGTCAATTCCGGCAGATAGCGCAAGGCCAATCTCCGCCCCAGTTCAGCCCGCACGAAACCGCTTGCCTTGGTCAATCCGTCGAATACCTGTCGGGCGCCCTCATCGCGTTCCATGGTCGTCACAAAGATTCGCGCCATGCGCAGATCTTTGGTTAACTCCACATCGGTCACCGTGACAGAACGTACGCGTGGATCTTTAATTTTCCGCATTAAAATGTCCGCCACTTCCATTCGAATCTGATCGGCCACCCGGTCGGCCCGGCTATATGTCGATTTGCTCATAATCGCCTTCAGAGCAACTCAATTCTCGAGCGCACGAGTTGAATCGTGGGCACGCTTTGAATCAAATTGACCGCTTGATCCAGCACTTGATTGACATGCAGGGATTCGTTCGCCACACAGGCAAGACCAAGAATCGCCTTTTGCCACAATTCCTGTTCTCCCACCTCAGCGACCGACACATTGAACTTATCCCGCAATTTCTTCTTCATACTCTGCAGCACCTGGCGCTTGTCTTTCAACGAATGGCTGCCGGGAATGAACAACTCGACCGTGCAGAGCCCAACGATCATGCCCGATGACTTTGCGGAGATACACCCCGGTTCACGGGCTCAAGCTTGGCCGCTATCTTATCGAAGACATAGGCTTCGATAATGTCGCCGGATTTGAGGTCGTTATAATTTTCGATTGTAATGCCGCACTCATACCCCTGTTGCACTTCACGCACATCATCCTTGAACCGCCGAAGCGATCCAAGCTTGCCCTCATAAACCACTACATGGTCCCGAATGACCCGCGCCCCGACACTGGCTCGCGATACGAGGCCATCCACTACATAACAACCCGCCACTTGGCCGGCTTTCGGAATCGTAAACACCTGCCGCACCTCCGCACGCCCGAGGACGCGCTCCTTCAGCATCGGTTCAAGCAAGCCTTCCATCGCCGCGCGGATATCGTTCAACGCGTCATAGATAATGCTGTAGAGACGCACATCGACGCCTTCACGCTCAGCCAGCGCGGCCGCTTTCGGTTCCGGACGGATGTTGAATCCAATAACAATCGCCTTGGAGGCGGCCGCCAGGAGAATATCCGTCTCGGTAATTCCGCCCACCCCGCTATGCATGACCCGCAATTTCACGGCGCCGACCGGCATCTTTTCCACCGCAGCAGCCAACGCCTCGGCCGAACCCTGCACATCGGCCTTGATAACGATGGGCAGTTCTTTAACATTGCCTTCTTGAATTTTGGCAAACAAATCGTCCAGGCTGACCTTCGCCGGCCCGGCCAAATCCGCAGCCCGCTGCTTGGTGGTCCGCTCCGCTGCAATCTCGCGGGCAACGCGTTCGTCCTTCACGATTGTGAACACATCACCGGCCGACGGCACACCAGGCAATCCAATGACCTCAACAGGCACCGATGGCCCCGCTTCGGACGTTTTGCTTCCCGTGTCTGTCACCAGCGCCCGAACACGACCGCTGAAGGTTCCCACCACGAAGGCATCCCCGACATGCAGCGTCCCCCCTTGCACCAGAACCGTGGCCACCGGTCCGCGTCCGCGATCCAACTTCGCCTCGATCACCAAGCCTCTCGCCATTCGCGAAGGATCCGCTTTCAGCTCCAGCACTTCCGCCTGCAGGAGAACCATCTCCAGGAGTTGATCCAGCCCGGTCCGTTGTTTGGCCGAGACTTCGACCATGATCGTGTCCCCACCCCAGGCTTCAGGAACCAACCCATGCTCACTTAGGGCATTCTTGACGCGGTCGGCATTGGCGCCCGGTTTATCGATCTTGTTGACAGCCACCACCAGCGGCACGCCGGCAGCCTTCGCATGGTGTATGGCTTCAACCGTTTGCGGCATGACGCCGTCGTCGGCTGCCACGACTAGAATCACGATATCGGTCGCCTTCGCTCCTCGAGCTCGCATAGCCGTAAAGGCCTCGTGGCCGGGCGTGTCGAGAAACGTCACCTGTTTACCCCGGACTCCCACGATATACGCGCCGATATGCTGCGTAATCCCCCCGGCCTCCCCCTCCGCTACCTTCGTTTGACGAATCGCATCGAGCAGAGAGGTTTTCCCATGATCGACGTGGCCCATGATCGTCACGACCGGTGGCCGCAACACCGCATGCTCCTCGCCGGAAGATTGCGCGGCCTCCTCAAGCAACGCCTCACCGACCTTTTCAGTCGACACCTCAACCCTGGCGCCATACTCTTCGGCAATCAACGTGGCTGCTTCGAGATTGATCGATTGATTGAAGGTCACCATCTGACCCATCTCCATCAGCTTTCTCACGATGTCGGCTGGACGCTGACCGATGAGTTCCGCAAATACCTTGACACTGACTCCGGCGCTAAGTTTCACGCTTTTCTTTCTTGGTTTAGTGACTTCCGTGGGTGATGCATGGTGAATATGCTTGGATCGGTCTTCGCGCCGTTGCACCGGAATAGCCCGTAGATCTCCCCAGCGGGTGGCGTCATTCTTGAACTTAACCTCATCTTCCTCTCGTGTCCGTGGAGCCTTCTTCGCTTTCTTCAGCTTCTCGCGCGCAGCTGCTTCACTTTCCAGAATCTCGGCAGACATGCTTTTCTTTTTAGCCGCAACCTCCAGGGTGTCGGCCGTAGGAACTCCCGTCGGAGGTCCTTGGACGGACTTGGCTGGCGATTCCATCGGGGTTGGCATGACAGCCGGCTCTTCAGAAGACCCAGGTTCGGAGGGAGCGGTTGCAGCCGATTCAGAAGCAGCTGCGGCGGATGGCGCAACTGTGACTGCACCGCTGCCCGAGTGGGCGGGAGCAGCAGGGGAAAAGGCAGCTTCAGCCGCTGCAAGAGGCGCCCCACCCTCTTCGGCGCCCTCTTCTTTTTTTCTTTTGATGAGAATACGTTTCTTGTCAGGTTTTTGAGACTCCTCATGCGTGGTTGCATGCGCCTTCTCATGAGACGCGCTGGAGTCTCTCGAACGAGGCGCCTTCTTGATATCATGCCCTCCCGATGCCGCCTCTCCGGCCCCACGTCGCGCCTTAGAACTTAATTTTTCCAACACAATGCGAACTGAATCCTCGTCCAAGGCGCTGCTGTGGGACGCCACTGGAATCCCGAGTCGCTTCAGTTCGGGGATCAGCTCCCGATTTTCCATCCCCAGCTGCTTTGCTAATTCGTACACCCGCATACAATACCGCTCAGCTCCTAGAGAATTTGTCATTCTGCCCCATGAATCATGGGCTCCTTCAGTCCGCCTGTTGCGCCGCAGCCCGCGCTTCGTCCTGCTGCCGCTGCGCCTCGGTCTCTTCCGCAAGAGCCGCTTTGATCTCTTTATCCCGCTCGGCCTTTTCTTTTTCGTATTCCGTCGCGCTGATGATGTCGATCTTCCATCCGGTCAACCTCGCGGCAAGCCGGACATTCTGTCCGTTCTTTCCGATCGCGAGGGACAACTGCGAATCCGCCACCACCACCAATGCCGATTTCTTTTCTTCATCGATGCCGACCTTCTCAATCGTGGCAGGATTCAAGGCCTCCGCGATAAAGACACGCGGGTCTTGCGTCCAGGTAATGATGTCGATCTTTTCACCGCGTAATTCGCGAACGACCGCCTGCACCCGCGATCCCTTGATTCCGACGCAAGCTCCCACCGGATCCACGGCCTTGTCACGGGATGAGACCGCAATCTTTGTACGGTCGCCGGGCTCACGCACAATCGATTTGATTTCGACGATTTTTTCGCCCACTTCGGGAACCTCGAGTTCGAACAATTTGGATACGAACTGGGGATGGCTGCGCGAGAGAATGACCTGTACATCCTTGGGCGTTCTACGCACTTCAAGGAGCAGCGCCTTCACGCGATCACCGCGCCGGTAGGTCTCCCGCGGAATCTGCTCTTGAATGGGAAGAATGGCCTCGGTCTTTCCGAGATCGACCAGGAAATTTCTTCGCTCCATCCCGAGAATGATTCCATTCACCAGATCGCCTTGGCGGGTCGAATATTCCTTTTGTACGGCTTCCCATTCGGCTTCGCGCACCTTCTGAAAAATGACTTGCTTGGCCGTTTGGGCCGCGATTCTGCCCAATTCATCCATTTCAATCAAGGACCCGATTTCGTCACCGACCTCGGCACCATCGTCGTATTCTCGCGCTTCTTTCAATGAGATTTCAGCTTTCGGATTGGTCACCGTATCGACAATGATTTTCTTCGAGACGACCGAAATCTCGCCGGTTTTTGAATCAATTTCCACCTGGATGTTTTCAGCCTGGCCGAAGCGTTTCTTGGCAGCGGTTTGAAGTGCTGATTCGATCGCGCCGATGACTCTAGCCTTATCAATCCCTTTTTGACGGCCGATTTCATCAATGACTGAGATTAATTCTCGGTTCATAACTCACACCTCATGGTTAACACACCGTCCGGCTGCCGTTTACTTAAACTCCACGGTTCGACGCGCCAGGGCGATCTGATCAAACTCAACCCGAACTGATTCTGTTATTTTCTTCTGCTGAACCGCAAGGGTCACGGCATGGGCCTCAACGTCTAGCACTCTTCCTGCAAGTCGCCATTGTCCCTGAATCGGCTCTCGCAACTTGATAGTCAGGGAGTGTCCGATCAGTCGCCGATAATCTTTCGCCTCTCGCAAGGGACGGTCCAAGCCGGGCGACGAGATTTCCAGCGTATACGCATGCGGAAACGGATCGATCACATCGAGCGCCGGGCTCAGCGAGCGATGCGCCTGCTCACAATCTGTCAGCGTGATCCCGTCCGGCTTGTCGATGAAGACTCGAATTACGGTCCGAGATCCCTGACCGGCGCAGACAACCTCGACTAACTCGAGGCCATAAGACTGTAAGATTGGAGCTGCAAGCTCCTGCACGCGCAGGCTCAGAGACTCAATGCGCTTCCCAGAGGGTCTGCCCGCCGCCGCTTCACTCATAGACAAAAGAAGCTCAAACAAAAAAGTGGGCCTGAGCCCACTTACAGCGCAGGAACATACCATGCCATTTTAGTGAAAGCAAGGGCGCTATCCGACCAGCGCGTCCCATCGACGGGCCAACAGTTGTGACAGAGCGCCCGGCGAACCGGTTCCGATCATCTGTCCGTCAATACGTATCACGGGCAACACTTCCACCGTCGTCCCCATCAAAAAGACTTCCGACGCCGAGAGCATGTCTTCTCGGGTGACGAAGGTTTCAAACACCGGGATGCCTTCCTTTTTTGCCAATTCCAATACGAGCGATCGGGTTACCCCGGACAAAATCCTGTGCCCTTCGGGAGCAGTCTGGATCGCGCCGTTCCGCACGATCGCCACATTGCTGACGGAGCCTTCGGTCACGAAGGTTTCCCGAATGAGAATCGCCTCAAACGCACCGGCGTCCTTGGCGCGTTGCCGCGCCAGCACGTTGGCTAGCAAATGGATGCTCTTGATGTCGCACCGTCCCCAACGAATGTCGTCGGTCGTGACAGCCTGCACCCCCTTGCTTCGAACCGCCGCATCAAGCGGATGGAATTCCCGAAAGGTCGCTACTGTCGTCGGCGTGAGATCAATAGGGAAAGCGTGGTCGCGGGGAGCTTGGCCCCGGGTGATTTGCAAGTAGATTTTCGTCTCTGGGAATCGACTCAGCCGGAGCCCCTCATGAATCAATGAGGTCCACTGAGCCTCTGTATGGCCGGTTGACAACTGGAGCGCCTCGGCACTTCGTTCGAGCCGGGCAAGATGCGGTCCAATGCAAAAAGGCTGGCCTCGATAGGTGCGGATGACTTCATAGACACCGTCACCGAACTGAAACCCCCGGTCCTCGATATTGACGACTGCGTCAGCCAACGGACCGAAGCGACCATTCACACAAGCAATGTCAGGCATGCGTATTTCTCACGGCGATCCCATCCTCACGAGACAGTCACATAAAAAATCTGCCGGTCTTCGGCCGTGAACTTCCATCCCATTCTCTTTTCGAATACCAGACGGTGAATCCCGACGGACATGGGCTTGAATTCGAATATCCGCTGTCCATTATCTACCGCGTTGTTGCTGGCGATGCGCAGGAAGCCATCATCGACCAGCGGCAGGACCGCGGGATCATAGATGGGAACCCACAACTCTCCCCTTGTACGATCTTCCCATAGGCGGATATGGACAGGTGACCCGAGTCGGACCATGAGGATTTTGGCTCCCGGCTCCTGTTCGGTTCCTTTCGGATACGGCTTGCTGAAGGGACTCATTACATTCTCCCGGATCCTTAGGCCAAATTCTTGCGTTAAACTTTTCGCCGCCCACCGACGAAAACTTGTCCGTCTTCGACGCGTACGTCATAACTGCCGACGCAGTAACCCCCTCCATCGGTGCCATGCCCATTTCGAACATCGAAAGCAAGATCATGCCAAGGGCAGGACACGACATGGCCCTTCACGCGCCCCTTATTCAGCGGACCGCCCTCATGAGGACAGACATTGTAAATGGCGTGAAACCGTCCCTCGATATTGAACAACGCGATGGCACGCTCATTCACCTTGACGACCTTTACCTGGCCCGGGGGAATATCTTCGACTTTGGCCACGCAATGAAACCCTTCCATGCAGGACTCCGATTCCCTTACATACGAAGCGTAAATTTGAGCTCCATGCCCGTCGCGATCCCTTCACGCCGTACATAACCTGCATTGGCCTCGATCAAATATCGAATCGGCGCCGATGGAGGCCCATAAAGCGGGCAAGGATCCTGCGCGCATGGCGGCACACGTTCCAGGATATCGACAATATGGCGGCTTTCATCAACCCACAACATATCGACCGCTATGCGAAACTGCCTGGTTTGAACCCGATGTAGTCCCTTCGACTCAAAGATATAGAGCATCCCTGTGTCGGCTGGCAATCCTTCGCGAAACGCCAGACCGAATAGAAGTTTCTCGGGAGTGCTGGCCACTTCCGTTTCCAGCGTCTTCCCATTCGGAAATTCCACGATGATGATTTCGGATTCCTTGGGCCCTCCGAGAAATACTCCCACGCTCACCAGCAAAATCACCAAGAGCACGAGCGTTACGATTTTCTTACGACGCTGGTCCGATTCTGTCCTGCCAACCTTCTTCACCATAACGGAAAACTGCCAACCATCGATTCATCCTCAATCAGGACCGACATGCGCGAAGCCGCATGTACATTGGGCCCAAAGCCCCATAACTTTCATAGCGCTAGGCCTTCTTCCCAAACCTCATGCTGTTGACTTGCCGAAGAATCGAAGCTTAGAATGCAATCCTCTTTCGTCGCGAACTATGGTCGCGGCGGTATGAAATTGTCAACATCTTATCCGTCATTAAAAAGAAATTGAGGAGGCACAGGCCATGGCGCTTCTGATCACTGATGAATGTATTTCTTGCGGGGCATGCCTGCCGGAATGTCCCAATGAAGCGATCTTCGAAACCCGAAGCGACGCCGAAGGTAAAGGCAATCATGTCGGCGACGGACAGGGCGTCGGCGATAACATTTATGTTATTACCCACGATCGTTGCACGGAATGCGTCGGACATTTTGATGAACCTCAATGCGCAGCCGTCTGCCCGGTGGACAATTGCTGCATTGCAGACCCCGCTTATCCGGAAACGACGGACGTGCTGCTGGAAAAAGCCACGACATTGAATCCGGATAAACAAATTGACCCAGCCAAGGTCTGGAGCGGTGTTCGCAACTAATTACGCGCTTTAGCGATCATGCGCTGCATCAGGAAGGCTCCTTTGGGAGCCTTCGCTGCTTTCGGAGCATATTTTGCCTTCCGATCTCACCCGAATGTCAGCATCTCTTCTCTGGCTTTCTCTTGGGCGATCGCTGTAGACTTTATGGTAAAGGGGTGTGCGTACGGACGATGGCCACCCTCTAGTATGTGGCCCCCTCCCCCATCCCTTCACTCAGTCACCCTCTCACTGGGAGGTACACATGACACCTATCACACGCCTGCTGTTGCTCGGCTGCCTTGCTGCCTTCTCCCTACCATGCCAAGCATGGGCGAGTACCGGCGACATCGGCACAATCATAGAAAGTTTTGTGACGAAGCAATTCCCGGGGGCGGCCAGCCACTTTTGGGTCGTGAATGAGACCCAGTGGGATGGTGATGAAATGATCGTGGATGTTCACACCGTCATCACAGATCGCCCTCAAGCGGAGCCCACGGCGAATCGTTTCCTCCTGCTGATCGTAGCCGGGACACTCAAGGGCTCTCAAAATATTCCCCTAGACGCCGTGACTGAGTGCCGGCAAGAGCAAGAAGAGACCTGAGCAGGAACATAGATCAGATGCGCTGAACAGGACAACGCCCCATCTGCAGCGCTGCAGATGGGGCGTTATACCGCGAGCTATTTAAGCCGACTACTTAAGCATCAGAATTTTGCCACCGATATGGGTCGGGTGCAAATGACAGCGATAGAGCAGCGTATTCCCCTGCGTGGCATAGAACATATCGCTTGTCGGAACACCGATATACTTGGTTTCCCCAGGCTTCAGCACCACTTCCGCCTTCATCACAAACGGTGACCCTGCATTGGGCGCGTCGGTCATTTGAAAGCCATGTTCGGCCGAGGAACTGTTCGTCACCTTCAGCACGACAGGACGGCCCGGCCGAACCTTGAAATCGATAATGGTGGCTGGCGGGTACCAAGCCTTCATGTTTCCGATTTCCACGGAGAACAATTCCCCATCCACTATCAACTCCTTAAACGGCTGGCCGACGACGGAACCGGTTTCCAGATCACCGATCTCTACACCGCCAGCTTGCAGCGCATATGCGCCCGATGCCCCAGCCACCAGCATGACCAGGCCAAAAAAAACTGCTACCATCGTCTTACCCATGACCTTACCTCCTTAAAGAGATTAAGAAGAGATGTGATTAGGTTGGTGAATAATGACCACCGCGCTCAGATACTTCTGCCGGACGTTCTGCACAGGAGCACAGCCGCTACGAATCAAAAATGTCCCAAATAATAGGTTAGCGAGGGACACCTTATAGCATAGGGACGAAAAAGGAAGCAAGAAAGTTCTTGGGCTTTCGATGGAACTGTTTCCCCTTGTAGGTTGGACATTTCATACCATCAGATCCAGCTTTGGCTTTCCTTTCAATTCCTTACGGAACTATTTTCCCGTCCGGCGGGAATTCTCGGTCATGCGACCCGACAAGTAGATCATAGGGCGTATAGTCATCCGTCAAGATCAGGCCTGGCAGTCCGAACTTGATCCGTCTTGTCGATAGCAACGATGTGGCTTCCGGTGGAAGCCGTCCTGCTTCGACTTGCGAGTGAATCCGCGTCACCAGTTCATCGTATGGCATCCGGTCGATCGGACCTCCACCGAAAAAAATTAGATTCTCAGCGGTGGTGTGATGTGCGCGCCAAGGACCCTTGACTCCGAAGGATTCGATAGTTGGGAAGGCGGTTTTCAATGTCTGCAGGACCGCGCTAGCGCGCTGTAGATCCCCGCCTTCCCCCGAGGAAGCGAGATTGAGGGCCATGACTCCGTCCGCATTCAACCGGCTTTTGAGCTCTGAAAAAAACTCGACCGTGGTCAGATGGAAAGGAATGAGGTGCCTGGCAAATGCATCGACCCAGATGATGTCATAAGTCACGTTCGTATCTCGTAAAAAGACCCGGGCATCCTTGACGAACACATGATGATTGGCGGGAGCCCGATAATCGAAATATCGCTCGGCCATCTGAACGACGACAGGATCGAACTCAACGACATCCAACTCCAGTTGCGGCCAAACCACCGCCAGCCACTTCGCGAGCGACCCGCCACCATGCCCTAGAATGAGCCCTCGCTTCGGCTCCGGCGCGAGTGCCACCGCCGCGACCATGAGCTGGCTGTAGGGAAGGAACAGCATTACAGGATCCGCCCGCCACATGACCGCGTGCCAGGTTCGATCGAGCACCAGATAGCGGAACAGATCGTCGTCGCGAACACGAACTTGCTGGTAAGGGCTATCCTCTTGATGGACGATCCCGGCAACGGGAGGCGCTTGTCCGAACAATTGCCAACCCAGCATAAGCAGACCGGCCAAGATCAGACCGGCGAGCTTCGTCGTCCTTGCACTCCCCCGCTGCAGCCACAGGAGTCCGAGCAGGAGCTGGATCACTCCCAGGGATGCGACCAGCGCCTGGGTCCCCAGCCAGGAAAGGAGAAAAAATGCCGTACCCCAGGTTCCGGCTAAACTGCCGACCGTGGACAAGGCGATCATGCTGCCGGTGTGTCGCCCAAGATAACCCATGTCCACGACGGCTAACCGAAGCAGCGCCGGCAGGACACCGCTCAGCCCGAAGGCAGGAGGCGCCAGCAGCACACAAGCGGCAAGACTGGGCCCCCAGCGAGGGTCTTCCACGGCTCTGGCGACCTGAAGAATCGTGACCTGCCCCATCCATGCCATCAACAGCGTCCAGGCTCCCGATCCCAGTAAAAGCCACGCAAGAACCGCAGCAACACGATACCGATCAGAAGCCCATCCGCCGAACGCATAGCCTGAACTCATGGCAGCCAGGATGACCCCGATCAACGCGCCCCATACGAATAATGAGTTTCCAAAAATCGGCGCGAGCAAACGGCTTCCCAAAATTTCCAAGGCCATGACAATCGCGCCGGTCATGAGCGCCGTGGCGAGCAAAAACAGCCGAGGGATGGGATGGGAAGAAGGTCCCTGTCCCATCATTGAGAAGCAACCGCCGAAGATGGTAAAAACAAAGGGCAGGGTACCGGTTGAGGGCAGGTCAATTTATAACGTTCCCCAATTCTTAAAGTAGCGAAGCAAATCACGCACTGAAATCATGCCGACCATACGGCTGTCTTCGGTAATGACGAGATGCCGGATCCCTCGCTCAGCCATTACATCGCTTGCCTCATGGGCCGATTGGGCGATATCGATGGTCATCACCGGCGCACTCATCACCGCTCGAACCAGGACTTGATCGGCGGCTACCCCGCTGGCCATGGCCTTTCGGACGAGATCCGCTTCACTGACGATTCCCACATAATCGCCGCGTTCAGCGACGAGCAGCGCCCCGACTCGGGCATCGCGCAGTTGCCGCGCGACCGCCAACAAGGTGTCATCGGGATGCACCGTCCTGGTGATGGGACGCATCATCATCGCTAACGGCCGTTGGATGGGCCCGCCTGAAACTGCCATGTCCAGCTTCTCGTGTGAAGAGGCGAAATTCTACCGAAGTGCATCGCAATCTGCAATTTTCCCGTAAGGACCCCCGTCAAACGCGCGATTTGATTGCCCGCGCTGACCTGCATTGCTATACTGGCGACCTGACGAACAATCACAGAACATCCCATAGCTTACTTCAGGAGGAGAGGGTCCATGCATATCAGCGTAATTGGTACAGGCTATGTCGGTTTGGTCACAGGTGCCTGCTTCGCGGAATTCGGCGTGAATGTGACCTGCATGGACACGGATACGCGCCGCATTGGGAAACTCGAAAAGGGTGAAGTACCTTTCTTTGAACCAGGCATCACTGAGCTCGTCGCCAAGGGCATTAAAGAAGACCGCCTCCATTTCACCACCGACATCGCGAAATCCGTGGACAAAGCGCTGGCCATCTTCATCGCCGTAGGAACCCCTCCGAAATCGGACGGATCAGCCGACCTGTCCTATGTAGAAGAAGTCGGACGAGGCATCGCCAAGAACATGACCGGCTATAAAGTCATCGTGACGAAGTCCACGGTCCCGGTCGGCACAGGCGAAAAATTGCGCGAGGTGATCAAGGCCAACCAAACCGGCCGTTTCCGTTTCGACATCGTGTCGAATCCGGAATTCCTTCGGGAAGGGTCCGCAATCGAAGATTTCATGCGGCCGAATCGCGTGGTGATCGGCGCCGACAGCGAGCAGGCCGTCGCGATCATGAAAGATCTCTATCGCCCGCTGTATCTGCTGGAAACGCCGGTCGTGGTCACCGACATTCCGACGGCTGAAATGATCAAGTACGCCTCCAATGCATTCCTCGCCGTGAAAATCTCCTTCATCAATGAGATCGCCACTGTTTGCGAAAAAGTCGGGGCCGACGTGCAAATGGTATCCAAAGG
This sequence comes from Nitrospira sp., assembly GCA_020697375.1. The sequence continues at coordinate 60,928 of JAJFBJ010000006.1, read as the reverse complement.
AATGGGACTCGATAACCGTATCGGAATGAAGTTTCTGCATGCGGGGCCGGGGTTCGGCGGCTCCTGCTTCCCGAAAGACTTGGCGGCATTGGTCCAGACCGGCGAGCGCGCGGGCTATCCGTTTCAAATCGCAGGCGCGGCCGCCAAGGTGAATTACGAGCAACACCTGCGCATGATCGCCAAGATACGGGAAGCCTGCGACGGAGTGAAGGGAAAGGTCCTGGGCGTGTTGGGTCTGTCCTTCAAACCAAATACCAATGACATGCGCGAAGCGCCGTCCCTGACGATCTTGAGCGAACTGATGAAGGAAGGAGCCGCCATTCGCGCCTATGACCCGGCGTCGATGGAGGAATCCGTCAAGCTATTGCCCGGCATCGTGCCTTGCCACGACACCTATGACGTGGCTGAAGGCGCCGATGGATTGATCATCATGACTGAGTGGAATCAGTTCAGGAATCTCGACTTCGAACGGCTGAAAAAATCCATGCGTCAGCCTCTGCTGCTCGACCTGCGCAATATTTATGATACGGACCGCGTCGTCAGCTTCGGATTCCGCCACGTCTCGGTTGGCCGTCCCACTCAGGACCCGGTCACCTAGGCAACCATCGAATATGCCGGCTAGCCCAGGAGTTTGGTTGCCACAGTCGGGGCTTCATCTTTGGACTTCGGCTTATATCCCATTCGATCGAGTACCTTCATGATCTTGCTCTTCAGACGGTCGTCGGCTTCCGCCAATGCCGTTGCAAGGGGCTCGACGGCCGGCTTTCCGATCTTCCGGATGATTTCGGTCGCCGATTGGCGCACATCATCTTCCTCCGACGCCAGCAAGGGCACGAGAGACGGTACGGCGGTCCCGCCGATCTTGATCAGCGAATCATACGCCCGCTGCCGCACATCGCCCACCTCGTCGGTGAGGGCTCCGACGAGAGGTCCGATGGCCCGCATATCTTTTAGTTCTCCGAGGACTTCGGCTGCATACTTCCGATTGAGCCAATGGGAATCCTTGAGGTCGATCAGCATGGCATCGGCCTTGGCCGCGTTCGGATCCTTTGAGCGAATCCGGAAGCTCTTCGCAATGCGCTTGCCTCCCTCTTCGACCACACGGATCGTCGCCCCGTCGCCCGGCTTGACCTTGAGAAAATCCTCGAAGGCCTCTTCCCCCACGTCAAGCACCACGGTTTTTCCATCGTAGGCGAGAAGTTCGACTTCGAGCTGTTTCGCCTCCGGATTGACGGCCACAACCCGTTCCGTCACCAGATTGAACCCATCCTTCTTGGTCACGCCCTTTGGTCCGATCTGAATCAGCTTTGCCGGTGCTTCATCTGCCATAGTAAAGTTCCTTTATCCGGTTATGAAGAAGTCGCCTGTTTCCATCCCAAACTCGCAAGGACACCTTCGACTGTTTCCTGCACCATCGTATTTTCGTCTTCCAAGAGGGGAAGCAGCGGTTCGATCGCCTGCTTCGCGCCCAGGCGCGCCAACGATTCGGCGGCGTTTCGACGCACGAGCCAATCCTCATCCTGAAGCGACTGGATCAATGCGTCGGCGCTGCGCGGATCCCCGATTTTTCCGAGCGCCTCAGCGGCATGGCGCCGCACCATCCAATTCGTTCCCAACAGACCCCCGATCAGGGCATCGACTGCCCTGGTATCGCCGATCTTTTTCAAGACTCTCGCGACATCCTCGCGCACCGTGCCGTCGCCCAGAGCTTCAATCAACCCCGGCGTGGCTCGCGAGTCTCCGATCCGTTCCAATGCCCATACCGCGGCCGTCCTCACCGCCCCATCCTTGTCTTTCAGAGCCGCCATGAGAGGATCGACCGCGCGCCCATCCCGCAGGCGTCCCAGCGCGTTCGCCGCCTGTTCACGGATGGCCCATTCGTCGTCGGTCAGCGCGTCGAGCAACTGATCGAACGCGATGGGGCCGATGCGCACCACGGCAGTTGATGCCGCCTCACGAATGACGACATCCTCGTCCGCCATCAATCCGATCAGCTGAGGAACGGCTTCAATGCCCATCTGCCCCAAGCTTGCCATGGCATGGTCGCGCAACGCGTCATTCTCATCACGGAGCGCGGATATCAGTTGTGCAATTCTGTCGGCATCACTCATGATCGTCCGATTCCTCCTGCCCGACCGGTTGTACGCTTTCGAGCGCCGCGAGTTTGTCCGCAATGAGGCCGGCGCTGTAAGACACGATGCCGTCACGGTCGCTCCGCAACCGGTTAAACAATTCATTGTAGGGACGCAAGACCTCCACGTCTTTGACTTTGGCCAATGCCTCGATCGCCATCACCCGCAGGGGCCTGATCGGGATGGCCTCGATATACAGTTGCGCCGGGCGGGGGTCTCCGATGAGACCCAACGACTTGACGGCATATTCTTTCACGCCGGTATCCTTGTCGACCCGGAGCCGCTTCATCAATGGCTCGACGGCGCGCACATCGCCGATTTTCCCCAGCAGATCGGCCGCCGCTTCACGCACCAGCCAATCGTCATCCTCTAGATATTCGATCAGGATTTCGACGCTTGGGCGCCCGATCCCGAGCAGGTCCATGACGACGGACATGCGGGCCTCTTCCCGTTCACTCGCCCCTTCGATGTCCCGTAACGCATTGAAAGTCGCATCGATCCGTTCCCGGATTGCGCTTAACTTCTTCAGCGTCCTCACCGCAATATCGCGAACGGCGGAGGAGGCCATGGCGTCGATCAGTCCGTCAGCTGAACGAGGATCGAGCAAGTGTTCAAGAATCGTGGCAGCCATCGTCTGTGCCTCGGCGTCCGGGTGGGTGAGCATCTCGCACAGCGGAGTGATCGCATTGGGAACCACGCCCAAGAGCTGCCGGACCCGATTTCGCACATCCTCATCCGGCGATTCGTGAAGATTCCGCACAAGACTCGCCGCCGTCTCGTCATTGAGAACACCGGCCATCTGTTCAAGCGCGGAAAAACCTGCCTGTCGAACAGCCTCATTCGCATCGCGAAGCAAGCGGACCAGTGAAACTCCCGCTGCCGGATCCTTGACTCGCGATAACATCCCGGCCGCTTCGACCCGGAGAACGGCATCGCCGGTCTCCAAGGCCCCCATGAGCGCCCGCACCGCCCTGGGACCGCCGGCCAGGCAGGCGGCCGTAGCACGCATGCGCCGCCACTCTTCTTCGTGGGTCAACTCAGAGACGAGTGTTTCGATGGTTTCTTTAGCCATGGTTCAAAACCGCATTGATCGGGCCAGGCGGATAAAGCGCTCCTTCGGTTTCTCTATGACTTACACCCGGCCGGGACGCCACCCGACGGCGTTCAACGTCTCCCTGACATAGTACCGAATATTCTCGTCCTGTTCAGTGGCCAACACCGGCAGCAGCGAAGGAATAATCGCCGCTCCGAACTTCGTCAGGGCTGCAGCGGCTTCCGACCGGGTGACGGTATTCCGCAATGCCTTCATAAGGGACGGAATCGCGTCCCTGTCGCCGATCATTCCCAATGCACGAGCCGCCATTCCCATCGTCGCCATTTCGTCGGTCCATCCATCGGCACAGGCGGCAACGGATCGGCTCGGTTCACCCTGCGGAGCTCCTTCCACAACCCGTCGCAGAAGCGGCACGGCACGACGATCGCCGATGTGGCCGAGAGCTTCTACCGCCAGCAGCCGCAAGGTCGGCTCTTTCATCACCGTGACCAGATAGTCCACCGCACGCGCATCTCCGATGACGCCCAGCGCCCGGACCACATCCTCACGGATGGCCGAATCCCGATCATTAAATAATGTCCGCAGCAATGGATCGACAGCATCCGAGGACTTCAACTTACCCAGGGCCTCCACCGCATGGAGACGAACCAACCATTCCTCATGCTCGAGCGCCAGGAGCAATGGGGACACAGCTGCCGATCCGATGGCAGCCAAGGCGCTTGATGCCTCTTCGCGGACAGCCTTGACCTTGTCCTGAAGCAGCGGCATCAAAACAGGCACCGCCTGCGGTTCGCCTATTCGCCCCAATGCCTTCGCAGCATGCATGCGCACGATCCAATCATGACTACGTAAGGCGGCGACAAGCGGATCAAACACCCGGCTATCAGCAATGGAAGCTAAAATGGCCGAAGCGGCCTCTTGGACATGTAGCGCCGGATCGGCCAAACAAGTGCCCAGCGCAGGAATGGACGGTTCGCCGATCGAAGACAGCGCAGTGATCGCCGCCTCGCGCACGGCGCGGTCGGCATCGTGAAGTGCTCGCGTAAGGGGGACGATCGCGCGAGGGTCTTTGAACGATCCCAGCATGGTTGCAGCTTCCTCCCGGACACCCCAATCCTCATCCGACAGAGCCGCAATCTGTTCACTGACGCTGTCATTCATGGTGCCTCAGTCTTCCCCTTTCGAAGCCCTCGACCTTAACACAGGATTTTTTGATGGGTCAACGGAGGGCCTACCGGTACCCCGGCATCGAAACCTTCATGCATAGCAGAACGAAACAGGAGAGCGAATGCGGCAGGAGCGCGGAAGCTCCCTACCGGAAGATTCCGCCGCAGAGAAACCGTTACCGAACCGATCCCTTCGCGAAATCTCCGCTCGGACCGAACCGGCCGATATCGCCGAGCGGCCGATCGACACGAAGATTATCGGCCTGGCTGGAGTCCACCGACGTGTCTTCGTCCGGAGGGGTCCAGCCCAGCTTTTCCAACGTCTCGACCACCATCAATCGCAAGGAATCTTTGGCGGTGAGCCGGACGGAAGCGTAGGAAAGAACACGTTCTCCTTCGGCCTCGACTTCCGAAGCCTTGGGATCATAGAGAAAGGATATCAACGGTTCAATCGCCGAGTCGCCGATCAATATCAGTGCCGCGGCAGCTTTCTCTCGCAAAACCCCGTCTTTCAGCAGCATGATGAGATCTGGAATAACGCGCGGGTCACGGAAATGTCCGAGGGCGGTGGCCGCCGCTTCCTTTATGAAGGCATCTTCACTGACGATGCAACCGGGAGTCGGAGTTCCCTCCTGGCGAACGCCCTTTCCCTTGAGGGCAGCCAAGACAGCAGGCAACGCTCGGGGATCACCGATCATACCCAGTGACGCGATGGCATGGCGCTTGACCGCCCCGTCCTTCATAGCCTCCAGGAGCCCATCAATGGCGCGGGGGTCGCCGATCATACCCAGGGCAATTGTGGCATCCTCGCGCACGGCACGATCCGCATCTTTCAGGGCCTCGATCAAGGCATCGACCACGCGAGGTTCGCGAGCCCAGCTTCTGCCGATCTGATAATCCGTCGTCATGCCGCCCAACGCACGGGCCGCATGGCAGCGCACGACGAAATCCTTGTCTTTCAGCGTGTCGATCAAAAGATCGATGGAGGGTTGTCCGATGGCCACCAAGGCAATGCCGGCCGTTTCACGGACGATTTTTGAGGAGTCCCGGAACAACTTCACCAACGCTGGAATCGCTTTAGGATCACCGATCTTACCCAGCGCCTCGGCGGCGGCACTCTTCACGGCCCCATCGCGATCCCGGCAGGCGAAAATCAGCCCATCGACTGCACGCCGATCTCGCAGGTCGCCGCATACCTTCGCAGCATGCTCTCTCACGCGCCACCGCTCATCTTTCATCGCCACGAGCAGCCGGTCGATCGGTCCGGTGCCGAGAGACACCACCGCCGCGACGGCTTCATTGCGGACTTCCATGATGGGATCGTTAAAGAGCGAGATCAGCGTTTCGATCGCCTTAGCGCCGCCGATCCTGGCGACTCCCCACCCGGCGCGAGTCCGCACCGACCAATATTCGTCGCCACATGCGCCGACCAGCGCTTCCAGCGTTGTCGGGTCCGCTAATTCCGCGAGCGCCTTCGCCGCCTCTTCTCGGGTTGCGTCGTCTGCGTCCTCAAGCGAATCAAGCAGATCATCGAGTGCCTGTGCCATCACCAACCTCGCTATTATCGTAATAAGCATCGCGTTGCCCGCCGTGGGGATAGGTGCGTTTGCACCGTACCACCAAGGTCTGAGTCCCGCGGCCTTCCACACATTGATCGAGTGACTTGGAGAAGTCCAACGCTCCGTCAAGCCGAACCGTGAAGGGAAAATCGAATGTAAAACTGATAAATTTGTACTGCCCCGGCTTAAGCTTCAATTCGCGCATCTCGGTTGTCCGGTAGGCATCCGAGGTTTCGGGATCCAACACCCAAAGCTGCGGAGTGACGCCTGGTACCTGCCACCAGGATTGCGGCACTAATGAAGTAGGGTCAATCGTAATCGCATGTTCCTTGGTATAGGCAGGAGGAGGACCGGCAGCCGGAAGCCACTCCGGATTCCCCGCGAGAATCATACAGGCCAACATGGCAATCCAGAAAGACACTAACCGCTTGTTGCTGGTATCTACTCGAGGTGACGAACGCATAATCTGTTATTGCAGCAGTGGGCTCTTGGGCGCTGCAGAAAAAGCGGTCTTGAATATTTCTTCAACCGCGCGGCTCTCCCATTCGGTGTGAGTTTCCAACCCAAGCGCTCGCATGACTGTCGCTCCGGTATCGATGATGGACACCGGCTGGCGAATCGTATAGCCGGCCTTAATGCCGACGCCCGACGCGATCCAGGGCACGACAGGAACATGACTCGCCTGCTCGCCCGACATATCACCGGCCGAAAATTGCGTCTCACCGACGGCGCTGAGCGAGGTGGCAAACACGGTGGTCTGCTTGAGCAAACCTAGATCTCGGTACAGGTCCAGCACCGCCCCCATCGCCCTGTCCACGGCCTTCAATGAATCCTTGTATTCTGCCGATTTCCATCCCTGCGTCTCACCGACACGCCCGGGAGCCGGCAAATGAACGACCAGGAAATGCGGCAGCGAGGGAATCGCATGGCCATAGCCATGACCGCTGGTCGCCTTCTTGAAATAATCCCGCATGTAACTGACGAGCCGGTCCGGATTACATTCCGCCCGAAGCGGCCCGCACATCTGATAGTCCGTATAGGGTTCCGGCTTCGCAAGCTGGTAAAGCGACTCATCCATGTAGAAGATGGCGCTGTCCCGACCGCCGCTCAGATCAAGATAGTCAAAGACCGTCGGGGCTCGGGGATATCCGCGGCTGAATTCGAAGGCGTTCCAGGTAATCCCATGTTTCGCGACCGGCATCCCCATCACCAGCGACGCCATCGTCGGCAACCGGCGCGCAGGAGTCACGGCGGTGGCTGACCAGGTCACAGACCCATCCTTCACGAGCGTCGATAAGACCGGCATGGCCCCGCTCTTCAAGGATTCCTGGCCCAGGCCTTCCAGGACGAACAGAATGACGTACTCGGTATTCACCGCCTGCGCAGAAGGCGATGGAACCATCGCGGATTCCCGCGCAGCAAATGCAACGGATTGGGACGAGGTCATGGCAAACGACAAGGACAAGACGGCGACTGTGCAAATGGCCGCCGTAGCTGTACAAATCATACTGATACGACTCATTACCTGCCTCATGACGCGATCCATCCTCAAGCAAAGAGGAGTTACCTTAGCATGCTGTTTTCGGGGAAGGCAAGGCATGAAACCCGCGCGCCATGGCGCCGCTTCGCGATCGATGTTATCCTGCGACGGTGGGCACTACCAGACACACCGACAACCGCAATTCCGGGCAAAACAGTCCCAGGTGAGCGATGTCCCAAGCACGTCACCACAGCGCATCGCGCCTCCATCCATCTCCATCACTGTCACAAATATTCTTGTCGTTCACATACTCATGGCTGATCGGCTTAGGGGGAATCTTCTCATTCCCCGCTATGGGCCATGCCGACATTCGGGTCGTCACGGGAGCCGGGGAGCACCGGATGACCGATCGAGAAACCAGGGAAGAAGCCATCGGGCTTGCCATGGAGAAGGCAAAGATACAGGCATTGGAACAGGTTGCTTCATACCTGGAAAGCGTTACGGTGGTGACAGATCTGGACGTGACCCGGGATGAAATTCGCAGTTACACAGCCGGCATGATCCTGGTGCTCGACCAGCAGGTGAAAACCAGGCTCAATGGAGAAGTCGTCGTGGTCGAAGTGACGCTGACCGCGCAGATTGACTCCGACCAGGTTGCTCAAGCCATTACCGCCTTGAAGCGGCATGACGCTGCCCGACAGGAATTGCTTTCACTGAAGCAGGATGTAGATCATTTGCAGCAGCAGCTGGACGCCGCCAATCAGGCGTTAGCCGCAGCGACCTCACCGGAGGAAACCCGGCAATTGAGCCAACAGCGAACCGACCTTCTCAACCGCGCTCAATCAAATGCCCTGGTGGCACAGGCCTGGACCGACTGGGTTCTCATGGCGCCGAGTATAGAGCCCTATCCTTGGGCGAGCCTTGCACAGGCTCACGGGCTGCTGGCTCTCGCGGGTCGGATGAATCCTCATAATCCGCATCTCGCAATCGCGCAACAGGCTCTCGGAGCCCACTCTGCACCCGCCGCACCCCAACCTCCCAGGCCGCCCGTTCCCCACACAGTCCCCTTCCTGCCGGGACAGTACGTGGTACCGCCACAACCGGGGCAGTCCGGCATAACTCCACCGGCTCAATCGAACTCCAGTCAACCTCCAAGCGTCCAGCAGTTCAATCCGCGGCCCAACCAGGCGGGACAATCGAGAGCGCCTGGGAACAAGGCGACGATTATTCAAGTCCCTTCTCAGCAGGGGACATTGCTCATGCCCTATGGCCGAAGCATGATGCCCATCTACCGGCAAATTCCAGCGCCGAACGACCAGCCCCTACCGCCGACCCCTCAGATCCATCGACCGGGAGGCGACCGGGTTCAGAGGCATCCCTCGCCCAGCATGGGAGATCGATAGGATGCCGATGGGGCAAGAACTGATTCGCCCTGGGTGGTGGCTCTGGTGGGTTCTGCTCATAGCCTCTCCCGTCGTAGCGGACCAGAACGCGCCTGACGTTCGCGATCACGCCGACCAAAATTTCGAACGTCTGCATGAGCGAGAACAGGGCCTCGCACCGGCCAATCTGGATACCTCGCGGCGCCAAAACCTATCCGCCTACAACCCCGAGCATTTCTTGCTTGGACAGGGACAAGGCGACCTCAGTAAAGGGAAATGGGTCTGCCAGCGCGTCTCCGAGCTCGCCGCCCGAGCCGACATCGCCAAACAGATCAGGGTGCTGGTGAAGGAACATGCAACTGACCGACTGCGTGAACGAACCGGTCGTGAAGTTGAGCAGGACATCGAGGTCGTGCGTGAGGAAATCGTTCAGGAATATCTGCAGGGCGTCAACATTATCGAACGTCACACTGATGAAGCGGCCAAGACCTGTTCCGCCCTCGCCGCCATGCCGAAGCACAGGCTGCAGGTAAATCCTCTTCCGGAACCAGCCGCTTCCGATTCGCCTGTCCGCCGCTGAAGCTTCCATCAGATCCGCACATTGACCACTCCATTGAACTTCGTGCTTGGTTTCGGGTAAGACAATCTTCCTATGCCCATCGAGAACAATTTTCAGCACGACGAGCTCTCCCGTAAAAATCCCGGTGAACGCCTGACCTATGCGGAGTGGACGCCGCCGCCCGAACCAGAATCGCCCGGATGGCAAGAGGCGATGGGACAGGCAGGACAGAAGCTGTCACAGGCAGGCGTGCGGCTTATCATGTTTCTGCACGGGTCTATCCCCGGCAGCGATATTTTTGGTTTAGGCAGGCTTGACGAGGTAGGCGGTCTCAAACGTGGATATTCTCGCGGCATTTCGGGGTTGGATTCGCTCCTTTCCTTTATGCGGGAAGGTACGAACGGCATCACTCCACTTCCCAGCGGTGTGATACCGCCGCTTTCGAACGATGAAACCACGAAGAACCTGCTCGACCAACAAATCGCGGACGGGGGGAACTTCACCAACGTCACGGTGGAACAATGCCGGAAGGCCTTGAACCAGCGGGTGACGAAGCCCATCGGCTGCATCCGGGAACTCTGGTCCAGCGAGCACCATCATCTCGGGCGCGCGCTGGCCGCCTGCCGGCTGTTGGATCGCCTGCGCGCCCTCGTCGCCGCACAGCATCTGGGAACAGGCGATCGTATTCTGGTCCAGGCCCACGGCCAGGCGGGGCTCGTGCTCGCGCTTGCCTCTAATCTGCTCTGTCCCTCTCCCATCACTGGGAGAAAATCTCTCTTCGAGCTCCTCGTGCCCTTTTCAGCGCAAGGACCGGATGCGCAGGTCATTCAACGCATCGAGCCTTTGCTGGCCGGGGGAGCCTTGCTGAACGGAGCGACGCTCGATATCGTCACCTTCGGCACACCCGTCCGCTATGGGTGGGATCCCTCCGGCATCGGAAAACTCCTCCACATCGTGAACCATCGCAATCTCCGGACGGACGGAAAGACCTGGCTTTCCAAAATGGATCTTCCGCAAATCACCGTGGAAATGCCGATCGCCTGGGGCGGAGACTACGTGCAGCAGCTCGCGGTAGCCGGCAGCGATGCCCTTCCCGCCACCGACTTAGCCAAGGCCGCCAATAAAATGATATGGGAACTGCTGGAGCCCTACGATGGTTTCGAGCGCTGGGTGGAATGTGCCAGACGCGCCGGACGCTTCCCGAGTGAGGGGCAGTGCCTGCTCGTCGATTACAAAGACTGCACAAATTCGACGAATGTCCGGGACCATTACTATGGGCATGCCGCCTATACGCGTACGAACGCGATGTTGTTCAACCTGAATGAGATCGTGACCCGCTTCTATTCCTAGCAGGATGCGGGAAAAGTCCGCCGGCGGCGTTCTCGCATCGCTCAGAGGCTCAACGTACGGCCATGGGAAAGAGCCTGTCCCGGCAGGCTCAGGGCGGGCGGGTAAGAATGTGACGCTTCGCCTCTTCACTCGCTGCGGCCTTGCCTGGGACAAGGCGCGTCTTGGCGCGTCGAGGGTTGAGCGGGTAAGAAGGTTGCCTTTTTGCGCATCCTGCGGGCTATTCAGACCGCGACAGGGCACGTGAGCTGATCGCGACGTATTGCGCGACAATCCAGTTTTTCCCCAGCCTGCTAGGCGTTTCCCCGAGCTTTTAACGCCTCGCGAGCGTCTTGCCTCCCGGCTCCTCCCTATGCGACTCTTCGAATGTGTCTTCTCCACGACCGGGCGATTTTTCCATCTCAGGGACACCGACCTCTCTAGTTTCCACCGGCGCCGGCACGTCCATAGCGCTCGTGGTCCTGGCCTTTTTCCTCTCGCTCCTCGGCTCGCTGCCGCTGCTCTCGCGTTACCATCTCGATGAAGGCTGGTACACCAATGCCGCGATTCAAATGGTGCAGAGCGGAGACTATGTCACCCCGCGTTATGCCGACGGCACACTCCGGTTTCGCAAACCGATCCTGACCTATTGGGTCCTGGTGACCAGTTACGCCGCCATGGGCATCAGCATGTTTTCCTCGCGTTTTCCCTTCCTGTTGGCAGCCTGCGCAATCCTTTGGGTAACCTATCGCCTCGCGCGGTCGGTCACTCAGGACCGGTTCACCGCTGTGCTGGCCTCGGCCATCCTCGGGTCCAATATTCAGTTCATGGAATCCGCCACCAAGGCGACCCCGGATATCCTGCAATGTCTGTTTCTCACCATCAGTTCATGGGGAGCGGTCGAACTGCTCTTCAACCGGCGGCGAGAGTCTCTCTGGTATGCCTTGCTGTATGTTGGAGCCGGGTTGGGCATCGCCACGAAAGGACTGCTGCCATTTGCGTTCGTCGCGTTCCTGCTGATCTTCGCACGTCTGTGTTCTTCGGGAGACAACAAGACGGTGAGGCTTCTGCATACGGGCTGGCTGATCACGGGACTGTTGGTGGGGCTGTCCTGGTTTGCCGGCAGCCTGGTGATGCGCGGGCCCGAAGTCGCCTCGACCCTGTTCGAAGATCAAGTGGGGGAACGGCTGGAGGGAGCCCACAGGCTTATCGTCAGCAATCTCGCCTTTTACGTGCTCACGCCCTTTCGCTTCTTCGCTCCTTGGGTCGCGATGCTGGCCATAGTCGCGGCCATGCAAAAGGACCTGCTGACGTCATACGCACAACGGCATCACCGCCTGATCTGGTTCGTGCTCGGCTGGCTGCTGGTGAACATCGCCATCTTTTCGCTCGGCAATTTGATGCGTCCGCGCTATTTGTTGCCGACCTTTCCTCTATTGGCCGTTCTGCTGGCTGACATGCTGAAGCACAGTTTGAATGGGGGGAAATCTCACCGACTGGTTTCGCAGATCGTGCAATGGGCCATGCTCGTTGGCTTGGGGTTGAGCATCACGCTCATGCTCGTCGGCTGGCGCATCGATCAACGGTTCGCGATCGGTGGACTCTGTTTCAGCGGTCTGTTGGTCCTCCTCTATTGGATGACGTTCCGGCGGCAAGTCATTCCACTGTTGATCAGTCTGAGTCTGGCCATCATGGGAGCCTTTGCGACGCTGGAGCAATCCCTCAAGCCGGTCGTTATCACCTCGCCGGCATCCGACATTGCCCAAAAACTTTTGCGCCTCACCCCGCTGCAGGAAACGGTTGCCGCCGTCGGCCTCCGTCATTCGCTGGCAAACCAGATCCGGTTGTTGTCCGGGGGACGAATCATGCTTCTGGAGTTCAAGGAAGAAGCGGAACAGGAAGCGCTGCATCGGTTTCCCATCATTCTCGGTTCCCGCAAAATCCAGCAGGACTTCGCCGCTTCATCCGGCTATGAGAGCGAAGTATGCGGTGCGGACTATCCGCCGCTGAGATTTCGTGAAATTTGGACAGCCTTGAAGACGGGGCAAAGGGCGCAGAGGCCGGAGAAGGACCGGAAGCCGTATTATGTGATAAGGAAGCCAGTCATGATGCCCGATAGTTAGTTGTCACAGATGACTGCATCTTATGTCCGCAACCATGAAAGAGACGACGGTCGCTTCGTCAAATCGAACCCATGCCTGGATCGTTTGAAAAATTTCACTGGACTGAACAGATCAAACTGTTAAGAGATGCCTGCAACTGGCTAGGCGTGTCTTCGGGGAGAGCAGTGCAATACGAGAGGGCTATAACGGAGTTCTGGAAGAATGGTCCTACAACAGCACACCACGTTCTGGCTCACAGCGAAGGTTTTGAGATCATAGAACTGTATGAACTTTGGGAAAAGGAGATAACGAGGTTCATTGGCCTTGATGAAAAAATACGAAGCGTGTTCGAAAGCGGCCCACTACTTCGTGAGGACGAAAACCCCAAAACTTCCAGCAATAGACCACGCAATGACGCTTTTGTATATATCTTGGGTGGTCACCTGCTTCGAGCTCAGCTGAACGTTATGGCTGTAGATGGCATTGTTGCACAGGGCAATCAGTGTCACACCGCAGGCGACATCACCATACAGTGGAAAACTGAGAGCTTCGACATTCAGTGCAAGAGACCCTTGAAGGAATCCATGATTGAGAAACGGTGTAATGAGGCAAAGAAGCAGATTCTTGGGTCCAAGGTAGGTCCTGGTATAGGAATCGTGGCGATAGACTGTTCTGCTTTAATTCGTCCACGAGGGGCGCTCGTAGAAAAGGACTCCCCCGAAGATGCCGAGAAGGTTTATGGTCAACTCATCGAGCGGAGGGTCATTCCGGTTCTTGCCAAGACCTTCGTACCACAAATCCTAGGGTCTATTCTCTATGCACGAGGCCCAGCTATGATCCCGACAAAAACCTATCAGATCTTATCAATGTCAGGTCGTCCATTTTCGGAGTACCAACCGATCAGTGTGTCAACTTGGCTTATAGTCTCAAACTCAAAATCCCCACACACTACCCACCTGAAAGAGATCTACGCGGAGATGGCAGGAAGGTTCTGAATCCTGCAGCTCCAACAAGGTCGCAGGATAGGAATTACCGAGAACAAAGTTGGGGACGTTCTTCACCATCCTGCTAATACGGCATTTCGTCGTCGTCGAACCCAAAATGATGGCCGATCTCATGCACGACCGTGTCGCGGACTTCGTCTACCACTTCTTTCTTGCTGCGGCAGAGCCTGAGAATCGGACCTCGGTAAATGGAGATTTTGGCCGGCAGTTGGCCGCCGGTCTGAAAGAAGGATTCTTTGTCGATGGAGAGGCCTTGGTAGAGGCCGAGCAGATCTTCGTCTTCCTCCATTTCCAAGTCGGCCAGCACGTCGGGTGGTGGCTCATCCTCCACCACCACTGCCACATTGGAAAGGAGTTTGGCGTACTCATCGGGCAGGCTGTCCAGGGCTTGCTGCACCAGCTCCTGAAACTCCGGCTCGGGTATGGTCAATGTATGTTTTCGCAGCGACATAGTTGAATGAATGCGACTCAAGCAGCGCGCACCTTCCGCGCTCTTTTTTGACAAAGACTATGGCCCGAAGAAGACGCAGGTGTTCAAAACGGTTGTCCAGCAAGGCCGCAGGAGCGCGGCGACTGAGGCGTACCGTCAAAGGTACGTCGGCAAGGAGACGTGCGACCGAGAACGCAGCTGGGCGGTCGTTTTGAACATCCTGTTACGGATGGGCCTCTCTCCAATTACAGCCCACCCCCAAATCGACCTTGAGCGGAACCGACAATCCCAACCTCGCGCCCGTGGCTTCCATCTCCTGCTTCACGAACTGCTTCGCCTGCTCAAGCTCTTGGTCCGGTACCTCGAAGATCAATTCGTCATGGACCTGGAGAATCATTTTGCAGCGAGGCAGCTCGGCCTGTAACCGCCCATGGACCTTGAGCATCGCCACCTTGATGAGATCCGCGGCCGATCCTTGAATCGGACTATTGACCGCCATGCGCTCGCCGACTCCCCGCTGGACCCCATCGCCGCTTTGTAATTCCGGGATCGGCCGGCGGCGTCCAAGGATCGTGGTCGTATAGCCCTTCGTCTTTCCCTCTTCGATGTTCCGGTCCATCAAGGCTCGTACGGCCGCGAATTTCTCAAAAAACGTCTCGATGTATTTCTTCGCGTCGGCCTGTGGCACGCCGATGTTCGAAGCCAGCCCGAATGGACTGATGCCATAGACGATCCCGAACACCACGCTCTTCGCAGCGCGCCGCATCTCTCGCGTCACCTGCTCGGCGGGAAGATTGAAAATTTCCATGGCTGTGGCCATATGGATGTCCTCGCCGCTCTCGAACACCTGCAGCAACCGAGGATCTTGCGAGAGGTGCGCCAAGATGCGGGGCTCAACCTGGCTATAGTCGGCGCAGAGCAGGTGATGGCCTGCCGGAGCAATAAACGCTTCGCGGATGCGTAGGCCATAGCTTCCCTTCACCGGAATATTCTGGAGGTTGGGGTCGGTGGAAGAGAGTCGTCCCGTAGCCGCCACTGTCTGGTTGAGCGAGGTATGGAGACGCTTGCTGTCCGGATTCACCAACTGCGGCAGGGCGTCCACATAGGTCGATTTGAGTTTGGTCAACATGCGGTAATTCAAGATCTGTGCGGGAAGCTCATGCTGAGCAGCGAGCTGTGTGAGCGTGTCTTCATCGGTGCTGTAGCCGGTTTTCGTCTTTCGTAGCGGCTTCAGTCCCAAGGTCTCGAACAGTACGGTGGCCAGTTGCTTCGGCGAACCGATATTGAACTCGCCTCCGGCCAGACCGTAAATGGCGCGCACCATCTGGTCGAGATCGCGTTCCAATTCTTTGCTCAACCCATGCAGGCCCTCCACATCGAGCAAGAAACCATTGCGTTCGATGTCGGCCAGCACCGGCACCAACGGCATCTCCACCTCCTGAAATAGCGACAGGCTTCCCTGCTCCGCCAGCCGATCTCGCAACATTGGCGCGACCCGGGCAGTTACCGCCGCCGCCTCTCCCGTGCGACGGACCAGTTTCTCATCCAGTTCGAATAGAGATTGCGGCCCCTTGCTGGTCTGTTCACCTGCGCCCGCGCATGGTTGATAGCTCAAGAGATCCATGGCGATCGCTTCCAGACTGTGAGCGCGTCGGTTCGGATTCAGCAGATAGTCGGCCACCATGATGTCGAAACATGGCCCTTGCAATTCTGTTTCGTGGCGATGAAGAGCAAGTAACAACGGTTTGAGGTCATGCACCGCTTTGGGCCTGTCGGCGTCTCGCAGGAAGCCGACGAAAGGTCTGGGCCAATCCTGCGCCTTTCCTTGTACGAATGCCGTCTGGCCGGCCGGAGTTCCAAAGGCGCAGCCTTGAATCTCCGCTCGCACGCCTGCGTCGCCTGTCAGCAGGCAGGCGATCCCGGCGACGTCCTCTCTTCGCAACCTACCTAGAAAGGCCCCGGCTGCATCATCCTCGTGAATCTGTTCGACTTCAGCCCCTATCTGATCCTGCTCGGGTGTGTCTCCCTGAAAAAATTTGGCCAGGCTCATGAACTCCAACTCGCGCAACAGCCCTACCAGGGTTTGGCTATGCGGCGCGCTGGCTTTGAACCGGGCCGGGGCGAACTCGATCGGGCAATCCCGTTGAATCGTAGCCAGACGCTTGCTCATGCGGGCGTTTTGGCTCTGCTCCAGCAGCAGGCTCTTCGTTTTGGTCGGCGTCACCTCATCGATGCGGCTCAAGAGTTCCTCGATGGTGCCGAACTGCGTGATCAGCTTCACCGCCGTCTTCTCGCCGATGCCCTTGACGCCCGGAATATTGTCGCTCGTATCGCCCATGAGGCCCATGATCTCGACGACCCTTGCCGGTTCCACGCCGAATCGTGCCTGCGAATCCGCTTCGCCAAACCATTTGTCTTTCACCGGATCGTAAATGCGCGTCTTGGGAGTAAGTAGTTGGAACATGTCTTTGTCGCTGGTGACGATCACCACGTCAAGGTCCTCCGCTTCGGCCTTCCGCGCCAGGGTGCCGATGAGGTCATCAGCCTCATACCCGGCTTGCCGGATCACCGGAAGGGCCAAGGCTTCCACCACACGATGAATGTAAGGAACCTGCGCGCTCATGCCCTGCGGCATCTGCGGCCGCTGCGCCTTGTACTCCTTGAACGCCTCATGGCGATGGGTGGGCCCCTTTTCGTCGAACACTACCGCGACATAGTCCGGCCGATGGTCCCGCAGGACTTTCAGCAACATGGTCGTGAACCCGTAGACAGCGTTGGTTTGCAACCCCTTGGAATTGGACAGCTGCGGCAAGGCAAAAAATGCCCGATAAATGTAGGCGCTGCCGTCGATCAAAAAGAGGGTGGGCATAATGAATGAAAAAAGTACAAAGGCAACCGGTAAAGGGTGACGGATTTACGTTGAGCCTGTCATTCGGGAGCCATGATGAGCGGCGGCTTGCCGAATTTGGCCCGCATGGCATTGATTGTGTTGAGCACGGTGGATTGCCCCACGATCTTGGCCTCCAGACGCCGCTTGCCGGGAAACTCGATCAAGGAAAGGCCGATCAACATCGTCAACACCCCCTGCCCCGGCAGGAATATCATAAGAAAGCCCGCGAAGAGAAAAATCGCTCCCACGACGTTCTTCACGATGTGTCCGATCAATCGGAGGACCGGATGGTGGTTCTCCATCCACGGGCGCGGGATCCGAATGTCGAAATAATCCGGCGGCAATCTCATGAGAATGATGGGTATGGCCACGAGTGTCCCTATGAACATGACCGCGGAAGAGACCGCAAACCAAATCAGAACCTGGGCCGGCATATAGGATTGAAGCTGCGTCAGAACCTCACTCATCTCCGGCGCATCCTAGCATGGGGCTTTGCGCGTCGGAAAGGGCATCGCTGGGAAGCAGGTTTACGTTCCATATGCCTCAGGCTATAATTCCGAACCATGTTTTCGAAACGAACTACCCGCGCAATACCGGCTGCCGTCTCTTCTTCAGGCTACCTTCTTGCCGCAAGACTGATCGTCCCGCTCGTCATGGCTCTGAGTCTCGAATGGTCCTTGGCGCAAGCCGCCCATGCGGAATCCTCATCCACGGAAACGGAGCTTCAGATCGAGATCAACAGAATCGGGCTCGGGAAAGAGGTGGTCATCACCAGGGGCAGCAAAGAGTGGTTCATGCGGGTGGAAGTCACGCCGGAGAATTCAGTGGTGGTGCGCCAGGAAAAAGAGGGAGATCGTTATCTTGTCGACGAAAGCGAAGTGCACGATCGTGGCATGACGTCCGCTGAAGTCGATATTGCGATCAACGACTACGTGAACAGCGTGCAAACCAGACAGAAGAACAAATAGGCCCCCATGTCACACAAGCCCAAGTTCGTGATCTTCGCGCACAACGCCACCTACGACAAATTGCACCAGGTCGCGACACTCGGCCTCACTGCCGCCGCCATGGGCAAAGAGGTCATCGTGGTCTTACTATTCTGGACCATCAAGAAACTGGCTGAGGGCAAGATCGACGCGATCGATTTCCCGCCTGAATATGCCGACTCCGCCGAACAAGTTGCCCGGCTCCTGCAGGAAAAGAAGGTGCCGACAATTTCAGAAATGTTTCACGAAGCCCGTCTCGTAGGGCAGTTCCGTCTCATTGCCTGCAGTGCAGGCCTCGAGTATATGGGTGTCGAGGCGGGTGCGGTCGAACGGAACGTGGACGAGGTGCTCGGCCTCCCCTCCATTCTCTCACTGACCGCTCAGGCGGAAACGAAGCTGTTCATTTAGCAACTGTTTCCTAACGTCTTACGGTTCACGCCTAACGCGACTTCGTGACACCCACCCGATCGCAGTAGTTCACCAGTTTGCACCGGCTGCAGAAGGGTGAGATAGGCTGGCAAAGATTCTGCCCGTATGGCACGAGCAGGTCGTTGAAGATGATCCAATACCGTTGTGGAAGTTTTTGGCGGAGCGCCTGTTCGGTTTCATCCGGGTTCTTGGTCTTCACATAGCCCCACCGGTTGCTGATTCGGTGCACGTGGATATCGACACAGATTCCCGGCTGTTCATAACCGACCGTCACCACGAGATTGGCCGTCTTCCGCCCCACCCCTGGAAGTGTCAGCAACTCGTCCACCGTAGTGGGCACCCGGCCGTCGTGTCGTTCTAGTAGCTGGGTGCAAATCCGTAGAATCTGTTTGG
This sequence comes from Nitrospira sp., assembly GCA_020697375.1. The sequence goes on along the minus strand of JAJFBJ010000006.1, from coordinate 42,036 downwards.
CCTTGGTTCGATAGAAACCGACGGGATAGATGGCTTGCTCAATAGCAGGGATCGTAAGTTTTTGCATGGTGGCTGCCGTTGAGGCCAGGGCAAAGAGCCGCCGACTGGCATCGGCAGTGGTCTTGTCTTTGGTTCGCAAACTGAGCAGACAGGAGATCAACACGAGGAATGGGTCGCGGCCGGATTCTCTGGCCACGACACCTACGGCCGGCTCAGACCAGTCAGCGACCTCTCGCTTCAGCCTTCGGATGACGGCATGGATATCTTTCGCCTGCATCGATCTATCAGGAGGAGGGATAAGACAGGAGGATGATCGAAATGGCGGGGCGGGGGAATAAACGACTGACGTCTAATCAGACCGCCTCTTCGCAAGCCACTTCTGACGGCGACGCTGAGCCTCTCGCTCCTTCGCCTTTTTGCGGACACTCGGCTTCTCGTAATACCGGCGGCGCTTCAGCTCACGGAACAATCCTTCGCCGGCCAATTTCTTCTTGGCGACCTTGAGGGCTTTTTCGACGTTGTTATTGAAGACCTTGATTTCCATCGTCAGCTACCTTCGACTCTCTTTTTACCGAGTTCAGAATATTCAGCATTTGGTCCGGCCACGAATCGAAGGGCGGAGTGTAGCATAGCGATTTCGCTTCCACAAGCATTTGTTCGGCGGCCGAAAATCGCTCACGAATCGAGGCAAGAAGCTGCTGATTCGGCTGGGCCTTCATGTTTTCGGCAACCATCCCGAGACAACCGTCGATCACGGCATCCGCCAGACGTATTCCGATGTTGAGATCGGGATGGAGTTCCGGTTTCGCCTGCGACAGCAGTCCGCGCAGAAACGGAATGATTTCGCAGGAGAGCTTCACGATTTCCAACGGCGTTTCCGTCGCTGCCAACAAACAGGACGAGAGCTGGAGCGAACGATTGGGATGGGTCAGCGGAAGCTTACCGGCCTGAAGCACCTGCGCATAGGCTTCACGATCGAGCTGTACCAATTCATGGAGACGGGTTCGAATCTCCGACAAACGCTGCTCGACTGTTCGCGCGCGAGTCAGCTTGGCGACCATGACCCCCAATGCCGCTGCAAATGCCGCCGAGAGCGCACCCACGCTTCCTCCTGTCAAACCTTGCCCCTCGATTGTGACTCCATCGGCCGTCCCGGCCTTGGCCGGCAGAGACGCTTTCTTCTTCATCGGTTGCGATGCCGACAATCGTCCGAACGCCTCTCGCGACTCACTGCTGTTCAATCGCGATTCAAGCACCTGTTGTGGATCGAACCGTTCCAGGCGAAGGGCTTGTTGGGCCGTCTCGATGAGCGCCTGATCAGGAACTAACCCGACGATTTCCGTTCCCGCCAGTTCCACGCCACGGGCTTCGGCCTCACGTCGCACCGCGGCGAACGCGACGTGGAGCGGCGTCTCGTCATGGTTCGTGAGGTTCATCGACACCTGCACCAATCCCTGGCTTTTCAAGTCGATCGCGATGGCTTTTACGAACGGGAGACCGCCGCTGGATTGCCGGACCAGTCGGGCAATGGCATTGGCGATGGAAAGATCCCGGCTTTTCAGGTTCACGTTAAACGCGATGAGCGGCCCACGCGCCCCTATGACAGTGGCGCCGGCTGTTATGTTCAGGTGCTTCGGGCCGAAATCAGGCGCCCATGCCGGATCAGTCTCCATACGGGCCATCAAGCCCTTGACCCCGCCCCTTCGAATCCATTCGAGATTCGTCCGCTCGGGGCGGGACGCTGCTTCCTCATAGAGAAACACCGGAATCTTGAGTTCATTACCGATCCGCTGCCCGACCATTCGGGCCAATTGCACGCAGTCCTGCATGCTGACGCCGCGGATGGGCACGAAAGGCATGACGTCCGTCGCTCCGACACGCGGATGTTCACCATGGTGCCTGCGCAGATCGATCAATTGAGATGCCACCCGCGCCATCTGGAAGGCCACCTCGGCAACGGCATAGGGTCGACCGGCCATGGTCACGACCGAACGATGGTGATCGGGATCCATCGTTTCATCCAGCAAGGCCACACCCGAGACCGAACGGACCACGTCGGTCAGTGCCCGGATTACCTCGGGATTCCTGCCCTCGCTGAAGTTGGGCACACATTCGACAACCTGATTCACCGCCTGCCCTCTTCCATACTCACTCGCATGCGGACATGCCGCGCCTCCCAGGAAAGTGGGAGGCAAGAAAAAAGCCGGAGGCTGGTGATCCTGCCCTCCGGCTTTCCTTCGCACGACAGCATCGCGTCGGCGCGCCTGTCACCGATTGTTACTTGGTTTTTTTGACAAAGGCCTTATAGATCCGTTTGGATGAGCTGGCCTCCTCTTCCATCCCAACCATTTCATGACCGGTCGTCTCACACCAGGCCGGCATATCCTTCTTAATGCCCTCGTCATCCGAAAGGACTTCCAGCACCTGGCCGGTCGTGAGCTCTTTAATCTTCTTCGAGGTCAGAATGATCGGCATCGGGCAAAAATACCCCAGCGTATCGAGTTTCACATCAGCCTGCATCATGCAGTCTCCCCGGACTGTCGCTTATATGAACAGATTGACACTACCCTGCCTGGCTTCAGCGAGATACGTGGTCACACCGGCGAATTGGTCGATGCCGTCGATCAGCGTGTCCTTCGTAATGCCCATCAACCCCATGGTCGTCGTGCAGGCGATGAAGCGAACGCCGAGTTCCAGCGCCGTCTCCATAAGTTCCGGTACCCCAGGCATGCGATTCTGCTTCATCACCACTTGCATCATTTTCGTACCCAATCCCCAGAAGTGGAATCGGGACAATGGCAGGGTACCGGCTCCGCCCTTGTTGAGCATACCGAACATCCGACGCAACCAGTCGTTGGCCGAACTGGACGCGCCTTTCTTGCGGATCGTATTGAGTCCCCAGAACGTAAAGAAGACCGTCACTTGCATTCCCATTGCCGCGGCCCCGGTGGCGATAATGAAGGCGGCCATGGCTTTATCGAGGTCTCCGCTGAGGAGCACGATCGTCACGCGATCCGGCTTCGACTCGCGGAGCTCGGCCAGAGCAGCCGTGGGCTCGATTTGCGCGCTGGTCAGTTGTGCGGTGGTCATAGGATACCTCGCGACTCGGAGCAGGACATGGCACAATGACTCGTAAATGAGACTATAGTCTCCGCTTCTTTTTCTTGTCAAGAAACACAGGGGCCCGCAAACATTCTCCGACGCCGCGCTCGCAGACATGCGGCCTCACCTACAGCGCGCGATTGCTTGACCTGTCGCAGGCCCCGTCGTTATAGTCCATTCGTCCTATGCGCAGTCTCATCGCGGCGGCGTCTCTTCACGCATACCATGAGCACAGACCTCATCACAGAACTCAAACCGTCGAAAAGTTCTCCCCTTCTCGGGTTCTGGTATCCGGCCGCCACGAGCGCGTCATTGGCGGTCGGCCGGATGTTATCGCAGGTGATGCTGGGGTTGCCGATTCTCATCTGCCGCGACCGCCAGGGGATGGTGGCCGCGATGCGAGACATTTGCCCGCACCGGGGAATGCCGCTTTCGTTCGGGCATTTCGATGGAGAGCGCGTCGAATGCGCCTATCACGGATGGCAATTCGATACGGGCGGCCGCTGCCGCCACATACCAGCTCTGATCGAAGGCTCTCCGCTCAAAGCCGATAAGATCGGTATCGCTTCATATCCCTGTCAGGACCAGGACGGCTACGTATGGGTGTTTCTCTCCGACCCGCAACGGCCCGCTCAGCCGGTACCTGAGCTTCCACGCCTGCCGTTGCCCTCGGCACCCTATCGCATGATCCAGATCTCCACGATATTGGACTGCACCATCGATGACGGCATCGTCGGTCTCATGGATCCGGCCCACGGGCCCTTCGTTCACCAAAGTTCCTGGTGGCGCACGAAGGCCAGCATGCACGACAAGGCGAAGACTTTCGAACCGATCCCCAATGGATTTCGCATGGTGCCCCATGCGCCCTCATCTAACAGCGGGCCTTACAAACTCCTCAATCTCTTTTACGGCGGCCCGTTGACGACCACCATTGATTTCGTGCTTCCTAATCAGCGGTTCGAGCTCGTGCAATGCGGTTCGATGTTCGTCTCCTCCCGGGCGACGGTCACGCCGATCGGCGAACAACAATGCCGCATCGATTTTACCGCCGCCTGGAACGCCTTTCGCTGGCTCCCCTTCTCCAAGATTCTGTTCCGCTATTTTGCCAATATCTTCATGCAGCAGGATAAGCAGGCGATGGAACGGCAGGCCGTGGGACTGAAGTACAAACCGTCGCTCATGCTGATCGATGACGCGGATACCCCCGCTAAATGGTATTACAAGCTGAAGGCAGCCCATCTCGCGGCGGTACAGAGCGGCAATCCATTGGACCATCCCTTGAGAGGGCCCGTCACGCTCCGCTGGAGAAGTTAGCCGATCGTTGTGTCAGCTGATCTGTCGGTTGGTACCGTCATGCGGCTCATTCAGAAGAGCCATGGCCCGTCTGATCTGATCACGGGATCCGAGGAGTGTGAGCACGTCTCCCGACTGCAGGCGCACGGTTTCAGAGGGATTCGACTGGGTCACCTGGCTGCGCGTCCATGCGATGACAGAGGCGCCGGCCCTTGGACGAATCGAAAGTTCCGCCAGTGACTTGCCGGCCGCGGGGGCATCGTCGTCGATCCGGCAGGTTTCCACCTCAACATCGGTCAACGTCCCGCCGCGCAGATGATGGGCGAGTTCCGGCATCTCGCTACGGCGCAGCAAGGCATAGCCTTCCCGCCTGATTTGTTCGGCTTTTCGTGCGACGAATTCCTGCGGAAGATTGTAGGTCCGCAGCACTAACGCAAAAATTTCGATCGAGGTCTCGAACTCTTCCGGAACGACGTCGTCCGCGCCCAGCTGATGCAGCTCTTCCAATTCACGCAAGTAGCGGGTCCTCACCACGATATGCAGGTCCGGATTCAGCCCCTTCGCCACCTTCACCGCCCGCCTGGCCGTGAAGGGATCTGACAGCGCCACGACTAGCACTTTTGCGTCGTCGATTCTCATGTGCCGGAGGACGTTGGCATTCGAGCCGTCGCCGTAATAGATGGGAACCCCATGGCGCGACTCGCGGCGCACCGTGTCCCCGTCCAAGTCGAGGGCCACGTGCGGAATCTCGCTCTCGCTCAATACTCGGGCCAGATTTCGACCGTTGAGCCCGTACCCCACGATAATCACATGGTCCTTGGTGCGGACCTGCGGCCCTTCGAGCTGCGAGACATGCGCTGTCGTGCGCGCCGGCAACCAGTGCCGAAGCCGTTGCATCGCTTCAATCCGCCGGGCCAGGTGAGGCGACCACTGCATCAGGAAGGGGGTCACCACCATCGTCAAGACCGACATCGACAAAAATAACTGATAGAGATCCCCGGTCAGCAGCCCCGCTTCCTGTCCCTGTTGCGCCAGGATGAAACTGAATTCTCCCACCTGCGCCAGCGCCACCCCGACCAACAGCGCCGATCGTGGAGGAGCACCAGCCGCGATCATCGCGCCGGTCCCGGCCACTAGTTTTCCGGCAATCACCGCCACCAACAGTCCAAGAACGATCAGCGGATGGTCCAGTACCACGCGCAGATCCATCAAGATGCCGATCGACACGAAAAATAGACTGTTGAAGCTATCGCGGAACGGCAGGACCTCAGCCAGCGCCTGATGGCTGTATTCAGACTCCGCGATGACCAGGCCCGCAATAAATGCGCCGAGGGCCAGCGAAAGTCCCGCGAGCGAGGTCAGCCAGGCGATACCGAGACACAGCACGATGATCGACAGCAGGAAGAGCTCGCGGCTTCGACTCCGCACAATGTGTTGCAACAACCGCGGCACGAGATACCAGGCCGCCCCGACAATCAGAACGACAACCACCGCCGCCTTCACCAACGTCAACATTATCGCGCCCATCGCGCTACCGCTGGGCGAGGCCAGAATCGGCGTGATGAGCATCATCGGCACGACCGCGAGATCTTGAAAGATCAGGATCGAAACGGTGGCACGTCCATGAAACGAGTCGCTCTCTCCCTGTTCGGCCAGCGCCTTCAGGACGATGGCCGTACTGCTCAAGGACAGGAGGAAGCCCCAGAAAATCCCCTGTTGATAGGTCAGTCCGGTCAGCAAGGCACAGAGCAGCGCCAGGATGAGGACGCCACCCGTTTGAACCGGGGCGGCCACCATGAGAATGCGGCGGGCTGCCGCAAAGTGCGCTGAGGAGAATTCCATCCCGATCGTGAAGAGGAGAAGCACGATCCCGATCTCGGCCAGTACCTCCACCTGAGACATATCCGAAATGAGATGGAGCCCATGCGGCCCGATCAGGGCCCCCGCCACTAGAAACCCGGCGATCGACGGCAAGCGAAACTGGTGAAATACGAAGACCACGACGATGGACACCGCATAAATCACCAACAGATCACTGAGAATTGCGTAGTCGCTCATTCGTGAAGGAGGGTCGATGGTCGGGATGGAATAGGGAACGTTACCGCCACGAAGCATAGCGTAGGGCTGTCAATTCAACAAGCGCAACCGCTTGTTCCGCCTTGCAGGAGATCTTGCAGATGCCATGGCGCAGAATAGGATGAAGGGCAATCTGAAAACCGTCGAGCGAGGCGGCATCAAGGGGACGGGCGACGCGAGAACGAGGCCGTGAAGCAGGAGGGCCTTGAGCTAAGAGGACGGCCGGCAAGGGCATCTCACCTTCGCAATGATCGACTGAGCTTCCGGCAGGAATAAGGCGATGCGCGCCGCGTTCGCCCAAACCTGAGAGAGAATCGCGCCGAGATCTCTCGCACGCTGGCATTTTTGAAGAGACGAAAGAAAGGAACGAGCTAGAAGGGAATGCGGATGCCCATGTGGAACTCGTTCGGCATCAGGCCCTTGCCCAACGATTCGCCCAGGATATTTTGCTGCGGAAACGCCGATGAAGGCCCCAGCGCCCGCTCACGTTCCGTCACATATCCCCCATTGAATCCTGCTCCGACATAAGGGATCAATGTCTGCTCGCTGAGCTGTACCCTCCCGCTCAACGTAGGCGTTTGCCGAAACACCTCTCCATTGCGATCGTTCGGCGGCGAAGCCTGAGACAACGCGCCCGACGGCGGAGTGCGGAAGAGATTCCAGGCCAGCGCCTCTTTCTGGTTCTCTTCAGCGAAGACCGGTCCGGACACTGTAAACACCAGCAATCCCCCAGCGACCATTGCGCGGATCATCCGACTCACATTCACCTTCAGCCTCACCTTGCTAAACCACGCTTCCTTTTTTACCTTACTCCATACTCCCACTACGCAACAAGTGCGCCACTCTGTTTCATATGTAGAATGGCGGCTGAAGGGGAAAAGGCCGCAGGCAGAGGGGCCAGAGAAGGGGTCGCTCGGCCGTCACTCAATCTGCTCATCTGTGTCGTATTCGCAGCATCCATGTGAGATTCTCACCATATCCATGCCCACTCTCATACCAAGAAACTGAATCCTCTCCCGTCCCGCATAACGACGAATCTTGATTCTATGGGACCGCCCGCTTACTCTTCCTCTCACAGCGCCTCCCGCCCGTTCCACAGGCCGAGGGACTATTCTTCGAGGTATTCGATCATGAGCAGCGCCCGCGGACATCGTCCTGTCACCGTCTGGCATACGAGCGCATCCACGGGATTCGGCGGGCTCGAAATTCGGATGCTCGAGGAGGCCGCCGGATTCAACGCCCGGGGGTATCAGCTCACCTTCGTCTGTAACCCTGGATCACCTCTCGCCCGGCGAGCCGGCGACCAGAACATGGCGATGATTCCTCTTCCCATGAGGCAATCCTATGAAATACGGTCGATGGCGCGGTTCTGGTCTCTCCTGGGACGACATCACGTCGACATCCTCCATACGCACAGCTCAAAAGACCATTGGATCTGTGGACCGGCGGCGCGCCTGCGCGGGGTGCCGATTGTTCGAACCCGCCACATCGGCACAGCGGTCAAAACCAACCCCATATCAAGCCTCATCTATACGACCTTCTCGGACCGCCTGTTGACCTCTTCGGCCGGCGGCAAGCAGGATCTTCTCCGGATTCCCGGACTCAACGCGGAGCATGTGGTGAACATCCCGGCGGGCATCAATCTCGATCGGTTTGTTCCGACGGTGAGCGGCGCCGGAATTGCCAAAGAATTCGGCCTTGAGCAGGCCGACCCTATCATCGGCTATATCAGCCGGCTGGAGCGGGGAAAGGGATTCCGTTACCTCATGGAAGCCGCGCCGTCGATTCTGGAACGCTGGCCTCGCGCGAAATTCCTATTTGTCGGAGACGGCCCTCCGTGGGATAAACAGACGGCCGATGAATTGCTGGACCGGCACCGCCTCCGGCCGCATGCGATTCTGGCAGGATTTCGCACGGAGATTCCGGAGTTTCTTGCTGCCATGACCTGCCTTGTGTTTCCTTCTTTCAAAATCGAGGGAACGCCGCAAGTGCTGCTGCAGGCCATGGCGATGGGTATACCAGTCGTGGCCACCGATGTCGGCGGCATTCCCGATCTGGTCGTCGATGGAGAGACCGGCCGCTTGATCGAGCCACAGAACAGCGAGGCATTGAGCAGGGCCGTTCAGTGGATCCTGAGCCACCGGCAGGAAGCACGGGCCCATGCCGACCGCGCAAGGCAACGGGTGCTGCGAGACTTTTCGCTTGATCGCGCGATCGAGCGCACGGAATCCGTCTATCGGGAATTGTTATGATTTGCCTCACCGGCGATGTGCACCATCGATCCTACCGCGGCGTCGATACGCGCTATGCGCAACAGACCGAAGCCCAACTGGCATTGCGCTATTGCGACATTGCCGCGCGACACAATGTGAAGGTGACGCTCTTCGTCACGGGGAAGGCCTGCCTTGAGGAACGGGACATCCTGGCTGATTTGAGCCGCCGTTCCCACTGCGAAATCGGAGGCCATACGTTCTGCGCCTTTCGCTCCATCCGGCATCGGATCTCAAAGCATCTGACCGGCTCCATGCTGGGTTCCGCGTCGCTCCAACAGCGCGATATCGAACGGACTATCGCGGCCATCCGGAACGTCACGGGAACGGACATTACCATCTGGCGCAACCATGCCTACAAGCATGACGCGCACACCTATCCGCTTCTAGGGCAATCGGGCATTCGCATCGTGTCGGATCGTGTTGCGCGAAAGGCCACCTCGGTTGAACGCGTAAGCCAGAAGCTTCTGTCGCTGCCGATCAATACCCTGCCAGACCATGAACATCTGCTGCACGGCAAGTACGTGGCCGGGCGCCTCAACCCCTCGCGCCTGCAAGAGAGAGTCACCGTTCAGGAATGGCGCGAAACCGTACAAAAGCAGGTAGTCACAATCGAACAGCGCGGCGGAATTGCTACGATCCTCGCCCATCCTCTTTGCATGGAAATCGCGGACGGCATGCAGTCCTTCGAGCAGCTCTGCCGGTTTCTGTCGCGCTGCGAAACTCGATGGGTATCGGAAGTGGCGGGAAGCGGACAATAACGCAGCCCAGATCTGCGTACCAAGCGGCTCTGAAGAAATGAAGAAGGCTACCGTCCCTTCAGACCTTGTAATATTCCCGATACCACTCGACGAAGCGGGCGATGCCGGTTTCGATCGATGTGGCGGGTTTGAAACCAGTGTCTCGCATCAAATCGGCGACATCGGCATAGGTGGCCGGCACGTCGCCTGGTTGGAGAGGGAGAAAATTCTTTTCGGCCTTCTTGCCGATTGTCTGTTCGAGCACCTCGATGAAGCGCAGCAAATCGACCGGCTGGTGGTTCCCGATGTTGTAGAGCCGATAGGGCGCCGAACTGCTGCCGGGATCTGGCTTGTCGCTCGACCAGGCGGGATCAGGCAGGGCAGGACGATCGAGCGTGCGCACGATCCCTTCGACGATATCGTCCACATAGGTAAAATCGCGCTGCATCTTTCCATGATTGAACACGTCGATCGGCCGCCCTTCCAAAATCGCCTTCGTAAACAGAAACAGCGCCATGTCGGGGCGTCCCCAAGGCCCGTACACGGTGAAGAAACGCAGCCCCGTGATTGGAAATCGGTAGAGGTGCGCATAACAATGGGCCATGAGTTCATTGGCCTTCTTCGTGGCGGCATAGAGTGAAACGGGATGGTCGACGTTGTCATGAACCGAAAACGGCATCTGCGTGTGGCCGCCGTACACCGAGCTCGTGGAGGCGTAGACCAGGTGCCCGGCCTTATGATGTCTGCAACCTTCCAGAATGTTCAGAAATCCATCGATATTGCTCGTGGTATAGGCGTGCGGATTGACCAATGAATAACGAACCCCGGCCTGCGCGGCCAGGTGCACGACACGTCGAATGGGACGCTGTTCGAAGAGGGCCGAGATGCCGGTACGATCAGACAGGTCCAGCTTGACGAATTGGAACTGCTGGTGCGGAATGAGTTGCGCCAAACGCGCGTCTTTCAGGCGGACGTCATAATAGTCGTTGAGGTTGTCCAGACCGAGCACGGATTCGCCGCGATCGAGCAGTCTCTTGGCCAGATGAAATCCAATGAACCCGGCCGCGCCGGTGACGAGTATCAAGTCCTTCGCAGCCCCCATGTGTGTCTTTTCCTTTCCAGCCGGTTTTGTTCTGCCAGGGTCCAGCGGGTAACTCTGCTCAGAAGCGTTTCGATAGGCTCAGGTAGGCAGGCATCCTGTCAGGCGCGCCCGCCCGGTTTCATAAACGGGGGATCTCCATGATCGAGCCGGTAGAGCGGCATGGGAGACAGGGCTTCAGCCGCAGAGGAAACCTGCACCGACCGGTCCCCGGCAATGCGAAAGAAATCCAACGCGCGAGTCCGATGGTACCCGCACCCTCGCGTCCCGAGAAGGTCTTTCAGCTTTTCAGGAGGTTCCCAATGGGCGGTGAGAAGCGCCGTGCGCGCCGGATTGCGCCGGCTGAACATGAACGAGAGATGATCGGGATACCAATCGGCCCCGCCGGTGGCATAGGACACGAAAAGACGCGCCTGTGCCGCGGCGCAAAGCTCATCCAGGTAACTATTCGTGAGGTAGCCGTTTTCCCCCACGTCGAGCCAGAGCCCGGGATGAGACAATGGCGCGTGGGCGGCATAGCTTCGGATCTCCTGCAATTGCTGCTGTGAGGCCAGGACCAACGACAGAGGCCCGTATTTTTGGACCAGCTGTTGAATGACGCCTTCCTTAATGGCCGATCGGCCGCTGTTGGTCGGCCCGCTGTCGGCATGGACCAATACGTTTTGCCCGCGATCGGTGACGAGATAGCAGTTCCTCGGCATCTCCAAATCGCAAGGATCCTCGCCGAAAAACGGCACGGATACCACTGCGCCCCCGTCGAAATTCCATGTCTCGCCGTGCGCCAGTTCCGTGATGTGCGTGAATCCCAACTCACGCAGCAGCGGTAGGTAATCGTAGAAATATTTCTTACGGTTTCGCCGGCTGGGGATGACGATCGGCACGTCCTTCGGCATATGCAACAGAGTCCGCGGATCGACGTGGTCGTCATGGTCGTGCGTCAAGAAGATCGCCGCCGGCTTCGGCAGCATCGAGCACCACAGGCTCGGCACATTCGACTCGGCAAACCAGGGCAGGAGCCAAGGGTCGAACAACAAGAAAGTATCGCGCTGCCGGTACAGCAATGCGGCATGACCGAGGTGAATCGTATCGCGATCGCGGGTACTCAAAAGCCAATGCTCGCGAACGGAAGCCCGCTGCGCGGGGATCAAACAGTCGTACTGCGCGAACAATTCCATGAGTTTCGTCAACAGGCGCTCGCCGTCCCGTCCTGCCGTCGCAACGATGGTCTGAATGGCTCCGGCCGGCTGCGTGCCGTCCAACATACCCAGTAATTTCCCCACGAGCGGTCCCATCGGCCGGTCGAACGGCACGGGAATCGCCTGTCGCTTCACGGCATTGAAAATGCGGAGCCCGGTATTGACCACGGTCGCCGACTTGGTCGCGTCGAATGGATGGGACCACTGAAATTGTCCATCCGGTTGCCGCCGGGCCGTAATGTGTTGACTCAACTGCGGTCGAGAATTGACCAGTTCGGCATAGGCATCTTCCAATCGGACCTTTGTACGCGGGTCGCCCAGAATGGCACGGCGGGAAAACACATCGCTGATGGCCGTCTCCACACAGGCCATAAACAAACCATGGGCTTCATGCAGGCTCGCCACAACCTCGGGGGCCACGCCGCCGATAAAGGGGAAGGGTCCGGGCGGCTGGTTACTTTCAAGCTGAGCCCATACCCAGGGGGCCAGGCCTACATACTGGTCGCGTGGCCATGTATCCCAAATCCTCATGGGCGTGAGGCGTGACGCGTCACTCGCGAATAGATGTCATCGAACCGGCCTGCGCTCTGGTTCTGCATGCTCACGTTAATCCTGACGCCTGGAGGCAAGTGAACTGATCGTGGGTTCATACAATGCCTGGATCACATTGCCGTCCGGATCGGTAAAGTAAAAGGAATAGCTGCCGTCGCGATGTTGCTTGGGCGGCTTGGCGATAGTGGCGCCATACTGAGCCGCATCCTGCCGGACGTCGCGGAACAGTTCGTCCACCTGCGCCGGACTCGGAAGAATTACGCCGAAGTGATCGAGTAACTGACCGCGTAGCGGCTGGTATTGGGCGAGGTCACTGGGGGCGATCTGGTGCAGCGCCAGGTTGTCGGACCCTGAGCTGAAGTAGACATTGTCCTGATCAGGCTCCCACACGACCTTCATCGCCAGGAACCGCTCGTAGAAGGCGCGCGACCGTGCGAGATCCGTCACCCGAAGGGCCAGATGTCGCAAGCCGTAATGAGTCGGCACATCGAGTTCTCCTTCGCCGTATAGTAGGTGGAGGCCCGTCATCCCGTCAATCCTCATTGCGCTTCGCCCGCAGGGACACCGGCCGCCGGCGCCTCCGAACTAGTCCTGTCTCGGCACCCGTCGCTGTGATACGATCGCGCATCGTTTTCCTCGAACCAAAGGAGTTTGGAGCTATGTTGGCACGATCCGTCCTGGCGATAGTAGTGGCTCTCATCGGACTGAACGGCGCGGGGTCTCACGTCTTCGCGACAGAGCCCGCGACGCTTCCCAAGGAGATGACGGGAAAGGATGGCGCACCGTTGCTGTTGATTCCCGCAGGTCCCTACCCCATGGGGGTTCCTACCGGAGATCGCGACGGCGGACGCGATGAATATCCTCGCCACGTCGTTGAGATCGACGCATTCTACATGGACAAATACGAGGTAACCAATGGACGCTACCTGGAGTTCGTGAAGGCCACCAATCATCGCATTCCGCAGAACCCCCAAAAACCGACCCGCAATCTGTGGGAAGGGGCCGAGATTCCGGCATCCATCGCCGATCGTCCTGTGATCAATGTCGATTGGGCCGATGCCGATGCCTACTGCGCATGGGCCGGCAGGCGGTTGCCGCGAGAAGCGGAGTGGGAAAAGGCCGCCAAGGGCAACAACGACTGGCGTTTTCCTTGGGGCAATGTCGAACCCACGAACAAACATCTCAACTTCAACCAGAAATGGATCGGCGAAAAAACCCTGATGCCGGTGGGCAGTTATGAGAGGGGGAAAAGCCCCTATGGAGTCTATGACGTGGCGGGGAATGTGTGGGAGTGGGTCAATGACTGGTACGATGCCAAGTATTACGAGAAGAGTCCCGACAAGAACCCCCCGGGACCAGAGAGCGGCGCCAAGAAAGTCATCCGTGGAGCCGGATGGCAGAACGAAACCCCGACGGTCCGCATCTTTACCCGCGTAGAAAGCGACCCGACCATGCGGAATGAATCGACGGGATTCCGCTGCGCGGCGGACGCGTCAACAGCCAAGCAATGACCCATTTCACCATTGCCGATTGAAACATTGGGGATGAAGGATAGAAGTCGAACGGAAGCCTTAAAGGCGAGGACCAAGAAATTTGCGATTCGAATCATTCACATGTCGCAGTCTCTTCCCAAGACAAACGAGGGTCGTGTCATTGGGAACCAGCTTTTGCGCGCGGGAACATCCATGGCCGCAAACTATCGTGCAACCTGTAGGGCGAGATCACGAGCCGAGTTCCTCGCCAAACTTGGTATCGTGGTCGAAGAAGCCGACGAAACGGTGTTCTGGGTCGAACTTCTCGAAGAAACTGGAATTCTGTTTGGCGAATCTCTTTCCGCATTGAAAACGGAAGCGAACGAACTCCTTGCGATTTTTGCAGCGTCCCAAGTCACAACACGATCTAACAATGCTTCACTGAAGAAATGATGCAATGACTACGTCACATTTCAGTAGTTTCTCCGTCGCCTCGTTCGAATCGCGCATGGCGGCGGAAATGACCCGACTGATCGAGCGCTATGGCGGTCGGGCACTCGTGGCGCCGGCAATGCGTGAGATCCCTCTTGAAGACAATTCAGCTGCCCTGCGGTTCGGGCAGCGGCTGCTGACGGAGGGCATCGATGTGCTCGTTCTGCTCACGGGCGTGGGCACCACCACGCTGTTTGATATCCTGCACAGCCGCCATTCCAAACAGGATATCAAGAGTGCCCTGACAAACACCCTGTTGATCGCGCGTGGGCCTAAGCCGGTCGCGGCACTCAAAGCCCTGGGCTTCCAACCGACCTTGACGGTGCCGGAACCCAACACCTGGGCCGATGTCCTGTCCACGTTGGATGAATACCGCCCGGTGAGGGGATTGCGGGTGGCGGTGCAAGAATACGGTCTATCGAACCCTGACTTGCTGGAAGCCTTGAAACAGCGCGGCGCCGATGTGTATCCCTTGCCGGTCTACCGGTGGGCTCTCCCGCAAGATACCGCGCCATTGAAACAGATCTTAAGGGAGATCCTTGCGGGGAATGTCCAGGTGATGCTGATCACCAACGCAGCTCAGATCGACCATGTGATGCAGATGGTGGAACAGGAAGGAACGTCGGCTCAGTTCAAAGACGCCTGCAAAAAAATGGTCGTCGCCTCCATAGGCCCTACCGCGAGCGAACGCATCCGCCACTATGACCTACCGGTCGATCTCGAACCCTCGCACGGCAAAATGGGCATTTTGGTCAAAGAGACGGGTGAACAGGTTCACGAGCTGCTAGCCAGAAAAAATACGGCTCAGTGAGACCTTGGAGTCAGCCGATGCTCTGACCTGAACGCGTGAATCGGCTCTGCCACATGATTACTTACTGTCGGCTGCCTGCACTGCCGTTTCGTCCTGCACGTCCCGCGCGCAACGGAAGCCCATCCAGTTCATCTTGGTGTGGGGATCAGTCCCATTGCGCTGAGCGACACGCACGGTCGGGGTGCTGTCGATCCAACCGCCGCCGCGAAAACCTTTCTGCGTGCCGGTTTGAGGCCCCTTGGGGTTCTTATTCGGGGCGCCGGCATAGTATTTAGGATCGAACCAATCCGCTATCCACTCGGCGACATTTCCCGCCATCTGAAATACACCATAGGGGCTGATCGCATTGTCGTACTTGTCGACGGAAATGATCGGGGGGTACAGCAATAGCCGCTCCGGGCGATCCCGCACCGGGCCCGAGAGTCCGGTCCGGCCGAAGTTCGACCGAGAAAGACCCGCCATTTGATTGCCCCAGGGATAGATGCGGCCATCTTGACCTCGCGCGGCCTTTTCCCACTCCGCTTCGCTCGGCAATCTCTTGCCTGCCCAGGTGCAATAGGCGTCCGCGTCGTACCACGAGACATGCATGACGGGGTGGCTGACCATCGTCTCCTGAAAATTCCCACCGTCGTACTGCCAATCGATCAAGGGGTCGCGATTGGTGGCCAACACGAACTTTAAGAACTGTACGGTAGTGACTTCGTATTTGTCGATTTCATAGGAATCCAGATACACTTTCCGCTGCGGGAATTCGGCCAAATAGGAATTCTTATCGACTTTCTTATCGCTTCCCATGAGGAATTCACCGGCAGGAACAAGGACCATCTCGTCATGGGCCGGTAGCTTGACCCGTTCAGCTGCCAGTTTTTTTCCTTCCGGCGTCCATTCCCGGGTTACATCGGCAACGTCCAACGCATACAGTGCGCCCGTCAATCCTAAGATCCCACAAACCGTAGCCCATGCGGTCACTCCAACCTTTTGCAATGAACTCCTCCTTGTAGTGGGTCAGACATCACATCGGCTGCTTGTCCGATTTCGGGTCAACCGGCACTGTATCGAACTCTTCCAGTGGCTCGAAGTTCAGAGGCAATTGAAAGAGATAATCGATGACGGGGCGCATCCTGACATGCTGATACTCGACGATCCAGCTTCCGTCTTTCCTGGCTAGTTTCATCGGGAAGTTGATATCGGTGGCAAACCACTGGTAGTAGACCTCCGTCCGTTCTCCCTGCTTCACCGTGACCTCATAGAGAATCGTCGGATGCCCCTCTCGCGTTTCTGTCCCGATTTCTTCGCGTGAGACCTCTCCCTCCAATTTCTCGAATACCTTCAGATCCTGCGCTGAACTGTACGGAAGGGTCTTGAAATGCCTCATTCGCGACAACAATAACCAGACCAGATTCTTATCTTTGCGCACGATGCTGACGTTGACCGGTCCCATCGAGTGGTGTTCGATCCGCCACATGTCGTCCCGGTAATAAATGTTGGCTTTTTGCGTGCGGCCATTGATTTTGGTCACCTGATCGGCGGTGAATTCCAGGGCCCCGGCCTCGATTGCGCCAAGGCTCCAGAGAGCCGTTATCAGTCCTAACAGCCGGCGATAAGACATCCGGCCATCCTACCGGGATGAGGCCTGAGTTTTCCAGCGCTCTTGTTCATGCAGCTTCTCCCATCGCTCGCCTTCAACCATGAACGGCCGTACCTCGATCACTCCTCCCCGGCGTTGCGCCGCTGCCACATTAATCTCCCCGGCAGGGTCCCCGGGCAGACCAATGGACCCAAAGAGGAGAGCAACTCTACGGTTTTGCTTTAATGCACTCGATCTCCAGCTTAATGGAGACCTCGTCCCCGACGATGAGCCCGCCGCCGTCGAGCCCTTTGTTCCACACCATGCCGAAGTCTTTCCGATTTACTTTGCCTTCGGCCGTGAATCCCGCCCGGGTATTGCCCCAGGGATCCTTGGTCACTCCGTTTAAATCGCCCACCAGCGTAATTTCTTTCGTCACGCCACGCAAGGTCAGGTCGCCCACTGCGCTGTAACCTCCGCCGGTTTTCTTATAGCTTTTCATTTTAAACGTCATGGTCGGATACTTCTCGACCTCAAAAAAATCGGGGGTGCGCAGATGGGCGTCGCGCTTTTCATGATTGGTATCCACCGATGCCGTCTTGATCGTGGCCTCGATCGCCTTCACCGTACCGGCCTCCGGATCCATTTCGATAAACCCGCCATAGTCCTTGAAGCGCCCGGTGGTTTTCGAAATCACCATATGTGACACCGTGAACCCCACGATCGAATGTTCCAAATCGACATCATACCTCGCCATTTCGGCATGTCCTGCAACTGCACCGAACAGCACAGCCGCTCCTAGACACAACATGACTGCCGCACGACCTATTCGATTGATCATATTTACTCCTTCGTAGAACCGCTTTCAGCGGTTTTGTCTTTCGGTGGGGAGGCTACTGGTTTCGACGGTTTTTTATCCACCGTCATTTGCACATCGCGGGCCGCGACCTTGGCGCCGGTGCGCATGCGCACATGCACATCGACGACTTCTCCCCCCACATCAGGCGGAATCGGAGGGAAGGGATGGGCGTGAATGATCGTTTGCAATCCGGCGTCGTTGATGTCCCGCGCGCCGGAACTCTTTTCCAATTGAATCAACTGCGCCACACCGCTCGCATACATTTTGAATTGCACACGCACGGTTTCACTGGTGGGGGAACGGCGGATGGAGCGGACTTGCCGGCTCCAGTTCCGGCTGATCAACTCGCTCACTTGCTTCCAATAGGCTTTTGATTCTCCGGGCGGAGGTAACGGCAGGAGATCTTCTTCCGCAATCGTCGCATTGACGGCCATCACCTGTTCCGTCGCTTTCTGTACGGCTTCAGGATCGCTGTCGGGACTTTCGACAAGCGGCCCTGGAACCGTTTTGGTCTCGTCCTCTTCAGGCGTCCTGTCACCCAAAGTGATGTAGAGGTCGCGTTTCAAGAATTCCTCGAGTCCTGACTTTTTTGCGCGGGCGAAAGTGATTCGAATTCGCACGGCTTTCGGATGCACGGTCGTCAGGCTCTTCGAGACCGAGTTGGGCTCCAGGATCGCCGTCCCCTGATAGACCACGGGCGTCGATTCCTCGCTCAGCGACACGGTCTGGCTTTGGAAGCCGGGGGATTCGATGATTGCCATGACTGATTCCGCCCCGGCCGCCATTCCACCGAGCGTGATACTGAGCACGACATCTTTCCCTACCTGCACGGATCCATCAGTCTCGGCGCTGACCAGTTCGAATTGCGCCCAGCGTTTTTGAGCGGCCGGCGAGGCGGGCACGGGACCTGCCGGCACAGTTGCAGCAGATAGGCATAGGGCTAGCCCCAGCGCCGCCATACAGCAGCACCGAGTCTTGTAGAAGCGACGTGGCATCGCCGCATCCTACCCAGGCGCCCTACCCAGTTCAACCCGTTTTTTGGCGAAAGCCATGCTGCGAGTCGCCCCAATGGAGCAGGAAACAATTGCAGTCAATGAAGACGAGTTCTCGCTTCGGCTGGGCATTTGTCCCCATCTTGTTATAATGGGGCCATGCGTGCGCTCGTCAAAACCTCCGCCGAACCCGGCTTGACGTACACTGATCGTCCCGACCCCGCTCCGGGGCCATCCGATGCGGTGATCCGGGTTACAGCCACTTCGCTCTGTGGAACCGATGCCCATATCTATAATTGGGATGCCTGGGCCCACAGTCGTGTTCACCCTCCTCGAACAATCGGGCATGAAATGTGCGGCGAGGTGGTCGCCGTCGGCGCGGATGTCACGCTCGTGCGAGTGGGAGACTATGTTGCGGCCGAATCACACCTGACCTGCGGCGCCTGTTTTCAATGCCGAACGGGCCAAGCCCACGTCTGCAAAAATTACCGCATTCTCGGAGTCGACCTGGATGGATCATTTGCCGACTATGTGCGGCTTCCTGAAACGGTACTCTGGAAAACCTCGCAAGATATCCCGCCGGAGCTGGCATCCGTGCAAGAGCCTTTGGGCAACGCCGTCGATGCGGCCCTCGTCGAAGATTTGACCGGCCATACCGTTCTGATCACCGGCTGCGGCCCCACCGGTCTCTTCGCCGCCGCGGTGGCCCGTACCGCCGGCGCCGCCACGATTATCGCCACTGACGTGAGCGACTATCGCCTCGGTCTGGCCAAACAAGTGGGAGTCGATCATGTGCTGAATGCCAAGGCGGATTCTCCTGAGGCCGTCGCCGCCGCCATTCGTGATATCACGGCGGGTGAAGGCGTCGATGCCTCACTGGAAATGTCCGGGCACCCGGCGGCGCTGCACCATGCGTTCCACTCGGTCAAGAACGGCGGCCGCGTCACGCTATTCGGCATTCCCACCGGACCGGTCACCTGCGACCTCGCCAATGACGTCATCTTCAAGGGAATCCGCGTGTACGGCATTACGGGCCGCCGGCTTTTCAGCACCTGGTATCGTCTCGGAGGGTTGTTCAAGGCCGGTCTGAACATTCGTCCTGTCATCACGCATACGTTTCCGTTGAAGGATTTCGCTCGCGGTTTTGATTTGATCAATTCCGGTCAATGCGGCAAAGTAGTTATGTTCCCGTGAGGGGATTGAGGTTGCTCTCTTCTCGCGCCGTCCGCTGGTTTTCTTCAGGCTTCACGTTTCACCCCTAACTGGTTGGTATGGCCTATTTCACACTGAAGCATGCGGTTGATCAGCAACTGGCTGACATCCGCGCAGCCGGCCTTTACAAAACGGAGCGCGAGATTCTATCTCCGCAGGACAGCGCCATTCGTGTGGCGGAGGGACCAGCCGTCAATCTCTGCGCGAACAATTATCTGGGTTTGGCCAATCATCCGGAAGTCACGAAGGCGGCCGTCGAAGGTCTCGCAGAATACGGATATGGCATGGCATCCGTCCGGTTCATTTGCGGGACCCACCGGCTGCATAAACAGCTCGAACAGGCCATCAGCGCCTGGCTGGGCACGGCCGACACCATTCTCTACAGTTCCTGTTTCGATGCGAACGGCGGGCTGTTCGAAACGTTGCTCGACGAACGGGACAGTATTATCAGCGACGCCTTGAACCATGCCAGTCTGATAGACGGCATCCGGCTCTGTAAAGCCACCCGCCTGCGCTATGCCCATGCCGACATGGACGAGCTTGAAGCAAGGCTGGCTGAATCGGCATCGAGCCGTGCGCGGATGATTGTAACCGACGGCGTCTTTTCGATGGACGGAGATCTCGCGAAATTAGACCGCATCGTGGAGTTGGCCGAGCGGTACGATGCCGCGGTCGTCGTAGACGATAGCCATGCAACCGGAGTGTTGGGAACACAGGGGCGAGGCACGCCCGACCATTTCGGCGTGGCCGAGCGGATCGATCTCGTCACCAGCACTCTGGGGAAGGCACTCGGCGGCGCGACCGGTGGGTTTACCACCGGACGAAAAGAACTGATCGAATTGTTGCGGCAGCGGTCGCGGCCCTATCTTTTTTCCAATAGCCTGCCGCCGGTTATTGCGGCAGCGGCGCTGAAGGCGATTACATTGGTGGCGCAGGGTGACGGCTTGCGCGCCGGCTTACTGGACCAGGCCCGATGGTTCCGGGGCCGGCTTACCTCCCTCGGATTCACCCTCGTTCCCGGCCACCATCCCATCATTCCGATCATGCTGGGTGAAGCCGAGCTGGCGACGCGGATGGCAGACCGTCTGCTGCAGGAAGGAATCTACGTGGTGGGATTCAGTTACCCGGTGGTGCCGAAAGGACAGGCCCGCATCCGCCTGCAGTTGTCTGCCGCCCATACCAGCGCCCAACTCGAACAGGCTGTCGCCGCATTTTCCAAAGTCGGCCGTGAACTCAAGGTGATTTCATAATCGATCACTCCCTGATCGCGTTCCGACGTCCTTGAATGTAGGCGTTCTTAACCGCCGTATAGAGATCGAGCATCGCTTCCTCCACCCCCTGAAACTTCTCCAGATTCAACGAGCGCTCGTTCACCACCTCACCGACCCGCATGCCGATCTGAGCGAAGGAGGATGTCGTCCGATCCGAATGGGCAACCAGCGAAGGAATGCCCTCCACTTCGATGATGGGAAAGACCATCCAGTTGATAGGGTTCAAGGCGATGTCTCCGAGATATCCGACAAAATCTCTCAATGTGAACGGCGGCAGGAAGGGCAACACGAGGTATGGTCCCGGCTTCACCCCGTAATACCCGAGAGTCTGTCCGGTATCTTCTACCGGCGTCGTGATGCTCATGTGCCTCGCCACATCGACCAGACCGCCGAGCCCGAACGTGCTGTTCAGCAGAAACCGCCCGACTTCCGTGCCGGCGCCGGTCAATTTCCCCTGCGCAAGATTGTTGATGAATCGCGACGGGAAACGCATGTTGGAGAATACATTGCTGATGCCGATTTGAATCGGATTCGGCACGACAAAATCATAACCCTGCGCGACCGGCTTCAGGACCCAACGGTCCACTTGCCGATTGAACTCGAAAACCTTCGTGTTGACCGGTTCCCAAGGGTCGTACTCTTCTCCCCCCGCAGGCTCATCATTCCTCGCAAAGGGATCGTAAAAGGGATCATCGGCAAGGTCGTCGGCCGGTTCCACGGAGGTTGCCGCGACCTTCCTGTTCGCTATCAGGAGCGGAGCCGAAGGCTTCGGTCGTATGTCTTTTGCCGATGCCCGCTCAGTTCCGGCTTTCAGATGAGCCGGTCCCGCGCCGGACTCGGACATGGCATCGGAATCAGGTCTTGTTTGAGAAGGCCCGCCGGCACAGCCGACCAGCAGCATCACACCGACGGCATATGCAACTCCAATCAACCATCTTTCACTCACAGCATTCCGATGCACCATTCCTCCTCGTCCAGGATTCATCGACCGTTATCGCATGCCACGACGACACTCGAACCCTGCAGCAAACGGACGCACTGTACCAGAATGTCCGCACGCCCGCCAGACAATCTCATCGGCTACCCAAGTCCGACCTTACGTAGCGCATCTTACCAATGGAAATGGGGCTGAACAGAAAAAACGTAGAAGGCGCCAGGACTCGCGAGGCTCATCGCCCGCGTACGTAATTGATGAACTCAGATAGTTTAGCGAAGTAGGCCTTCCCTCCGACCGACGGGACATTGTTGTGGTCGGCCCCGCGCACGACATAGAACTCCTTCGGCGGCTTGGCCGTGGAAAATGCCTCTCGCCCCAGTTTGAGCGGGATGATGTCATCACGATCACCATGGACGAACAATTTAGGCAGCGAGAGGTGCGGCAACCGATTCTCCAATCGGAACGAAGCTCCCAGCAGCCAGTGAAGGGGTAACCCGAGATAGTGGTGGCGGGCCACCGATTCGATGGAGGGAAAACAGGATTCGAGCAGCAGGCCGGCAGCCGGCCGTTGCACGGCCAGTTCTCCGGCCACGGCAGCCCCCAAGGAGCGTCCAAACATCACCAGGCGTTCCGGCTTGATGGCGCGGGTACGCGCAAGATAGTCATAGGCCCCGATGGCATCCCGATAGAGTCCATCCTCCGAGGGTCGGCCTTGGCTCAGCCCATATCCCCGATAGTCAAAAAGGAATATCGAATGACCAAGCCGATAGAGGGCGCGGAGGTTCTCCAGCCGATGGACCATATTGCCGGCATTGCCGTGGCACCAAAGCAGGACCGCGCTGTCGGCGGACTGTCCCGCATACCAGCCGAACAATTTCACTCCATCCGCCGCCTGAAACCAGACTTCCTCCAACGGGAGACCGCTGACCGCAGCCCAATCGCGCTGCTCCCACGAAAAGGGATGGTAGACGAAGAATTGATCCAACAGATTCATGACATGGTATGTCGTCGATGGACGGCGAACATGCTTCAATGCGTCCCGTACGGACGAGCGTTATGCGCAGCCATGTTCGCTAGAAGCGTAATCCTATCCCGAACAGCCCATAGTGGGAGCGGAAATCCACCGCCAAGCCTTCCCAATGATAGTTCGCGGAAAAGTATCGGTACTCTCCGAAGACAAACACCTTCGGGCTGACCATGGCCTGCATCCCCGCGAGGTATTGGTGTCCGAACGCGCGGGCGGAGTCGAAATCCTTGTCGTCCCGTCCCTGAATATTCGGATTCAGCAAGATGCCGTGCGACCAGCCCGCCCCGATCCCGACATAGGGAATCACGACCTCGCCCGGGTAGCGCAAGACCAGGTTGAACATCGTGTTGAGCAGCAATATATCCGAGCGGCCGGTTCCGTTATAGTGCCCACTTGGATTGTTCGAAAACGAAAGCGCTCCACCATGCCCGAACGAATCCAGCTCCAGACCGAGGATTTTCTTCGTCAGCTGAGGAAAGAGTCCCACCTTCACACCGGCGCCGATGCCTTGCTTGAGCGATGCATCCACCGTCGTTCCCTGGTTATACAGTCCCTGGTCACGCGGCCAACTCCCAAGCACGTAGATGCTCAAGTCGATGTCGCCAAATTCGGCGCCTGTCAATGACGGCGGATTCGAGAGTGACATGAGGAGCATGATCACGACGGCGAGGAGACGCATACTCGACGCACCGTAGCATGGAGGGGACAGAGGACCGAAGAAAAGAAAAAGGGCCTTCGGGGTACGATCCCGAAGACCCTGTTTCAGAGGAATAGTACCGGAGATCAGCTGCCCTTCACGATCGTGCACCATTCGCCGATGATCCCCAGGATGTTCTTGGCGTAGTGATCGACCGAGGCCACCGTGGTGATTCCGCCTGCTGCTTTTGCTGCCGAGATGCTCGCATCACCGGTCGCAACCCAGCCCAGTATGGACTGACCGCAGGCCTTGCCTTCCTTTGTCGCGCTGGGGTGAATCGTCGCCACATCGCCGTATTTGGTTTCGTTGAAGATTATGCCCGTCATCGGAGACGCCACGTTCTGACAGCCCGTGAGGCTCAGATACCCAGCAGTGATCAGGCTCAAAGAAAACAAAACGGTCAGCTTCTTCATACCGCCTCCCTCTCGAGGTTTATGGTTGATGATACTCCCAGCGGTGCCCCGCGTATGACGGGAGTATCGACTGGCGCGAGTATAAGTAAGGCTCCTAACCTTGTCAACGTGAAACCCTAAAGCTGGGAAGTATACTTTTCATGTCGTTCGATATGGGACAAGCGCATTTTCTTGACGACCTGCCGCCAAATGGTACAGTTGAATCAATACGTAATTAAGCAACTGTCCGACTATCAGGATGATGATTAATACTGCATTAGCAAAGGTTGTCGAACAACCTTGCTGTCGAAGGAGATGGCATGGGGAACCTCTGTAAATCGGCAGTCGCATTAGTCATGCTTTCAGTCCTGACATCGGGCTGCTCGGTTCTGATGGCCGCCAATCGATCAAGCTATAGAGGCGACCTGAGTACGATCAAAGAAGGCGTGTCGAGATCCGAGGTTATCAGCGAACTGGGCGAGCCCGATTCATTCAGCAAGACGGAAATTGGAGGGTTCGATGACCGATATACCCTTGATCCGGAAGCCCATCGCACGTGGGTAAAAGTCGGTACAGTCGTGCTCCATTTAGGCGCGGACTTGGTTACGGGTTTTTTATGGGAGTTTCTCGGCACTCCATACGAACTCGCCGTCCGAGACCGAACGGTTATCTATCACTTGGCATACAATCCAGATGGAAAACTGGCTTCATTTGAAAAGATCAAGCCATAGCGCCGCCCCATCCTTACCCTACCGCTATTAAAAAAACCTCTGCACCGAAAACAACACGTCGTTGTCATGGTCTCGGTGATTGTATTCCAGCCGGAGCGCCCAATTCTGCGCGAGCGTATAGCGTTGTCCCACCGACCAGCGAAAGTCGTCCGACTTATCGCCCAACGCGTAGCGTAGGTAGCCCGCCGAGGCCAGTATCCGCCACTGCTCGGTGAAGTCCGCATAGAACCCCGCCGACGCGCCGCCGCCGATCCGATGAAGCTCCTCATAGGCCCGGCTGTAGTTTCCCTCCGCTTCCGCGAATACAAACCACACTTCCCGGCGAAGCAGATGCGTCTCGGTGGAAGCGCCGATGCCGCCGTTGATATTCCAATTGCTGCAGAGGTCGCACCCTCGGTGATTGATCGTCTGCATCCCGAGATTGAATTTCCAGGATGGCGCATGGAAGAGGCGATCCATCGGCGAGAGCGACAGTAGGTTCAACAGCGTGACTCGCTCGATTCTTGTCTGATCAGCCCGGTTGTAGCGGCGCAAACTGATCGACCCGACTTCGATTTGCGCGCCCGGTGTGTACCCCGTCTCAGGATCCAGCAGGTCGTGGTATCCGGCCCGTAGCGTGATCTCTTCGAAGGTATCGTCATTGCGCCAGCCGCCGCCGAAACTCGCGCGGGATGTCTTATGGCCCGATTCCGGCTGCCGGCTGAAAGGGAGGATCGAAAGGTCCTCGGAGGGAATCCGCAAGAGACTCCGCGCCGTCAGGATCTGGCGATTACGTTCCCGAGCCGTCGCCGCGATCTCTTCATCGCGCTCCCCCATATAGCGTACGTAGTCGGAAGCCACGTCCAGGACGAACGCCTGACGAGACAACGGCAAACTCCGGATGGCCTCCGACTGACTTTCCGACGCGTTGCGTACTATTCGTTGCACCAGCTTCTGTTCCGGCTCGGACAGGTGTTCGCGCTTACGACGGATGAGCGTCACCCGCGACGGACGGAACGCAATGTCGCTTACCAATCCTGGCTTGGCCGCGAGCAGGCGGACCGTATCGGCGGGAACGGTCCAAAACAAAAACTGGTCTGTCAAATGCAACGAAGGATCCGCGTATTCCAGCAACGACAGCAAATGGTAGGAGCAATTCTCTTTGAAGAAAAAATAATCGAAGCCGGCGTTCCCGAGTTCCCAGGCATGCATCAACAGCCGGCGAACCTGTTGTTCGGTGAAATTCAGCCGATACTCCCAGATGTCGCGATTCTCGATGTCCCGATATTCCTGCACCTTGAGATAGTAGGGAATGGTCGAGAAATATCCGCGATAGCCGCCGAAGATGCCGCGTATGGGATAGATGAGCCCTTCCGCGGGCGGGACATCGGCCGCAAAGTTGATGGTATAGGCCAGAAGCCGGGTTTGCGGGGTCTGCCCTTTTTGATCGATCCGAAGAAAGGTATGGCCGAACATCGATGCAGGATTGTTCATGAACGCAGAAGGGAAAATGAGCGAGACCGATTCGGCATGGAACTCTTCGATCCAACGTTCGAACCGTTCGCAGTGCAGCGGTTCGAGCCTCGTCGGATCGAAGGCCAATCGCTCCTTGAGCCATGCGTACCGAGCGGCGAAGGCACATTGGGCCGGCTGCTTGGAGCGGCCGACCAGATCGGCCGAAAAGAATTGTGCGAGCGTCGCATCGAGTTCCGCTTGCGGATCGGTTTTGCCCTCCTGAGACATGAAGAAGCCGGAATCATCCTGCTCGCTCGTGTAGCCTCCAAACCAATCGGCTCGATAGTGGAGCAGGAGACGCCATTCGCGCTCGTCCGCCAGCCGGGCTTGGCGGGCATGCTGAATGAGTTCCTGCAGGTAGGGCGTGGGAGAGTCCGCTTCGGCAGAGGAGGCCAGAAGAAAACCGGTCAGCAGGGCAACCAGAATCCGCACGGTTGAAGGCGAAGAAAGGGACAGGGCTCCGATCATCGACCGGAGCCCTGTCACGAATATGAACGGGTCAGCGGCTGACGGCCTGAGCAAGGACGGGATTCTTGGCAACCGCGTCATTCAATGCCTTCACCAAGGCCACCGACGAGGTTTCGCCTGCCTGCGTGAAGGCCGTATAGCGCTCCTGGGTCAGCGCAAAAAACGCCGCATGCTGTCCGTCCGGAATTCCCATGAGGGAAGCCAGGGAGGCCAGGTGCTCGCCTTTGCCCTGAGCCATCTCTTGAGTCAAGTTTTCGAAATTCAACAAGGCAAACATGGTCGTTTTCTGATCCGCCCATACCTGTCCGTCGTTGGTGCAGCCGGAGGTCCCTGAGCTGATGCCGAATGTACCGCTGCCGAAGGTCCCGTTCGTAGTCGCCATCATGACCTGCGGGGCGATATTTTTTTGATTCTTGAAATCTGCCCAGGCCAGCTTTCCAAGACCGCAACCCGGTCCGGTATCGGGATTGGCTGCCATGGCCAGCCCGGCCTGCGACAGCAACGCAACGGCGCCCACGACGACGAATAGTTTTCTCAGCATAAGTCCTCCTCCTTTAAACAAGTGAATGACTCCTCCGAACGGCTACCAGCCCATAGCCTGCGGCATTATAGCGAAGCGCACTTCTCATGTAGAGCGAAAAAACTCGTCGCCATGGCAAGTGGCACTATTCCGGCCGGTCGGATAACGTGATGTGTCGCGCCTCGATCGCTCCCGAATCGAACGACAGCAGACCGACGGCGCGCGGGAGATGAAACCGTTTCGGTCCGGCAGAGCCGGGATTGAACAGCAGCTGGCCCTGACGCCATTCCATTTTGGGCTGATGGGTATGCCCATACACACAGATCTCTGGGACGGTTCGCGCGAGAAAGGCTGCGCCCTCTCCTGTCATCCGTCCCTTTTCGTAGAGACGGTGATAGAGGGCAATCTTTCGGCCCGCCAACTCAACCACCTGTTCCACCGGGAACCCGCTCGCCTCGAATCCATCCACGTTGCCGGACACCGCCGTCACGGGTGCAATCTGTTCAAGCTGCTCGATGACTTCCCGCCGGCCGATGTCCCCCGCGTGCAGGATATGATCGACTCCGGAAAAATGCCGGATGATCGCTCGATCGAACAATCCATGCGTGTCCGATACCAGCCCGATCCGCATACTCTACACCCCTCATCATTATTTTAATTCGGATACGGTCGACGATGCCTGAATGGTCTTCCATTCGAAACTGAACGGTTCGGCAGCCGTCTTCGGCAATGAGGCCAATTCCGCCTTCAATCGTTCCGCACGGGCTTTGCTCATGGGGTGGGTGGAGAAGAGCTCCACGCGCGCTTGATCCTTCTCGGAGAGTCGCTCAAAAAATCGTATCATCCCATCCGGCGCAATACGCGCGTCGTGCAATAGCCGAAGGCCGGTGATATCGGCCTCCATCTCCTGTTCTCGGCCGAACTTCAAGGTCGCCAGCTCTTGCCCCAGATCCTTCATCAGTCCGAACAGGCCCTGCCGGTCTCCTGCTATGATCCTGACCACCGCCGCCAATCCCAACATCTTCACCATGCGCTCCATGCCATGCCGTTGCAACACATGGTTCAACTCGTGGCTCAGCACTCCGGCGACCTCTTCACCGCTCTCCGCCTTCTTTATCAGACCGGTGAACACCACGACATATCCTCCCGGCAGGGCGAAGGCGTTTACGACCGGACTCTGCACCACCGAGACCTTGAACGCGTAGGGATTGTTGGGAATCTTGTCCGTCATGCGCCGGGTCATTTCCAGCACAGCGCTGACCGCCGGGCCCTCCTTGATCACCGATTCTTTTGATAGGAAATCCTGATAGACGGCTTGACCGAGTTGCTGTTCCCACTCGATGGGAATACCGGCGACCGCCCACCTGACGATCAGATTGGATCCGAACCAAATCAACATGGCGAGGCCGATCACAACCGCCGTCGCGCCTCCCCAAAATGCACGGTGCCGCCGTCGCGCATGCCGGACCTGCGTTGCCGCGCGCTCGAGGTGCGCCATCAACGCAGGCGGGGCGGCACGGCGGAATGCGACGATCAGTGCGGGATCTTTCAGGTAAAGGGTACGCCTGGACGGGCCCGTTCCCCAGGACAGGACGAGATGGTCGTGATCCAATCCGCCCGGCGCAACCGACAGGGACGCGAAGGATACGGATTCTTCGACGAGGCTCGAATCGCCCGCCGGACCAACAAGCAGTCCATCAACGGACAGGGTGACATGGCAGGGCGCGCCTGCTGCCGGTAGACCGTCACCGAAACACAGCGCGTTAGCGGATGAAGTCATCGGATGCGATCTTGCGGCTGATCAAAATGGCTGTGAACGAGGCCGCAGGCGAGCGCAAACCGGAGGCGTACCCCGAGGGGTACGTTGAGGATTTGTCGTGAGCCGAGAACGACGTTCGCGGGCATTTTCATCAGTCGCTATTCGGAGACGGGAATGAATTGACGTATCCAAGCCCCAAAACTGCCGGGATTCCGGCTTTGAATATACACGACACCGGGACCACGGAACCGGCACACCAGCCCTTCACCCGATGTGAGACTGGCGATCCAGCCGGAGGAGGCCTTTTCGATATGGTAGGTGGTGGTTGAGGTCCAGGCGACCAGATGGCTGTTATCGACGATGTATTCTTCGTTCGGCTTGAGGTCGATTCTATGCACGGCGCCGAAGCTGTTGAGAATAAGCTGGCCGGTCCCGCAGATCTTCAAAATGAAAAATCCCTCTCCGCCCAGCAACCCGCGCGCGAAATTCTGCATCTTGCTCTCGATCTTCACGCCCTCCGCGCCGGCCAGGAAGCCGTCCTTTTGCACCATGTATTCATTGACACCGTCGAGGTCCATCACGACGATATCGCCCGGCACCGTGGGCGCCAACAGGACTTCTCCAGCACCACGGCTGGCGCGAAGAGTCTGAAAGAAAAATTTCTCCCCGCTCAGCATCTTGCGTGACAATGCGCCCAGGAAGCCGCCCTCCATTTTGCTTTCGATGTCGATCGTCGGTGACGCCGCCACCATCGCGCCGGATTCGGCCTTCACCGTTTCACCCTCGCTCAGATACACCCGCGCCATCGGAAACGCCCCCGGATACAGGATCTCGCTCTTCATCTATCGCTCCTTCTTCAGCCCGTTGATCTAACGATGCACCCACCCGTACAGCCGATGGCTCGGCTCAGGACCTTCCTCAAGGTAACTCATTCGAATACGACCCATGTAATCAGACGGGATCTGATTGCGCGTGGCATCGACATCGACGCCGAACAGTTTCGCGGCATTGAGTCCGAAAATCAGCGCTTTCGCGTCGCGGGTCAGCGGCTGATAACCATGGCGGTCGATCAATTCATCGGGCATCCGAAATCTGCGGAAGGATTCGATCTGCCATTGCGGCGTGCCGGACCAAATGGCATCTGTTCCCCATAACACATGATCCACCCCGAAGGCCTCGATGATCTGTCCGAGCAGGTGGGCGCACACAGCCGGATGTGTCGTGACGAGTTGTGCGAACGTGGAACCCAGCTCCATATAAATATTCCGGATGGCCGGCTCTGCCTGCTTCATCCGGCAGAACTCCGTGGTCCAGGGAATGGCGCCGGTCCTCGCGAACGTCTCATCGATCGAGGCCGACGTCAACAGGCCGGAGTGATACACCAGAAATTGGAGATCGGGAAAATCCTTGGCCGCCTTGATGAGATCGCGCGGATGATTGTACTCGGGAACCGGACCGAGCGGGAGACCTTTATGGACGCAGACGCGCGGAATTTTCAACGTCCGCGCCTGTTCCAGCATGGGATACGCAATCCGTTCATCATCCATCCACCAGCCATGATCGAACCCAACCGGGCAGGACCCCGTATAGCATTTCCACGCATCGACCTTGAGGGTTTCGGCCTGCATAGCCATGAAGTCCAAATCCTTGCGACCAAGTTGTGGCGTCGCCAGACCATGCGCCAGCATTCGCTGGGAACCCGCGAGGCGGTTCACTTCATCCCGGATATGCGCCATTTCTTTTGGGGGCACGACGGCCTCCTGTGGATAGGGGCCAGGCGGGGTGCTGATCAAGCCGATGGAGGTTTCGCTATCCAGGAACACTTCCTTGATGAAGTTCTGCCATGACAAATCATCGATGGCGCCGCGATCAGCCGAGAGCTTCGGATTCAAGCCCGACTCTCCTATACGCCGACGCATGGACAACAAGGCCTGTTTGGTGACCGCTCCTTTGCGGCGCAATTCGGCGCCGGCTGGATCATAGCCGGACCCGACATAGTGTGTTTGCACGTCGAAAATAAAATAGGCCTCGCCGGTCCGCTCGGCGAACGCGGCCGCTTCGACCCGTTCAATGTCGAGCACATCGAAGAACTTGCCGAACAGGCTGTTCATCGCCAGCCAGGCAACCGCCATTCCTCCCGTCGTCCGCAAGAAGTCCCGGCGGCTAATGCCCAGTTTCCGGGCAGCTCGTTCGCCATGAGCCTCGATGAGGCCTTCAACTTGCGCTTGCGCCGGAGTCTGTGCGTAGGGCGCAAACTCCTCGTTGGACACGACACGCGTCGGGATGGGTGACCGCGATACCGAACCCCGTCGCCAATCAGGATGAGCTTTGAACGGTCTCAGCTTGGGCGCCATGACGAACCTCCTTCATGGGAGAGCGGACTGGATTGTCTGGAATACCGGCTGTCCTGTCAAGCAACGGCCTTGGCCTCGAAGGTTTCATCAGAGTGCTGCCGCCCTACATATCCGAACCGAGCGAGCATGGAAAAAACACGAAATGAGAGGTAAGATCGGCCGGCTGAAACGCACTGATCGCGACAGGAGGCACGCATGCATGGATGGAGAGTATGGTCCACGTTATGGTTCTTCCTGGTTCTTACCTGCTACGGATGCTCGCCTGTCACCGGATCGACCTCGCCTGAAGACATGAGCGACGGTGCCATCTCAAAGGAGGTGGAAGCCAAGTTTGCAGGCCATCAATTTGGCGGGCTGTCCGACATTATCGTGACATCGGAAGCGGGCGTGGTGACATTGGTCGGGAAGGTGGAAAAGGCGGAACAAAAAGCAAAAGCTGCGGATTTGGCCCGCCAGGTCAAAGGAGTGAAACGCGTGAAGAACGATCTCGACATTCGCCCCGCCAAGCCTGAATGAGACGATGCGGTACAAGCATTGCCGCGGCTCCTGTCACGGCCCGCTTCATGGCCTGTCCGACCAGTCATTCTTCATCATTCAAACTCACCATTCAGAACCGAACTCAGAACCTCTCGGCCGGTTCCT
This sequence comes from Nitrospira sp., assembly GCA_020697375.1. Next base: position 10,011 of record JAJFBJ010000006.1, on the reverse strand, counting down.
CGTCGTCCGCGAACAGGTCTTCGGCCATCGAAAACGCCTCCTTGGGAAGGGTGATCGCATTCACCAGAAGATCGAAGGCCAATTGAGCGGTTCCTTTGGCTCCCGCCATCAGTGATTCCGCTGCCAGGTATTCAATGTCCGGGTCATTCGCCGGACCCTTCACCTTGAAAATAGCGGTATCGAATCCCTGTCGCTCGCCGGCAAACAACTTTCCGAAGAGCGGGATGCCTTTGAGCAGGTCGGAGTATTGGCCAAGGGGGCTCGTCACCACCACCCCGTCGAACTGATCGCCGATGAAGTCGTACCGGCCGGTTCCGCTGATCTTCAGGATGGGACTATCCAGAAGAAATTCATTGACCCTGATAATGCCGTCTTCCACCGAGAACACGATCTTCAGGCGGTCCAACGGCATTCCCTCTTTAGTCAGATCGACCTTTCCTTCCAGTATCGCGGGTAGACTCATGACGGAGAGGATCTTCGAAATCGCCGGCGCGTAATAGAGATGGCCGTCTTCAATGATGATGGAGATCGGCCGTCGGCTGCTGACCGATGATCGACGCAGACGGTTGCCTTCAAACTCCGCCTGAATCCTGCCGGCGACAGTCATCCAGCCGCTGACCCTGGGCCGTTCTTCCACGAGCGCAAGCAGACGTTCGACCGGCAGGCCGCTCGCATGGAATGCGCTTCGCATCGTGGCCGGGCCCCGTTCCGGCATGGTCAGAGCCAGACGTCCGCCCAGATGCCCTTCGTTCGTGTCCCCACTGATCCGGTCGATCGTAAGCGTCCCTTGCGCAAATCTCACGCGGCAGGAAAGGCCGGTCAGCAGAAATCGCTCATAGTAGGCATGGTCAATCAGCAATGTGACCTCAAGGCTGCCTTTGGTCCACCAGGAGCGGAGGACAGGGAAGGCCTCGGTCGAGGAGGACCCGGTCCGGCCAGTCAGCTTCAATGCAGCGACATCGATTTGCGACGATTCCACGACCAACTTGCCGCGTGGCGCCTCCATCCAGTCGGCGATCGATCCGGATATACGGATATCACTCTCACCGATGTTGAAGGCGAGGCTCCGGATGTCGATGTTCCTGCCGTCGAACCGCAATCCCATCGTCAAATCCCGGACAGGATCATGCAGGTGGTCACTTTTTACGATGCCCTTTTTAAAGTGCAGCCGGCCGCTGGTGAGCCATGACGCGCGGTCGGTCATTTTTCCTTCCATCTTGAGCCCTGCCTTCAGAACTCCTGCTTGTATCGGTCCGAACCTCACCCCTTTCGGAAGCTTGTCCATCGATAACTCTTCCGACACGATTCTCATCCGAAAATCCAGATCGTCGGCCAGATGAAAGCTCCCTTCACCCACGATCCTGACGGGCGGAAAGATGAGTTCGCCGCGACGGACCGACAGCAGCCGGTTCTTGGTAAGTTGACCGTCGAACTGAATTCCGGCCGGCGCTCCCTTTGCCTTGGTAAAGACATGCGGGACTTCCATGGCGGTTCCATCCAACGTCAACGCTCCCTTGAATCTCGGCATTCCCACAAGACCCGACACCGCTGCGCTGAAGAAGATCGGTCCTTTCACGTCAGGCCTGAAGTCTTCAGTGCCGGCCTGCTGCAACCAAGGGGCGATGTCCTCTCCCTCGGCAGTGAGCTTCAGCACCATGTCCTGAAAAACCGGCTCACCCGCGAGCATCACTCGCCCTCCCGCTTCGACGCGCGCGAATCCCGCCTGCCCATGCAGGCCATCCAGGCGAACCTCAGTGGGTAACAGAGTCACCCTGCCTTGAATCTGGCGAAATGGTATCGGCAGGGCCACATGGCGAAATCCGAGATTGCTGATCGTCACGGACGTTTCGATCAATTTCATGCCGGCCTGAGCCGGTTGGCCAGACCAGTGCGTCGCCATGCGGATGTCTCCGGAGACCTGTTCCAGTTGCGACAGATCCAGATCGATTTCCGGGAACCTCCCGCGATCCAACGCCAATGCAACCATATCTGCCGCACGAGCCTCTCCCGCGATGCGGACATCGGCTGTCGGCTCTTTCCTCCAATCCGTGATGAGGATATTGCCATCCGAAAAACGAACCGGCCCATAATTCGCCCGGATCCCCACGACTCGGATCTGTTCGAGGTCGTAGTGCACCGTCGCGGACAGGTCCCGGACAACCGGATGCGTACCGCCGAACACAAAGCGGCCGTCCCGTATCTCCATTTCGCCGGTCACCGTCAGATTCGACGCGGCTCCCATCGCCCCCGACAGATGGGTATCGCGCAACGTGACGAATCCGTCGACGGCATGTTGCGCAAACTTGTTCCGCATCTCTTCCGATAGCCATTCAGGAGGCATCTGAGTAAGCATCTGCTTGATCGGCATGGGAGAGGCGGACAGGGTCGCGGAAAGTCGCGCGCTGTCTGTTCCCAAACCGCTGAGAGTGGCTGCTCCTTGCAGGGAGAGCTCAGAAAGCCCTACACGCCAATCGGCCACGATGAGATCGTACCCGGTTGGCCGGAGAACCAACCGTACCTGGCCGGTAAGCCGGGCCGGTACGTCCAATCCGTTCGACGACGGCGGCATGCCGAACCACTCGGCCATGTGACGCAGGCCAAGCTGATGAATGCGAACACTTCCCTCGGCTTGAACGGGCACAGTCTCATTGAACCGGCCACCGGCGACTGCGGTCCCATCCAATAGCAGGAATGAACCGTCGATGTTGATCAACGCACGACCGGCCTCCTGTAGCAACTCGCCGGACAGCTGAATCTTGGTTTTGCGTCCCGGTATCTCCTCCGTCATGGTGGCCTGCAAGGAGACCAGCTGCAGGGGCGCCGGTTGAGGCTGCCTCGACTCCTCCAAAATCGTGATCCGGCCGTCAACGATGAGCAGATGCCGGACCATGGCAAGGAGGCTCACCGGCGTTCCCCGCTCAGCGGAGGTGGAATCAGGCGTCGCGCTTTCGATGGTCCACCGTCCGGATCGATCGTGACGTACCGTTGCGCGCGGGCGGTCAACGACCACATAGGCTGCCACGAACCGGCCTCCCAACAACGGCCAGATCTGAAGCGCCGCATCCAAGCGGTCGGCGGCTAACAGAGGCCCCTCGGACCATTGATCGAAAATCTCCACCTGGCGAAGTTCAAGCCGAGGACGGGGGAATAGGCGAAGGTCTATCCGCTCCATCGCCAGCCTATGGCCGGTCCGCTGCTCAAATTCATGGAGAAGTGCGTCTCTGACCCACTGCATGTTCAGGAACATCGGCGCCACAAGCAGGGCGGCAACAATGAGACCGACCACCAGGACAAGAACGAGGATCGCTCTGCCCCCGGTCGGCTGATACGCATGGCCGGAAGTATGTTCGTGCATCGCCTACTACCGTCGGAACCGGTCTGCTTAAGGGAAAAGTGAAGATCGCATCGAGAAACGGCCCGCTGCCACTCTACGTGACAGGATATAGGTATACAAGCCGCTGCCACGGCTGGCTACGGTAGAGTTTCGGACAGGTGATCGTTAAGTATCCCTCGTCTCGATGACCCGCTTTGGACGAAAACCTGATGCGATGCTTTGGACGGGCATCAACCTGGTTCGCTCCCATACCAGTAGCTATGGGCAACGCGGATCAATGGCGGACGCGAGCATGGGACTGCCTGACTGGACGGAGGCCCAGATCAACGATCCGATTGGGAGACGGGAGGGTTAGAAGGATCCTGGCCGGTTGATTGCCGAAGCATTGTTCCACGCAAGGCTTGACGTTCCTCGAGAGTCATGCCCTTCCATTTCTCCTTCAGTTCTCGCCGTTGCTCCAAAGGCAAGGATTTGAACCACCGGCGTACTTCGCGAAGGGATTCCTGCCGCTCCGGCGGAAGCTGTCTGAATCGGCGGAACCGTTCACGCAATTGTTGCTGTTCCTCGGGCGGAAGCGTCCGCCATTGCTTGAACCGTTGTTTCGCCTCTCGACGCTCTTCAGGCGTCATCGTTCCCCATTTCCGGGCTCCGTTGCGCAACCGCTCCTGCCTGCGCGGTGGAAATTGTTCCCATCTATCGCTGAAGCGTTGCAATAATTGCTGTTCGCCGGGACTCAACCGGTTCCAAGGCACCCCTGCCGGATCGGCCTTGGCCCAGCCAGAGTCCACCCCGAATCCCAGCAATAGTACACAGAGGGCCATCACGCTCATGGATCTTTCCGTCTTCATCGGGTCCTACCATCTGATTTCATCGTGCCAGAATCCATTCTGCGGAGATTCATTTTTTCAACTGATCCGGTGGAGAAATCCTCCCGAGCAGCAGAGCCGTCTAGCCCGGACCATTCATGAATGCCGTTGCGAGGCGTTATAAACCGAAGCCCCCCGAAGCCTCTTGCAAGTAAGGCCCGCGTAGGCGTACTTGCAGTCCGTCGAGGAGGCCGAACGAGAAAAGCCCCGCCGGGCAAGAGGATCGGACGACGGAGCAGGTATTCATGAATAGTCCGAGCTAGCCTTCTGTCCCTGTACGATCCAGCCAGTCAAAAAATTCGAAGTCTTCCGATAGTTCGATATTCTCTGGGGATTGCATCAATTCGAGATCCTCGAGCAGGGGAAGATGAGAGTGATTCGTCCCTACCGGTTGTGAAATCCATAGCGTGGACCACAGCGTGACGATTGACGCCAAGGCCGCTCCCCCAGCCCAGGCGAACCAGCGCGGTCCGCGCGATGTGCGGCTCAGCGCATGTAACCGCGCGCGCTGTACCAGCAACGCCGTTTTCGGATCGAGGGCTTGCGCGCTCTGATCGAGAAGCCGCTTCACCGCTGACGCCAATGGATCCGGCTGTTCATCCGGCCGACTATTCATGGCCAATGCGCTCCCAATCGCTTCCTCAAGACCTGCAACGCACGAAACAGATGCGTCTTGACGCTGCCTTCCGAACAGCCCATGGCCTTGGCCGTCTGCGCCACATTCAGTTCCTCCCAGATGCGGAGGAGAAAGGCCTGTTGTTGGCGCAACGGGAGGGCGCGTAAGGCGGCATCAAGTACGGCACAGGCGCGCTTGCGCTTCAGTTCTTCATCCGGCGATACGGCCGCCGCATCGGGAACTTGCGAGAGCGGATCTTCCTCCTCTTCTTCCCGCGGGCTGCGAAAAAATTCACGTAGGCGGTTCCGTACCCTCGTCCGGCGGTACCAGTCTCGGATACGGCTCTGCAGAATGCAGTGAAAGAGCGGCCCCCATTCTTCTTCCGTCCTGTCACCATACCGATGCACGAGTTTCAACATGGCTTCTTGCACCAGATCCAGCGCCTCGTCTTCATTCCCCGTGGCAATCTGTGCCATGCGGAATGCACGCCGCTCAATCCCTGCCAAAAATCGATCCAATGCCTGGGTTCGATCCAGAAATCCCACTCTCTCACCCAGGCACAGGCTGCCGGGCTGCATATTCATAGCGATTTGGGTAAGCCGCTCGTCCATCGCTCCGGATCCCACTCCACTCCATGGATGGATATACAGAATTCCCGCTGAGGAGCGATTCCTTTGCCGACAAGGCAACCAATTCGTTCGCTCCTCTCACGAGAAAACGCGCGAAGGTTTCCTCGGTTGACTCGTCATCGCAGCAAATCATGATGCCGGCATTGGAGATAGGAAGTCGTTCCAGCGGGTCTGAACCGTTGAGTACGAAGGAAGGATGGTGAATTACTTGATCTGTTCCGGCTCGACAGTCCGTTTCGCATCAGCCAACGCGGCCGGAGGAATCTTCGCCACCACGTCAAACAGAGCTCGCGCGTCATTGTCCTTGAGGTCCTGGCCGACACTATAGAAGACACCCTTCTTCATGTTGACCAGCATGGGGAAACCCGTGAAGGGGTCGTAGAGACTTCGCCCGGCCTTCGCAATCCTGGTGAGCAGATCTGGTTCCGATGGTGTCCGGCGGAGCCAGGCTTGCAAAGAGGACAGGCGTAGACGCGCATCGGTTTCCATCACTCGACCAGCATAGAGTTCCCATGGCGGGAGCGGATCGATTCCCACGAGACCTTCAATGGGATTGATGAAGAGGTCTATCGGACCGCGGGGAGGCGTTCGCACGAATTGGGACTGTTTTGGCAAGTCGGCAAACCGTCCTTCCGCCCCGGCCTTGCCTGCGGCTTCATAATATTCCGCATAGGCATTGAATCGTCGCTGCATCGGCATCGGAAGCCAAGCCGCAATCGACGCATAGAACGGACCGGCATCGTCCCCATCCAGCCTGACAGCTCTTTCCGGCATCGTGGTGGCATGCAGGAACTGGCTCTGCATCGGCCAGCGGATCGACCGCTCAGCGGAATCGAGCGGCCGCGCGAGCTTCGATAATCTGCCTACCATTCGCTCATCGAGATCCGGTCGCAATAACAATGCTCCCAACAGGGCGATGTCATCATTCATCGCGCCATTGGCCAGCATTTTCATCGACAACGTTTTCGCATGTCCGAATACCGTTCGCCAGGCCTCGAGATCGGTTTCGAGCCTTGTCAGCCCCGTCTCCACATCTTGCGCGAATCCCTCCGCGACATAGAGCCGATGCGCATGGAGAATGAGGCCGCAAATCGGGCTGACTGCTTGCCCATATCCCCAATCTTCGAAGGGCATGGTAAGCCACTGCCGATACCGACTCATGGACACTTCAGCCTGCGACAGCAATTTCCTCACGTCGCTCGCGTCGATCTGCATACGCGCCGCCGGATCAGCCTCATTCCACCAGGCGCCGGCCATCTCTTCCGACGCACCTCGTCGCGAGCCTGCAGCACCTCCTTTTCCGGACAGGCAGGAACGGCTCATGACCGGATCGGTTGTTTCCGCTTTTCGCTCTAACCCGGTCTGGATGGGGTCGTGATTCGGCGCGGCGCCAAACCCGAGGAGCAGCAGGTACCCGTTTTTCCTGGAATCCTGAAGCGTGCGCTGTGGCACGGACGTCATATTGTGGAAGGCGGAATTCGGCTGCTCCTCGAGGAACAACCACATCGATGCCATGCCGGCGATCACAACGGCGGTGAGGACCAACGCCAGCCCCACCAACGTGAGAAGCGAGATGACGAGCGATCGCGTTGTCGAGAATCCGGTATTAAGGACAGCGATCAGTGCCCGGCTGATGCGGTGCAAGACAGGCCCCAGCAACGGTTCGCTCGGTTTCGTCCGGGTAGCAGGTCCTTTCACGGCAATGGGCTTCGCCCGATCCGATGGTTCGGTGGAACCCGCCGCTACCGAATTGGTCGCTTCTCGATGATCATCTGACAGCGGAGCAATAGGAGCAGCCGGTTCATCAGGGATCGCCGGTACGTAACCGACTGCAGCCGATGAGGCATTGTTAGGTTTCTTCAGCCACCTTGTCAGCATGTTGCCGATGGAGGCGTTTGTGGTCGGCGCGGACGAGGAATCATCCCATAGAATCCGAAGGCTTCCATCCACGGGATGGGAAGGGCCATCCGGAACGGGCTCAGGAACCTGCTCCTTTTCTATAGAAGCTAGTATGGTTTCTCCCGGCCCGCCACCGTCCGGCGCAGTAGCCGGCCTGGACGAACCGGCTTCAGATGCCGCAGGCTCCAGCCGGATCATCGGCGCAATGAGGGAAACAGCCGGCTCGGTCGGCTGAGGATCCACAGGGTCAGTGACAATCGCCTCAATACTTGATGGATTATCCGGAGCCTGTGGCGGCGATGCCGACTGTTCCTGCGCAATCGGAATAACCTCCGAATCAGCTTCGGACTGAGAGCCGGCCGGTGAATCTTTTCCTACAGGCACATCTGCAGCAATGGCCTGGGAGTCGAGGGAACCGGCCTCCAGGCCGGCCTCCTGAGTGACTGGCACAGCCGGCGCTTCGGCCGGAACCTGGCAAGACTCGCTCGCTTCTTCCACTTCGATCGCCACCGCATCCACCAAACGCAGTGGACGTTCGCCGGACAGGTCAATCGTGGACAGGGTTGTTGGCTCGGCTTCGGGCGTTTCGCCCAACGCTGGCTCTTCGACAGATTCGATCGTCTCTGGAGGAATATGAATGGTTTGCTCGGGGGATTCGAAAGGACCATCCGCCGAAAGAATACTGAACTGCTGCGTCGGGATGGCGTCTCCTTCAAGGGAACTGTCTTTTACCGTGGCATCCACAGCGGCCGCTGCAGCAGCCGCGAATTGATCTGTCTCCCGAATTCCCTGCATGACCTGCGTCGGATCATGATCTTCACGAATGGACTCGCCAGGCATCGAGCCGTATTCAGGCTCAGGCTCTTGCCGCAGGATCGCCACGTCGTCGATTTCGATTTGTTCCCATGGCATAGGGGCCGAAAGAGTCGGCGCATCATCCGTTGCATTTCCTATAAAGTCCGGCACTGGCGCAGCGGTCGACAGCGATAGGTTTTCCGAACCATCCAGGGACGGCGCGACAGCCGCCGTCGCCTCCTCGGTGGAGTTGCCATCATGGCATGCGTCGCTCACTTCGCTCGGCATGGTCCGATCATGCCCAGGAGAGGCTTGCATGGCCGTGACCGCTGAAAGGATCTCTTCCCAGGAAAGTCCCGAGGAGGTCATTTCAGATGTGACTGGAAGCGATGGCTCAGCCGCAGGTTTTGTAGCGAAGACTTGGTCCGCCCCCGGAGCTTCGATGCTGCCGTCGGATTGACCCGTTTCTAGGTCAATTTTCAATTCGTCCCTTGAAGGATCGGCGCTTGTCACTTCCTCCGACTGCGCCCATGACATGGGAGCCGGAATTGCCGTCGTTTCTATTGGATCGGCACTAACTTGGAAATCATCTTCAATCGTTGGGGATGCCGATTGAACGGCAGGTAATGGCGAATGGTCCGTCTCGACTGCCGGCGACGGAGGAATTTCCGTCTGTATGGTCACGGAAAGGTCTCCATCCGGCATGATCGCGCATGCCGCTTCTTCAATCTGGTCCCAGGGCATGGGAACCGGACTGGCGGGAGCTTCCGAAATCGGGTGGATACTGGCTTCTGTGAGAACCTCAATCGTGACTGCCGGTACCTCACCGGCGGACGGCGATGAAGATGTATTCTCAAGGCACTGAACGCCGGTTGGATCCCCGGCTGTCGCCTCGCTACGGATATCGACATGGTCCGGTTCTGTTACCGCTTCCGGCAATGGTGAAATTTCATTGGAAGACAGAACATTCGATGCGGATGAATTCGGACCCTGCATGACCTGTGTCACATCAGATATTGCGCCCTGTCGCAATTCTCCGGGGACCGTATCCAATGAAGCCTGGGCAACGATCGAACCCATCGGCTCATTCGATTCACTGAAGCCGTCTGGCACTGGAAGGTGAACCGGCTCATCGTGCCGAGCCTCGGAATTCGCCGGCTCGGCCTGCTCCCAGGGCATTGCAGGAACTTCACCCGCCGTGGCTTCCTCGAGCCTTGTGGGATCAGGCGACTGCGTATCCTGTGCCGCCACTTCCGGCGGAGAAGGCGCCTGCAACATCTGCCCGGTAACCGTGTCAAACATGGCCGCGAAACGAAATGCGACCGGACTGCCTGGAGCGAGCGAACGAATGCGAATGAAGAGCTCGCTGGCTCGGTTAGGATGGTCGCTGTCCGGGTCCTCTAATAGCACCTCCACCGCCTTGCCGTACTCTGCGACCGCCGCCATGACGTCGCCTTTTTCTTCATAGACATGGCCCAACATATCCAAGAACGGCACGCAGCGTGGTCCGGCGGTGAGGTATTCCCGCAAGAGCGACTCGGCCAGCCAGTAATCCTGCCGCTCCATTGCCTCGCGAACCAGTGATTCGAACGCCGTTCTGGCACTGATGAGACTTCCCAGTCGAAGGTGAAGCGTGGCAAAAAGGCGCCTGGCTTCGGCGTTGAGCGGATCGAGCGCAAGCAGGTCTTTCAGGGCAGAGGACGCACGGCCATATTTACCGGCGTTCATTTGTGTAATGGCGTCCTCAAGAAGCGCCGACTTTTTGTTATAGCCGATGGCTCCCTTCCTAGGGGTTTTGAGGGGCGTCTTCTTGTCGGATTTGGGAGGGGTTTTCTTATCTGATCGCACTATATAACCTTAGCAGATAACAGG
>JAJFBJ010000051.1 GCA_020697375.1 Nitrospira sp. | reverse complement strand
AATCTTCCCCAGGTCGGTGAGCAGCAATCTCTCATAAAGCCGTATCTCCGCATCGATCGCATGATGAGCAGACACCCAATGGATGGTGGCCTTCACCTTCCTCTGTGCCTGCGGCCCGCCGCTCTTCGTTTCGGGGTCATATGTGCAGCGTAGCTCCGTGACTTCGCCTGTGGCCGGGTCCTTGACCAGGCCGACGCACTTGATGATGTAGGCATAGCGCAACCGCACCTCGCGGCCAGGCGCGAGGCGGAAGAACTGTTTGGGGGGATCTTCCTTGAAATCGTCCTGTTCGATATAGAGGACGCGGGAGAAAGGCACGTGACGTGTGCCGGCGGAGGGATCTTCCGGGTTGTTGACGGCATCGAGTTGTTCGACCTGATCGTCGGGATAGTTTTCGATCACCAGGCGCAGGGGGCGAAGCACCGCCATTACCCTGGGGGCGCGCTTGTTCAGGTCCTCCCGGACAAAGTGTTCCAGGAGCTGCGCCTCGACGACCGCATCCCGCTTCGCCACGCCGATCGCCTCGCAAAAGGCGCGCAATGCCTCCGGCGTAAATCCTCGGCGCCGCAGGCCCCTGAGCGTTGGAAGGCGCGGATCGTCCCAGCCGTCGACCAACTTGCGTTCGACCAGGTCCAGCAGCTTTCGCTTGCTCATGACGGCGAAGCTGATGTTGAGCCGGGCGAACTCGATTTGCTGCGGCCGTTGCGGAGTCTCGCACTTCTCCACAACCCAGTCGTACAGCGGCCGATGGTCTTCGAATTCCAGCGTGCAAATCGAGTGAGTAATGCCTTCGATCGCATCGGAGAGCGGATGCGCGAAGTCGTACGCCGGATAGATGGACCAGGTCGTGCCGGTGCGGTAATGGGCGACATGCCTGATGCGATAGAGCACGGGGTCGCGAAGGTTGATGTTCGGCGAAGCCATATCGATCTTGGCGCGAAGCACATGGGCGCCGTCGGGAAACTCGCCCTCGCGCATCCGGCGAAACAGGTCCAGGTTCTCCTCCACCGTACGAGTGCGATGGGGGCTCGCCTGGCCCGGTTCGGTCAAGGTGCCCCGGTATCGTCGTATCTCATCCGCAGTGAGACTATCGACATAGGCCAGCCCCTTCTTGATCAGGCCCACGGCGTACTCATAGAGCTGCTCAAAGTAGTCGGAGGCGAAAAACATCTCATTGTGCCAGTCGAACCCGAGCCAGCGGACATCTTCTTGGATGGCCTGGACGAATTCCGGATCTTCAGTGGTGGGATTCGTATCGTCCATGCGGAGATGGCACCTTCCGCCCGGTTGCTCGTCGGCGATGCCGAAGTTCAGACAGATCGACTTAGCATGGCCGATATGGAGATAGCCGTTCGGTTCCGGCGGAAAACGCGTGACGACCTGGCCGGCATGTTTGCCGGCTGCGCGATCAGCCGCGACGATCTCACGAATGAAATCCGAGCGTGCGGGAGGTTCTGGTATGGTCGACATGGTTCCGATCGTTCCGTCGAGATGCCGATGATGAAACGCGTCAGGTTCTATCACAGAACGGCGGGTGGGAGAAGAGGGCCGAGGTGAACAGCGCGCCTGGACTGCCTCGAACTGAATTTCGTTGGATCGAACCGAAGGACTATCCTAGAATGACAGGCTTGCGATGGATGCGACGCGCGCTTCAAATAGAAGAGAGGGAATTGTGAAAGGTCACTGGCAGGTATGGGCGCTTGTAATATTGTATGGAATCCTCTGGGCAGGTGGACTTCAGGCGAAAGAACCGGGACCTTTGGAGGCCTGTCTCAACCAGCCGTTTGAGGCCAAGATCCGCTGTTATCAGATGCATCTGGAAACGGTGCTTCAGCTGGAAGGCACCGAGCAGACCCTCACGCTGTTGGAGCAGATCACGTCTCAGGACCCTGATGCCTTACGCGAAGCCCATCCGCTCGTTCACCACATCGGCCAACGGTCGTTTGCGCGGTATGGGACAGCCCCCCTCGCGCTCTCTCATTGCCGGGACGTCTTCTGGTCCGGTTGCTACCATGGTGTGTTGCAGGGTTTTTTGAGCAGCCTGCCGCTGGTGGAACCGCAGCATATCCTGCCGCTCTGCCCTATCAGCGAGACGGTGTCGGCCTATTCGTTTCAACGGTACAACTGTCTCCATGGCCTGGGCCATGGCCTGACCATTCAATTCCAATACGACCTCCTCAAGAGCCTGGCGTTTTGCGATGCGTTGCCGGAGAACTGGGATCGCGAGTCCTGCTATGGCGGCGTGTTCATGGAAAACATTGTGACCTTTCAGAAGGCGCGACAGACGACACCTGCCGCCGAGCCCCATCACCATGTGGCGACCAGCTTCCTGAACCCGCAAGACCTCCTCTATCCCTGTTCCGTCCTGAATGAAAAATATCTGCGAGCCTGCTACCTGATGCAAACCTCTGCGGTGCTGACTTTCCTGAACTACGACTTCGCGCAAGCCTTCACTCACTGCGCCCGGGTGGAGGGGGAGCACCAGACGACCTGTTACAGGAGCTTGGGCCGTGATATCAGCGGCTTCACCTTGCGCGATGCCGGTCGGGTCAATGAACTGTGCCGGCTTGGACAGGGAGATCAGATACAGCAATGTTTCATCGGCGCCGTGAAGGATTTCATTCTCACCGACGCCAGCCCGGATCCTGGGCTCGCGTTCTGCCGGAGCCTCGACGAGCCCTTCAAAAAAGACTGCTATGCCACTGTCGGCGAAATGGTGGTGCCCCTCTTCGATGATAAGAATCGCCGCGCACAAGCATGCCGCAAGGGCGAAGACGACTATGTCGAAGCCTGCCTGACCACGGCCACTGCCTTCTAGCAGGCAGCTGAAAAAATCCGCCAGCGGCGTTCTCGCGTCGCTCCAAGACTCAACGTACCGCAAGGGAACGCCTCGCCTCCTCGCTTGCTGCGGCCTTGCTGGACAGCCTTTTTGAGCGCAGCCTGCAGGGTTATTCATTCCCAATCCCAGCTGTTCAAAGTATTGGATTCGCATGTGCATGGAAGAGTTTTCCTCGGCCTGCTCGTCCGGACCATTTATAGATATCTGCTACGTCATCCCAGGCTAGCCCTGCCGTTCGTATTCCGCACCTGACCTACTCCATCGTGTGAAACGTGGCATGTATCTCGCGGCATGAGCCAGGACGAGCGACGAGGTACCAACGTCGCTTCAGGGTCATGGAAGCTTTTACGCGAAAGGCGTTTAAGAGTCGGCGCCGGGCGGTGGCGAAATCTGGATCACATTGAAATCCTTTTGCGCGATCACATGACCGTCCACGCGTAATCGAAACTCATAGCGCCCCGGAGCCGGAAACAGGAGAGCGGGAATATTGATGCCGAAATCGGCAATCTGCAGACGATCCTCGATGGCGATATGAGGCAGCGACGCACGGCAGACCAATTGGTCGCTATTGACATACACGAGATCGATCTCGAAGTGGTAGGTCCCTTCGGCGTCGGTCATGCAGAAATAGAGACCCAGCTGATGATGCTGAAACGGAAAGACCGCGGCCTGAAGGTGAGTGAAAATGCCGATGAGGGATTTTTTCTTGGTCAGGCTGTCTTCAATGACGCTGTCGCATACCAGAAAAGCCTGAACGCTAGGCTTGAACAGGTCAGACATGTGGCATGGCCTAGTTCAGCCCAGCACCGCAGTCCCGCCTCGGGCTTCGAACACGTCACCGAACAGAGTGTGAGTAGATCCGACCCGGCAGAAATGAGAGGTGATCTCGATCAGTTGTCCGCGATGCGAATAGAACTTCCCTGTCGTCACGTGAATTTTGTCTCCGGGCGCCAGGGCGGCTTCCAGAACCGTTTCGCCGCTTTCCAGATCCGTCACTTTCAGCCACGGCAGGTTGGGAAAGAGAGTCGGCGGGGAGTCACTCGTGCTGATGGAGAAGCGATTGCCGTCATTGAACGCCCAGCGATTGCGACGGAGGTGCGCCACATGATTGCCGCTGCCGTCGTATAAATCGATCGTGAGCAGGAGGCGATCATGGTCGGCATTGAGCTCCAGGACGAGTTGTTCCTTGCCTTGAACCCGAAGCACCCCATTCGTGTTCCGGAAAATGTTGGAGCCGAGATGGATTTCCAAGATGAGCTTCTGTCGGTCCGAGCCTGCCTGGCGAGGAGGGAGCGGTGCTTCCGGTTTTCGGAGTTCCATGCGTGACGATCTTGGGCTACCCGGGACCCCGCCTAAAAACGCACTTGACCATACGAACCGGCCAGAATAAGTGAGAGAAAGGTAGGCTGTTAGAGCGGCGCTGTCAAGTCCGTTTCGGATGCGGGTTCAGGGAGAGGCAGGGCCTTCACGATCGTCAGTATCGGTTGCCGTGACGCAGACGGTGGCTTCCTGTTCCGACTGATTCTGCAAAGGAATGGTGATGGATTGAGAGACGGAACCCCCGCCGGTCTTTTGGGAAGCGGGCACGACCTTGGCGATCACGGGACCATCCCCGATGTTGTAATAAATCGTCGTATAGGCGAGATTGGTCAAGGGCTTGCCATCGGTGCCGGTCGTAGGCTCGGCATAGGAAACCGTGACCGTGGATTGCGGCGGCTTCACGATCACTTTCGTGGCGGTCCCGCATTTGGTCCAAGCGCTCGAATAGGGAGGCGCCACGGTCCCTTCCAAAAAGCTTGCCCCGCAGCCGGCGAGTGAGAGAAAAACCGGAATCATTCCTGGAAGCAACGCCATTTGGAAACAGCGGGAACGCAAACGCATGCAGGCACTCTAGGCTAATTCAAAATGCTCTGCAAGCCATTCACCATACTTTCCAAATCAGCTGCACCGTAAGTCTTAAAATGCACCTACATTCAAAGACCGCATTCCACTTGCCGTTTGAAAAGCAAAAACACGCTGTGATACAGTCGCTGTTCTTTGCACTGCCCGTAGGACTGCCTCTCCGGTCCCATCGTCTAGCTTGGCCTAGGACGGAGCCCTCTCAAGGCTCAGACACGGGTTCAAATCCCGTTGGGACCACCAGTCTTTCCCCAGACCTTCCAACGAGTTAACGACTTTTTTGAATTCGGCCCTCTCCCCGCATGTACCCTCATAGGACAATCCATAGGACAAATCGTCTCGATATACGTAGATTCACCTCTGGGGGTTGCGCAGCCGACAGTGGTGGACACAATCAAGGCACTCCGCAGCCAAGGCATCTCTACGCGAGCTATCGTTTGGACTGGGATGGAATTGTGCCAGGTGAATGGCACAACAGCGGCTACCACCAACTGTAGCTCCGCTGTCCGCTAATGCTGGGCACGAGCCTGTCGAAGGAAGGACTTCATAGCGGTCAAAGACCGAGTGTTAAGCACGTCTTGTTTGCACAATCCCGCCTTCCGGGACGTTGGCCCCGAACGTGACGTTTTCAAACTCTTCCACGGCATGGGTATCAGGGTTCGCACAGAAGTCCCGGCACCTCCAATAAGCGGCTGTCCCGGCAGGCGACTTTGAGTTCCGCGACAGAGGTGACGTAGGCCTGTTCATAGAGTTTGACTATTTGTTTGCGGGTAAGTCCGGGGACCTCGTCGAGGGTCATGAGCGACGACGGATACGATCCGCGCGCCTGCTCAAGCACCGGTGAGTGGTCCGTCGTGATCAGCTCGGTAATGATGCGTCCCGTAGACGGACCGATGCCACTGATCTGTGTCAGCGAATGAGTTCCGAGCAGTTCGGGCAGGTCAAGCGGCGAAGTGAGGAGCGCCGTCCCGGCGCGTTCATAGGCTTACGCTTTGTGAGGGTAGTCTCCCTTTAATGACAGGAAGAAGGCGATCTCTTTCAACACGTGTGCGATCTCATGCTTCGTAATTTAAAATACTTCTCCAAGAGATGGGTGACGACATGTTACGTAACCCTATCAAACTTCGTCGGGGCGTAACCACAGCGTGCGTTTCTTCATGGACCGTGGACATGGCATGAGGGGCACCCGTTGCCGCCTTGCCGCCCTCTAACACCTTGCAGCGGGCCATTAGTATAATGAAACATGTTGTTCACCCGAGTCCTTGTCGTCGTCGCCTCCTTGTCGCTACTGACGATCTCCGGCTGCACTGGAGGGAGCGGGTTCTATACCAGCGGGGCAGTATATATGGGACGGGGTGCATACGGGTATCCTGGCTGGCCGGGTGACGTTGGCCCCCCGTATCTCTATGGCCCACCCCTCTATGGCGGCTGGACGTCTCCAGGTCCGTTCTTCGGCCCACCGGTGCATCCTCGAGCGTTCTATCCGAGGTACCGGCACTACCCACGCGCGTTTAGCTACAGCCCCGGGTGGGGTGGCCCTCGTCACTTCCGACGCTAGCTAGGGACGGCGGCCAGGCTTACCACACCAGTTTCGATACCAAGGCAACGATAATTCCGCTGCTCGCTCCAGTTGTCTAGCCAATCGGTACATTAACCCGTTCCTGTGAAGCCGTAAGCGGCTAGAGATGATTTTTGCCTTGGGGCCTCCTTGACTTTTTCCATGCGAAATTTACCTCGGGTCTCGTGGGCATCAGCGACATTCGGAAAACATATTAACCTTACAACTTACTTAGGAGGTTGCACCATGGCAGTGGTCAGATGGGACCCCTTGCGCGAGTTGGCTGAAATGTCTGAGCGACTAAATCGAGTCGTTTCCCGCCAGGGAAGCGGACCACTGGACGGGAACGGTCAAGAAGCCATGACCGTAGCGGATTGGATACCTACGGTGGACATCAGTGAGACCGAAGCGGAATACTCTATTCAGGCCGAACTGCCAGGCGTCAGTAAAGCAGATGTGAAGGTGACCTTGGAAAACGGCGTGCTGACGATCCAGGGCGAACGGCGACAGCAGCAGACCGAGGCAGGACGAAAGTATCACCGGGTGGAAGCGTCCTATGGTCGCTTTGCCAGGAGCTTCACTCTCCCTGACACGGTCGAGGCGGGTAACGTACGGGCGGAGTATGCAGACGGGATGTTACACCTCCATCTTCCGAAATCCGAGAAAGCGAAGCCCCGGCAGATCGACGTGAAAATCGCCTAAGGGTCTGACTTCCTATCGAGAGGCCTCGAGAGGCCCGCACCCTTGCGGGCCTCTGTTCATCCGTCCCGACCAAGAGTCCCTTCTTTTGGTCTAGTAATACAAGACTCCTCAACCGTCCCTATTCAGAAGGTCCTTGTCCTTTGACACGTAGCACCATGCAGCAGAAATGATCGCCGAGGTCCCCTTGTTTCACGCTTTCATGGCGCCATGCAACTGAAGGCGACTGTGTTCGCCCGGACATGTTGGCATGCAGGTGATGATGCCGCTGCCGACGGCGTCGCCGCCTCAGACTGGTGAAGAGCCTTCCGTCTCACTTGGCCCACCGGCGTGAGAATCGCGTCACCGACACACCCAGCACGATGAGGGCAAACCACCAGGGCGGTTGTTCACCGCCCCGTCGCGGCTTGTTGTAGGGCCGACGCTGAGGTTCGGTGAACCGCGACGGCTGGCCCTGTGGGTGCGTCCCTTTTGGCAGCGTCCGCGTGTCCGGGCGCACTCGGACTGTCGGCTCCTGGCGCTTTGGCCTTGGCTGGGTCTGCCACGACGGCATTGTCGGAGGACACGATGCGCGAGCCGAGTTTGTTGGCTTAGACCTGGGTAAACTCGGCGCCGAATAACAGGATTTGGGCCGAGTAGTATGCCCATATTAGCAAAATGACCAGAGGGCCTGCCGCGCTATAGGCGGACCCGACATCACTCTTGCCGAGTACAGCCCTATGGCAAATTTCCCGATCGTAAAGAGCAACGCGGTCAACACCGAGCCAATCCGGACATCACTCCAGGCCACCTGCGCATCGGGCAGGACCTTAAAGATGAGCGCAAACAAGCCGTTCACCACGGCCAACGAGATGACGAGTTCGAGCCCCTGGAGGACTTCTCAGGCACCGGGGAGCCACCCGCCAACCATTTGCCGAAGGCCGAGAGGGCGGCACTCAGCACGAGCGAGACGCTTCCATGATCGGTGCATCGGAGCGTCTCCTATATCTGAGGTTTCCGGTTGATGTTCCAGGTAGTCCACGACTCGCAAGAAGCCAGACGATTCATCATACATACGGCGCGCGGTCGCACATCTGGGAATATTCGTGAGACCGCCAGATTTCGGCGGCTGCGACTGGCACTGGGGGTAGGCGGAAGGTCGCTAGTTCCAAACACAGACGCGACTCGGTGCTGGAGGAATGACTCCAATGGACAACGCTTCGCGTACCTCCATTGCTGGACAAACAGCATGCTGGCTGGTCTCCGACGCCTGCTGGAGCCGGAGTTTCAATTGGCGAAACATGAGATGCACCAGGAATTAGGCAAACTCGCCAAGACTTCCGTCCAGTTGAGCGTTGTGCTGATCGCGTCACGCCTCCGGCTTTGGCCCTTCTGCACGTTCCACACTTTGAAAGAAGATGCTCAATGGATCTCAGTACAGGTGCGCTCGCGCAAAACATAACCACGGGCGACCGCTCGGGGGTCATCTGCATCGAGCAACTCGTCTGGCTCGAACGTCGGCTCATGAACATGGCTGAAGACATACCTGCGACGGCGATCAACCCCATGCACCAAACGCGGGCATTTCCTGGGCTCATGCTCGAGGCGGCTGTCTGCACCGGCTGCCTCATCGGGCGGCTGTCGCAGCATCTCCGCCCGGGTGGTGCCCTGCCATGAAGATCCCATCCCTTCCAAGGTGGGCATGGTGGGTAGCCGTTCCAGTCGGCCTGCTCTTAATCATCGTCATTGCCCTCTCATTCATCGACGAGCCGTTGCGGGCCTATGCCGAACGGGAAGTGAACCAGCGCCTGCCGGCCTATACCGTCCATATCGGCGGCCTTGATCTGCACCCGCTGACACTATCGCTGGATCTCGAAGACGTCGTCGTGAGGCAAAAGGACCAGCCGGATCCGCCGATTGCGGCGGTACCCAAGATCCGCGGAAGTATTCAATGGAGCGCCTTATTATCCGGCCGCCTCGTGACCGACGAGTGGATCGATCATCCGGTGATCCACTTCACCCGTCCCCAGGCGGCGAAGGAACTGGAGGCCTCAACGGAAAAGAAGCAAAGCTGGCAGGAAGCTCTCTTCGCCATGCGGGAGGTGCAGATCAACGAAGTCCGCATCACAAACGGCGATGTGACGTATCGGGAAAATGCCACCTCGAAACCTATGCATATCAGCGAGCTGAATATGAAGGCCGAGAACATTCGCAATGTGCGCTCGAAGCCGAACGAGTATCCCTCGGACATCCACATCGACGCCGTCGTCTTTGACAAGGGCCAATTCAAACTCGACGGCCATGCGGATTTTTTTGCCGATCCCTCCCTTGCTGTTAACGCGGACCTGACCCTCACAGACATCGAGCTCGCGGCGCTCCTGCCGCTCACCGCGCAGCATCAGGTGCATCTCTCACAGGGGCGCCTGTCCGCCATAGGGCATGTGGAATATGCGCCGACGGTCCAAGAGGTACGGCTACGCACATTGACGTTGCACGAGGTGAAGGGTGATTTCATTCACACGGCACAGACGGAGAAGAAAGCGAAGGAAACCGGCAAGAAGGCGGCGCATGCGGCTGATCAAGCCGCCAACCATCCCACACTTCTCTTACGCATCGATCAGGGTAAGATCAAGAACAGCGAATTTGGAGTCGTCAACCAGGCGACGACCCCGTCCTATCGCATGTTCATCAGCAGGACAGACATTGACTTGGAGAATTGGAGCAACCAACTGTCGGAAGGGACGGCTGAGGTGAAGCTCCACGGCCTGTTAATGGGCAGCGGAACGACCCAGATCACGGGGGCCTTCCGGCCGGAGACGAAATCGCCGGACTTTGATTTGCATCTCAAAATCCTGAAAACCCCCGCGAAGTCCCTAAACCCAGTGTTACGAGCACACGGCGGCGCTGATGTGGCCGCTGGCGTGTTTTCCCTGTTCAGCGAAATGAGTGTCAAGAACGGCAAGGTGAACGGCTATTTGAAGCCTCTGTTCAAGGACGTGACCGCCTACGATCCGGAACAAGACAAGGACAAGGGCCTCCTCACCAAGATTTTTGAGAAGACGATCAATGTGGCGTCGAGTGTACTGAAAAATACGCCACGCGGTGAAGTCGCGACAAAGGCCGACCTGTCCGGGCCGGTCGAAAACCCGCAGGCCAGTACCTGGGAAATAGTCGCCACGCTGCTCAACAATGCCTTTTTTGACGCCGTGCTGCCAGGGCTCGAAGGGAAAGTGAAGAGTGAAGGCTAAGGCGCTGTAGGGGGAGCGAAGGCAATGATCGAGAGAAGTGATACACATTGCGGGACGGTCGACGTTGCTCTAGTCACCACGAAGGAGATCAATAGGTGCATCACCGTCGATGAGCCAATTGGTTTTCCTGCCTGTCCCTCACTTTCGCCTGGGGACGCCCGCGCTGTAAAATACGAGTGGGGGAGTCGATCGCGCAGGAGCGGGGTCGGGGGCAAGGTTTGTTTGTAATCCACCTTTAACATCCTCTATGGCTACTTTTCGACGGAAGAATTGGCACGAAAGATCCTTGCGATGTATGTGCAAGGCACAACCGGTCGGGCGGGGCACATTCTTGCCCGGCAAGACCTTCTCGCGCAGTGGCCGAAAGGTTTTACCCATGTGGAACTGACGACTGCGTTGAGTACGCCTGACGCAGTGGTTGGCTTGACAGACAGAGCACAGTTTTAAGCTCACTCAGTCTGGCCTGAGTGAGGCCTAAACCTAATTACGCGTCTCACCACAACCGAGACAACGATTCCAGCGAAAGGACTGCCATGGATTTCGTCACACTCTTACGGCGCGATCATGAAAAAGTGTCGTCACTCTTTCACCAGATACAAGGCGGGTTCGGAACGCCTGACACGCCGGAACGTCATCAGTTATTTCGACGACTCAAGAAAGAATTGGAGCTCCATGCTGCAGTAGAAGATCTGCACGTCTATCGGGTCTTTCAGCAAGCAGAGCCCACACGCGATGATGCACACGAAGCCCTAGAAGCGCATCGCAAGATCAAGATCCTTCTTGATGACCTCGAAGCCGCTCCGGCTTATGACCATACATGGATACCGAGATTCCAGGAGTTGCACAAGCTCGTCGAGCAACATGTGGCCGCAGAGGAAAATGAGATGTTTCCCAAGACAGTGACGGTCATGACGCCACAAGAAGCCGAGGAACTGGGTGTGACCGTTGAGACAGCCAAGCAGGCAATCAGCCGTGACGCGCCGACGACGGAAGGGGGGACACCAGAGGAAATTTAAGTGGGCATTGCTTTGCTCAATGGTACAAGTTCGTGGGTGATTTTATTCCACTAGATGCAGCGGTTCAGATAAACTAAAAAAAATTAAAGTCGCATAAAACTCTCGTCGATCTGAAGCGAAGAGGATCTGGCGCTGACCCCTTTGTAATTGCCCTGCAATCGCAAAGACTTGTACCGTTGTCCCTGAAGAGTGGCCCAGCGATGGACCACCAATAATCAAAATACCTCATCAGACCCATCCATAGGACAGCATGCGTCTTATATAAGTAATTTATAGCTGTGTAACAGCGAAGGGTGGCTTCAGATTCCGGGGAATGAAGATCCTCAGATTGACGAATGAGGCCGCCCGGATACACTTAAGCATGGCTAATCCAGTGAGCCTGCTTCCTTCCTTCTTTTACATCATTATATCCGGACTGATTCTCTTGTCGGTCATTATCATCCTGGTGAAAGGATGGATGATCCTAAGGTCAAGAATGGGATCGGCGTCAAACAGCATTGCTGCGATACAGCAAGATTCCAAGCCGTCCGTTGCTGTCGATGCCGTCCGCTCCTAACGACCGGTGAGACCAAGTTCTTTCGTGCCCTTCGAGATGCCGTTCCGGCACAGTACATTTTTTTACGCAACTTCTCTTGTGGGCAATAGTCGATGCCTCAGCAGAGGATCGGAGTATCTCTACGATCTTTCGTAATAAGATTAGCCTGAAGCGAGTTGATTTTGTATTGGTAGACGCAGCCACGTTGGAGCCCTATCTCGTGATCGAACTGGATGACCGTTCCCATGAGCAGGAGAAGCGCGTAAAGCGAGATGCCTTTGTCGCCTCGGTGTTGGATAGGGCCGGCATCCCGCTGGTCCGGATTTAAGTTGCATCCACATATTCTTTGCCAAATCTGAGGCGCCAGCTGAGACTGGATATGGTGCAAACCCGGTCAGCCTAGCAGCGTGAATTTCCCTAAGCTGTATCCATCTAGACCCCATAACCCCCTTCTGGTTCTTCGTGCAGACTCCGCTCTACGTAGTTGAGCTGTTGAAGGACAGAGGCTCATGCGAGCGCATGCTGCCCTACAGCCCATGGCATACCTGATGGACCGTCTTCAAAGAATGGTGGACTTCGCCGGCCTCGATTTTTTGGTCTCCACCCCGCTACTGATATTCACCGAGCGATGACCTGAGGCGCTAAGATCTGCTTCTTGAAGCAGATATTTCCGGCTGGAGTAAAGGGTCAAGGGCCACGTTTTGTAGTCGGCACAATTGCGATTGCGCGTGCAAGCCCGCGAAGGGACATCACTCTACCGCCTAGCCCGGTTATTCATGAATGCCGTCGCGAGTCGTTCGAGACCGAAGACCGCCGGGGCTTCTCGCATGTAAGGCCGACGTAGGCGTACTTGCAGTCCATCGAGGAGGCCGAACGAGACAAGCCTCGCCGGGCGAGAGCATCGGACGACGGAGCAGGTATACATGAATAGTCCGGGGCTAGGGCTCACCCCAGCAGACGCCGACCAGCCTTCATCTCACACTGTGAAGACAGGATTGGAGATGGAATGGATCCCCAACGACGGCAGTTCCCCATAAGTGCGGGGATCTTTTTCGGCCTTGGACTGGGTGGCTTCTTCGATGGGATCGTGCTCCATCAAATTCTGCAGTGGCATCACATGCTCTCGAGCTATGGGTATCCTCCTGATTCTCTCAGACACCTTCAAATCAATACACTGTGGGACGGCTTTTTTCATGCATTTACCTACCTGTTCATCGTTGTCGGTTTGGTTTTGCTGTGGAGGCAAGCGCGCCGTACGCACCTGTGGTGGTCGGGCAAGCTTCTCGCCGGAACGATGTTGTTGGGATTTGGGATGTTTAATGTTGCTGAAGGGATTATCGATCACCACATTTTCGGCCTCCATCACGTGAATGAAACGGCGCCGAAGAGTCAATGGATTTATTGGGATCTGGGTTTCCTCGCCTGGGGCGCAAGCATGTTCATCGCCGGCTGGTGGCTATTGCGCGCAGGGAAAGCAGAAAGTCCCGGCGAGAGGAGCACTTTCTTCGATACGCGGTATGCTGGATGACCAATGCTGCTAGTAGTGATGCGATCACCGTCGTCGCGGTCAGCATTTCGTGCGCAACTGGCGCAACCGCCATGCCTGATGCAAGGTCAACCGCTATTGCCGTCGCGATACCCGCATATGGAAAGGAACCCCGAGCGGTCGATGTTTCGGCTCCTTCGCACCTATCTTTGCTGTTTGGATCGGGACGTCCTGAACTCGGCAAGGAGATGAGGCCGCCCCGATTTGGAATGTCAGAGAGGCCACCGAGAGCATTCGGTCAGCTGAAGAAGCAGGTATGCGGTATCCATGACTGCCGGCGCTATGCCACCGACTCAAGCCGACACTGCGCCATACATGGGAACTCTTACTCCCCTTCAATCATAATACCGACTCTTGGCTTCTTCCCGCTTGGGAAACGTGACTGTCAACATTCTGCACGACCGACGCTTGCTGAGGATCGACGGAGACCAACAACTTGAAGGCAGGCGTGACCAGCCCGGGCAACGCAGATTCCTTGCCTCTGAATGCGCTCACGGCCTCCTCCGGCAACCGATCAATCTGCCTATCGAAGGCCTTCTGTCCAATGTGCGAACCCTTCGCTTCTGCGAGAATGCTCAGGAACCTTGACGCCTATTCTTCCCGTGATAGCCTGACCAAGTAGCGCGGACCGCCATTGCGGACGGATGGGCGTCAGGGCTGAATCCCCCCTCGTATCCCTCTTCCCCACAGCCGGACTTGTGCAAACGATATCGGCAACGCCGTACCTATTGATCCACCCTGGGAACCACACTGTGAACTTCTTAAACTCGCCGCGTCACCACTCTCGAATAATCATCGAACGCACCGGCTATATCATCAGAAACGGACAGAGGACGGAATGCCGCGTAACGGATTTTACCGAACAGGGGTTTCAGCTCCAGTCTCATGTTCCGTCCTTGGAGACGGGCGAGGTGGTTCGCTTGACCTGTGCGTTGGACAGCCACGAGGAGATTGTCTGTTGCGTCGCCGTAACATATGCCCGACCGTCCGGCTTCGGGGTGCGCATCATCGACATTTCGGCTGAACATAGGGAACAGCTCTCGCGTTTCATAGAGGGCCTCATCGCCGCCAACATAGACGGAACAGTCGCCGTGCCTTGCCTACCCGAAGGAGCTGAATCTTGGACGGACGCTCACCCAGTAAACCATTGGATCCCCATTCTTTGTCTCCTTGGCGTGATCGGACTCGTGAGTGCCATCACGCCGGCGATCAAATACACGCTCCAGCATAGCTCGGTCGATTTTCTCGAATTGGCGTCCAGCCGAGTCGTCATTGGATTTCTCTTTCTGGCGGGAATCACGATGTGGTTTGATTTCCAGGGTCTTAGGGCTCTGACCGCAGGCCATCTTGGGAAACTTACCCTGTTGGGATTGCTCGGCGTCGGCGCCTACCCGATCGGCGCCTGGGGTCTCGTGTATACCAGCGTTACCCACTTCGCGATCATTTATAGTTTGCTTCCGACGTTTACCGCTCTGATCAGTATTGCCAAAAAAAAGGACCAGGTCAATGTCGCCACGGTGACCGGCCTCCTCATATCGTGGGCCGGCTGCCTTCTCGCCGTCATGGCTGGTCCGTCACTCTCGGGAACTGGTTGGGGAGTCGGGGATGCGCTGATCTTACTGTTTACCTTGATGATGTCCTGCTATCTCGTTCTCAGTCCAAATACCATCAAACGAGTCGGGGTATGGGCGGCAAATACGACGATGTTCGGCACTGCGTCACTTGTCATTCTCTCAGGCGAGGCGGCTCGGGGCACGGCTCCGCATACCGGCCTTTCAACCCTCGTGGTCTGGCTGCTTCTCTTCATCGGCGCCGCTACCGCAGCGGTCTTCCTGTTGCGGTCCCGGGCGCTGCAATCTCTCTCACCCGCCGTGGTCGGCGCGTACCACAATCTAATTCCTATCTGCACGATTGGCTTGGCTCATGTGTGGTTAAGTGAATCCGTAACGGTCTATACCTTGCTAGGTGCTCTCGCCGTCGTAGCCGGGACCGAATTAATCAGACGTGCGCCTTGTTTCGGCTACCTGCGCCTGCTGCCTCGCGTCGAACTGCCGCACAGGGAGCCACTAATAGATATCTCGATCGATGTGGGTTTGACAGTGATACCTGATACCGGGAAGGTCACTTGAGGCATGGGCAGAGATCTGATCCTCCGCACCCTTCCAGGGCGGCACGTTCACTTTCAAAATGTCGCTCTTAGGAGTTTAGGAACGTGACAAGTAATGCATGCAGACCAGAATGACTGCGGCGCGCCTCATGCGCCTTGCTCACGGCGAACCCCCGTCCTACCCCATAGACCGCTAGACCCCAAGCTGAATCAGTCTATTAACTATCGTTTCTCCTAGTTACGAAAAATCCTCTCATGTAATATATGGTCGGAAGTTTGAGGCTTTATCCTGTCTTGGATTCCTAACAATCTGGAACGGTGTACTGATCGCATGTCAGCGAAGGAGGGTCTATGTCCGAACTGAAGCCACTGGCCATGGTTGATGTCCCGCTTGAGCGCGATGTGTTCTTGCGGACCCTTCTGCGTGAACTTGCGGGCACCTTGTCCGATGTGGTGGGGTTGGAGGAGGCGTCGGGATTCGTCAGCGTCGTCGGTCAGCGCATGGGCCAACAGATTAACGACATGTACCGAGACAGCCTCTCGCTCCCCTCGTTGAATGCCCAACAGGTGGCCGGCGTCCTGGTTGATTTGAAGCGGCGAATTCAAGGCGACTTTTTTGTGATTGAACAAGACGAGGACAAAATTGTGCTAGGCAATCGTGCCTGTCCGTTCGGGGACAAGGTAATCGGGAGGAAGTCGCTGTGCATGATGACCTCCAATGTATTCGGGGGCATTACCGCCGAGAACCTCGGATATGCCAAAGTGGTTCTCGAACAGACCATCGCCGACGGAAATCCCGGCTGCCGGGTCGTCATCCATCTGAAACCATCCGACCATTCCGACGACAGTACGGCCCGAGAGTACTACAAGGGCTAATCGTCAAATGGGATCGGAGCAGTTCTCCCAATGGGCCGACATTTTTCCCGACGCCCTCGCGTTGGTCACGCGAGAGGGTCTCATTCATGCCGCCAATCGAAAGCTTCTGGCAATACTCGGACTAAACCGTGGGGCTCTCCACGGGCAGCCCCTGACAGCGTACGCCCTCACATCATCCGACAAGGTCTTGTCCTATCTTCAATTGTGCGCCAGGAGCCGACAATTCACCCTGGGCAGCCTCCTACTCCAACCACCTGCGAGCGATGGAGAAGGAAACCATTTTCGTGCTGAGGGCGCCCTATTTTCTCAAGGAACGAATGACACACCGCCTCTCATTCTCTTGCGCCTCACCCCCCGCGCCGTTGCCAATCAATTCACGATTCTCACGCATCAGATCGAAGAACTGAACCGGGAAATAAAAGGCCGGATGGCGGCCGAAAAGGATCTGGCCAGGCAACAGCGTTGGTTGCACGTCACGTTGTCGAGTATCAGTGACGCGGTCATCGCCACGGACCGCGCGGGGCGGGTGGTCTTTATGAATCCCAGCGCGAGCACGATCACTGGTTGGACAGCGGCTGACGCGCTCGGTCAGGAACTCGAGACCATTTTCAATATCGTGAACGAGGACACCCGGCTGCCCGTGAGAAACCCCGTCCAGCGCACCTTGGAGGAAGGCGTCATCACGGGACTCGCGAACCATACGGTCCTCATCTCGCGGGACGGCACGAGCGTGGCCATCGATGACGGGGCGGCCCCCATTCGTGACGAGGATGGCGTGATCAAGGGCGTCGTTCTGGTCTTTCACGAGGTGACGAATCAGCGCAATTTGGAACGTTCCTTGCGTGAACAGACTCAGCGCTTACTGGAAGAAAACCGCCGGAAAGATGAGTACCTCGCCATGCTGGCCCATGAGCTCAGGAACCCCCTGGCCGCCATCGCCAATGCATTCGCCGTGCTGAGGAGGCTTCCCGCGATTCCTGACGTTGGTCTCGACACCTGCCAGCTTGCGGAAGACCAACTTCGCCACCTTCGCAGGCTGATCGACGATTTGCTGGACGTCTCCCGCATGACGCACGGCAAGATCACCCTGAAGAAAGCCCGAACCGAATTGTCGGCGATCGTATTCCACGCCATCGAGACGATGAAACCCTTCCTGGCCTCGCGCCACATCGATCTGGTCGTGGATGTGGATCCCAACCCGCTGTGGGTGGAGGCAGACTTTTTCCGGTTCGCGCAAGTCATCGGCAATATCCTTCACAATGCGGGCAAGTATACTCCGGGACATGGACGGGTGGCGCTCCGCACAAGGCGGGACAGGGCGGATGCCCTGTTATCCATCCGGGACGCCGGTACCGGAATCCCCGAGACGTTACTGCCTTACATATTCGATCTCTTCGTACAGGGCGATCAATCACTCAGTCGGACAGAGGGCGGCCTGGGAATAGGCTTGACCTTGGCCAGAAGCATCGTCGGGCTCCATAACGGGTCTATTCAGGCGCACAGTGGCGGCGCCGAACAAGGCACTGAGTTTATCGTGCGAGTTCCATTAGCCGACGCGCCTCCAGAAATAGCACCAGTCGCTCAGGAAAGAGCCGTCAGTGAGCCCTCGCGAAGATTACGGATCCTTGTGGTGGATGATAATCCGGCCCTGGTGGCAACATTGGCGACTCTGTTGAAGTTGTCGGGGCACGAACTCGAAACGGCGCTGAACGGCATCGAGGCTCTCGACCGGTTCGGACTCTTTCAGCCGCACGTCGTCCTACTCGATGTCGGGCTTCCAGGAATGGACGGTTTCGCCGTCGCCCGGGAACTGCGTCTGCGAGACGGTAGCGGCAAGCTCCGCATTATTGGAGTTTCCGGTTATGGCCAGCAGGAATATTTGCACATCGGGAAAGAGGCAGGATTTGATGCGTACCTGGTCAAGCCGGTAGATCATGATGAGCTCGAACGTCTCCTCACAACGTTTACGCAGAATCTCTAATCTTCGACCTCGGCCCGCAAAGTGAATCAAGGCCTATGATGCGATGAGTAACGATGAGCAACATGACCATGACACCCTTCGGCCTGTGCTACATCAGCTGCTCCTCGTTCGCGAAGAGGAAAGGCGGGCGGCGGCGCTCACGCTTCATGATGAGATCGCGCAAAGTCTCACGCTGATCTCTTTGCATCTTTCC
Source organism: Nitrospira sp. (assembly GCA_020697375.1). The sequence goes on along the minus strand of JAJFBJ010000051.1, from coordinate 12,199 downwards.
ATCATTCGAAAGCAACAGGCGAGTGACCCCGGCGCCGCAGCCGAGGGTTTTGCGGAGGTACAGCGCATTATCACCGCCGCGCAGGATCAAGTGAGGGGGCTCGAGTTTGGCCTGTATCCGAAGGTCGTGGAATTCTCAGTCACCGAAGCGCTGAAAGGTCTCGTTCACCGGCTGACGAAGGATCACGGATATTCCATTGAGTATGTGAGCCCGCCGGCCATCAAATGCGGAAGAAAGACCGCGATTGGGCTCTATCGGGTGGTGGAGAATCTGTTCACCGGGCAAGCGCTGCGCCAGTCGGTGGCATGGCGAGTAAAATTGATGGCATTGGCCGGTGGGATAGAAGTCTCGGTCGTTCAGGCGTCTGCTCCGGACGATGGGGTCAGCCTCGGATTGGATCTGCTGGCTCAAGAGCACCTTCGGGCCTATGGCGGGCAATATGCGACAGCTTCTTACCCCACAAGGATCAAGGTCATGTTTCCATTGGAGTGAGTACGTATCACCTCCCTCAACTTGACACCTCCACCGACTGCTGAGTAGGGTCGTACCGCCGCCGATATGGCTAACGATTGGGGGAAAGTTATGATGCTTCAACGGTTCTCTACCCGTCCGATCCTGATCATCTCAACGCCGCTGTTGGCAGTCTGGTTGGTCATCGGTCCCTGGATTGCGCATGCTTTTCCATCCGACTCTGCGCCACATGGCACGGTGACGCTGGACGGCTTGACGGTGCCGGACATCGGACCCATGCCCACGCAGGTACCCACACCACCGACCAATCTCAGTTATTCGGGGAAAGTGGAACTGGGGAAGCAGCTCTATTTCGACACACGGCTCTCCAAGAACAATACCGTCTCCTGTGCCTTTTGCCACAATCCCGGAACGGGGTTTGCCGATGCCCGCCAGGTATCGATTGGGGCGTTCGGCACGGCCGGGGGCAGACAATCGCCGACGGTCTACAATACAGGCTTCATCCCGTTGCAATTTTGGGACGGCCGCGCCGGATCGCTGGAAGAGCAGGCGATCGGCCCGATTCACAATCCCGTCGAGATGGCGGAGGAGCATCACACGGTCGTGCCGAAAATCGCAAAGATCGCCGCCTATCAAAAGCAGTTCCAGCTCGTGTTTGGAGGTGGCGTCAGCCTGCAACATATCGCGGAAGCGATTGCGGCGTTCGAACGCACGATCGTGTCTCAGAACAGCGCGTTCGACAAGCATGTGATGGGAACTGCCGGGTCTATGAATGAGTCAGCGTTGCGAGGCATGGCGCTGTTCAAAGGTAAAGCGCGTTGTATCCTCTGCCATAACGGTCCGAACTTCACCGACAACCAGTTCCATAATCTTGGAGTGCCTCAGGTCGGCTCGTTGAAGGAGGATTTGGGCCGGTACATCGTGACGCGAGCGGAGAAGGACAAGGGCGCTTTTAAAACCCCCACTTTGCGCAGCATCATCGAGACGGCTCCCTACATGCACGACGGCGCGTTTAAGACCCTGGAGGAAGTGATCGACTTTTTCGATCAGGGCGGCGGCGACAATCCGCATCTCAGTCCCTACATGAAACCCTTGGGGCTGATGCCTGAGGAAAAAGCCGACTTGCTGGAATTTCTCAAAGCGCTGACCGGCGCGCCGCTCAAGATCACCATGCCCAAATTGCCGAAGTAGGAGGTGCGATCTGTGAAACAAGACTATCGTGACGCCCGCGCCGATGATTTCGCTCGTTTGGGATCGCCGCGGTCGCCCTGCCCTTTTTTTGCGACCGTTTTTGCCTTTTGCCGACGGTCCTGTCTTAAGGACTTACCGACATCATCCTGCGAAGTCGTGAAGCGGCCTTCCTCCGTCCGCCTCACATAGCGTTTATCCTGTGTATGCGGCTGATCAATTCTGGCTTTGCAGCCTTTCACGCATATCAAGTTCTGCTCTTAAGTAGGACACCTCAGAATCTCATCACCTAGGCCATAGCCCTCCGCGACTGCGCGGGGGCTCCGACGGGGGCATACAGCCAACCAAAGTAAATCCCCAATGCAGCAGAGAAGGCATGTAACCAGATGTCATGCCCGAAAATCGGTACCAGGCCCATCATGGTGTGGAGCCCCGGTATGAGACCCATTACCGCTAATAGACCATAGAAACCGCCAAGGAACCTGGCATACGTTCGCGGCGACCATAGATTCCGCCATGCCAATAGCCCGGCGACGCCAATGAGGAAATGAACTAGGTTATGCAGCAGGTTGATTGGAAAGAGGCCGAACAGATAGCCATAGGACTGCTCAATGGCCAAGGACGGATCGCCAGTAGAGGGCGCGCTGACAAAACCTGGCGCAAACCCTAACAGCCCAGCCGTTACGAAGAAGGCCCCCATGATTGCGGCAAAGGTGTAAATCGCCATGGCATTCACCTCCTGCGAAGTATTCGACTACAAAGATCAGCAAAGGATCAGCAAAGGCCGTTCCAGGATGGGACCAAGCGATAAAGTTGCCATCTATCAAGTGGATGCTCTGCGAGTGGTCACTCGCGCGACAAGAACAGTGCGAAGATCGAAGGACATAATGTCCCGGCTGGGACAGACGGTACAGAGCCGTAGAGACCTCTACGTGAGCGTCTATGAAGGCGTGCTACTGTCACCCACGTATGATGTTACAACTTGTAAGTAACTTATTTGGGCCTGAACAAAGTCGGCGTATCACTCCGACGGGACACTTTGAGCGTGCGAAAGGTAATGGAATAACGCAGGGCCTTTGCCGGCGGGATGGAATGTTGCCAGGCGGATCGAGCCGGTCCGTTCAGGAGGTACGCAGAACGCGGTTCCAAAAGGCGCTCGGAGACTTGGCGAATCTCGCCGCGCTTCCGCTGAAACCGAAACCTGCATGGCGCTAAGAAAGAGACCTCGACGACCTCCGGACCAAACATCGGCGCATCACGGTGCCAACCGATTCCAGCTCCAGGGGGATATTGAGTGACTAACACCTCTTCCAGTTGTATCGAAGGCACGCCTATTAAAGCGCCGACTCGGTCCCGCAAAGGTAAGAGCCAATCCGGTACCGGTAGTCCAGCCGTCAGTTGCCAGGACTCATATCCATACAGCCAGCCGAAGTGTAATACCCGCCGCTTCGCCACGACGCCATGCATGCGCACCTTGTTGAAAGGATAACCCTTCGAGCCTCTCCAACATCTCCAGTTCCTCGTTGGCGGAAAGATAGTCAGGCAGGTAGCGAAACCCTTCAGGCTCTGGAGTACGGAGAGTTTGAGTCATGATTTTTTATATCATATGATTCAGGTCGACGCGCCATGGCATACAAGGCAAGAAGGATGGCGCGATACCTGATTTTCCATACACTACCTCGCCTCGATCTAGGGATATCCTCAGCAGACTTGGTTTGTCCGCCATGTCATAAGAGTCTCATGCTTGTGTGAGACGTGTAATCATTCCTATTCAGAAATGGTGCCGCAGCAAGAGAGCTCTCAAGGAGGTCTAGTATGTCCCTTGATGCATTACGACAAAACGACATGATGGCTTATCTGATCGACGCGTTACAGGCGAAGAAGGATATCGGACATTATGGACGCCTGGTATTCGCCATGGTGGCGCGCCATTTCCTACCTGAGCCGGAGCTGGTTGCACTCCTCCAACTGAATCCCGGCGTCTCGGACCACGAAGCCCGGTCGCTCTGCCTGCAGGTACAGGGAAAGGACTATAGTCCTCCTCGCCGTGAACGTATTCTTGAATGGCAGAAGGAACAGCGCTTTCCAATTTGTCCCAATGCCGAGGACCCAGACGCCTGCAATGTCTACAAGGATCTCAAATTTCCGTCTGAAGTATATGAGCACATTGCGGGCTATTATGAGGGTAAGGTGGACTCCTCACAGTCGTCCACGAAATAGCGCCGTCGCCCGGGGTACGGGCGGGGCATCAGAGGTTGCCACCCTTGGCGCATAGCCGCCTGACGCCCTTGACGTCCTTTGCTGTCGTCTGCAGCCAGCTTTCCAGACGCTTCAGCAATTCAGCAGCCGCCTGCTTTTCCGTCACAGAAACACTGCACCTTGCTAATACGAACTGCATCTGGCGCATGCACGCGACTATGCAGGTCTTCATACTCGCCTCGACTTCCCTATCAGAGCAAGGTCCTCGGCAAGCCCGCGATGGAGCTGTAACTTACGAATCGATTTCGTTGGGGAGCGACTCTGAACAACTTCGACCATGGCGAGGTGTGTGTACGCAGAACCGAGCAAGCCCTGGCGCTCCGACGAGGTTTGCACAACGACCAGCTTCTTGAGGGCCTTGATCGACTCCCCGATTTGCCGAGCGCATTGATGATCGCGTCCGCTGTGGTTTCATTCGTGAAGTAATTGAAATGGGAAACTGTGCCGCCTTAATCGAACAGGAAGATCGCTCGGGATGCGCGCGGCATGCCGCCGTACATCGATCGCGTCTGCACCACGAAATCGTTATCCGTCCAGTAAAATGCATCGGCGAGCAGCATCTTTAGCCACGACATGACCGAATCGCCCTCGATGTCGCCTGCCGCCACGCGCAATTCACTGTCGATCGGCTTATCGGCGGCATGAAGCCACTGCACCAGCGGACTATCCGGAATCTGCGCCGCCAATCCCGGGATCATCATGGGATCCGCGCAACGCTGGGCCACCTCTCCGATAAAATCGACGAGTGGCGGCGCCACGGGAATACCGGCGAGTTCGAGGGTCCATTTGAAGAGGGAGATGTAGGCATCGAGCCGCTTGGAAGCGAGCAGCGTACCGCGCGCCGGACAGGCCACGCGACGATGCGTTCGACGCGGATCCTGTTCTTTTTCATCAAGTGCGCGAGATCATCCAGGTCTTTTCGCTGAGCCGCATAGGAATCGCCGAGGCCTTTGAATTCCGTTGCGCTCAGGTCCGGATTCGCGCAGACCGTGCCAACACCTCGGCGACCAAGCCGCCGCGCGAGTGGGTGACGAGATGCAGCCTGGCATCAGGCGGCAAGGCCTTGGCGAGCGTCAGCGCGTTGGCGATCGGGCCCACACCGTGCGTCGCATGATCCAGCCCCGTAGACCCGGCTGCCATACTTCGTGAATAGCGTCTGCACCCGCTGAGGATGCTGCGACCACAAATTACCGAAAGTGCCGCTGGTATCCGAAAAGGTGCCATGCACGAATACCAACTGGAGTTGCTCATCCGCCGCGGCGGAAATCCTGACAAGTCTAGATGCGTTGCACTTGAGCCCCCGGCAGGGCACCCGACTCCAGCTGGTAGAGGCCTTCATCGACATGGCCGTCGAAGCGCTCCACCACCTTGGCCGCCACAAAATTCGCCCTGGCCGTGAATTTGATGGCGTTCCCAATCAGATTGGTGAGGATCTGCGTCAGTCTGTCCCAATCCGCCTGGAGGATTAGAACCGTGGGGGAGTGCAGAACCTCCAAGGTAAGAGTCTTGGTCCGCGCCATCGCGCTCAACAAATTCCTTCAGGTACCCGTCGAGAGGGCCATCTGCAGAAGAAGACAAGATATTGTTTTTTCAGCGCACTTGAAGCGCAGGCGGATTCCCACGCGGTAAGTACCTATCATGCAGCGCTGCGGAACGTATCTATTCCGTGATGCATGTTATTCAGTTAGATACAGTGAGGCAGGACCGATAAGGATGTTGAGCGCTGTTTTTCGCATTACCTCGCCGTCCGGGAACCTTGCCGCCAAAACCTTGCTTGAAGCCGCCACGATGAAGGGAGGATAATCGTTTTTGCCGATGACACAGCCCGCTCACAGACTGCTGCTGGTGACCATCATCCTGCTCGGAGTCGGACTGTTTTTGCTGGATCTCTACCTGCCGCTGGGAATTGGAAATGGGGTGCTGTACGGCGGCCTGGTGGTGCTCTCCTTCTTGCTGCCTGATCGAACAATCCCGCTGATCGTGGCCGGTGGCTGCTCGATACTCGCGCTGTCGGATGTGTTCCTGGGTGTCACCTTGCCCAACGTCCCTCTCTGGATGGGTATCAGCAGCCGATTGTTCAGTCTCACGGCAATCTGGGTTCCGGTCGTATATTTTCTTCAACGCCGGAAGATTGAAGAGGCGCTCCGCAACGCCCATGACGAGCTTGAGGTCCGCGTACAGGAACGCACTCGTGAACTGGCGTTCGTGAATCAGACGCTCGTCGAAGAAATCGGCGAGCGCATGGAGACGGAGCGATCGCTGCGTGAAAGCGAGGTATCGTTAAAGGCCAGCCAGCAGGAATTGCGGCGGAGTCGCGAGGAACTCAGGGAGCTGGCAGGCCAGCTCCTGACGGCTCAGGAGGAAGACCGCCGGCGCATCGCGCGTGATCTGCATGACGATGTGAATCAACGATTGGCTATGCTGGCCATGGACCTACGAAGGATTGAGAAGGACCAGACCGATGATTGTGTTGCTATCATGGGCATGGTGCGGTCAATTACCGGCCGTTTGACCGAGGTCTCGGATGATCTTCGTCAACTGGCCTACCGGTTCCATCCATCCATACTGGATGATCTGGGACTGACAAAAGCCGTCCGCCGCCTGGTGGATGATTTCTCCGCCGGCACGGGTCTGCAGGCGCTGTATGTCCATCGCGACCCCGTGAGTCCAGTGCCGACGGATCTGGCGACCTGCATCTACCGGATCGCACAGGAAACTTTGAACAATGTCGCCCGTCACGCGCAGGCCTCCGAGGTGGAAGTGGAATTGATCTGCGACGAAGGAATGATCAGTCTCTCGGTCCGGGACAACGGCGTCGGGTTCGACCCTTCGCAGGCGCCGCAGGTTCGCGGGCGGCTCGGCCTGTTAAGCATGAGGGAACGGGTGCGGCTGGTCCGGGGGACATTGGATATAGTGACGGCGCCGGGAAGCGGCATGCATATCGAGGTGCGGGTGCCGTTTCCAGGAAGTGCCCATGCCTAAACCGCGAGTATTGCTGGCCGATGATCATTCGTTGGTGCTCGAAGGCTTTCGCCGCATTCTTGCAGATCAGTGCGACCTCGTCGGCATGGTGGAAGATGGGCGGGCCCTTCTCGAGACGGCGCAACAGATTGAACCCGATATTGTAATTCTGGACGTCTCCATGCCCCTGCTGAACGGGATCGATGCGGCCACCCAGCTTAAGAAATTGCAGCCGTCGATCAAACTCATCTTCGTCACCATGCATGCCGATCCGGATTATGTGCGGTCCGCATTCGAGGCAGGGGCCTCAGGTTATCTATTGAAACGGTCCGCGGTCGATGAATTGGAGCAGGCGATCCGGTCGGTGTGGACGGGGCATTCATATATCACGCCTCTGATCGCCAAGGACCTGATCGATGCGATGCTGGCGGCAGGGCCGGTACAGCCGCAACGGAAAAAGTCCCTCACGTTTCGACAGCGCGAAGTGTTGCAACTCCTCGCTGAAGGCCGGACCGTGAAGGATATTGCGCTCCGGCTCAAGATTTCGACGAGAACAGTGGAATTCCACAAGGCGCAGGTCATGGAACAACTGAATTTGCACACTACGGCGGAATTGATCAAATATGCGCTCACACATGGGTTTTTGACGACTTCCTGACTTCCCGACGGTTCCTCCCCCGTTTCTATCCCTCGTAATCTTCTTCCCGACATTGTCATGCTTTACGAGTTCCGCATTCCCGTCAGGTGCCCTATAAGGGAATCTGTCGATTCATCCATCCGTGGCAGGAGGACCTATGCACATCGTTATTCGAGCGGAGCCAGGCGAGGAGCCGCGGGGATTCTTTGGCCGCCCGTTGTTATTTCACTGTGAGCTCTGCAATCAAGTGAAAAGCGCCCGGATGGTGGAGGTTTCACAGGAAAGCTGGCAGAAGGAATCGGCCGTATTACTGAAGCAAGGTCTCAGATCGGAGGATGTGTGGTGGTTTCACACGCGCTGCGAGCGTTGCCAGTCTGCCGGAAGCACGTCGGTAGCGATCTGAACCAAGCTGTCCTCCTACAACCTGCTCCGTCGGTCCTCGCGCCATGCCATTGCGCCTTCAACGCCATTCGACCGCGCCAAAGCCGGTATTGCCGAGCAAGACATACATGAGGCTGACCGTACTGACCGTCTGATTCCGGAATTCGACGCTTGGATAGGACGCATCCCGGTGAGACGCCGCATATCGAACGGCGATTCCATGGCGGTCAAAAACCCGTAGCGTGAAAGACGCGTCGCCTCGCAGTATGTTTTCCCGCCCATGCCGTTCTGGCGAACCGATATCGCTCACGTGGTATTCTCGTCCGGTGACATCGATCATGGCCCTGTCGGCAAAGATGAGGCGGAGCGAAAGCAGGGCTTGCGGAGTGGTACCGTAATGGTAATCGCGATCTTCCGTTCGATGGATGCTGCCGGCTGCCCCGTATCCGACGCCACCTAACATCGTTCCCTGCAGCGCGACTGAATGCCCGAGCCATGTCTGCCAGGTGGTACCGAGCGAAAGCGCGGTGGTCGACACGCGAAAAACCTGCGGGGCAATATAATCGTAGCTCCCATACAATCCCCATATGCCGCGAGTGGAATCGCCTGCTCCATACTTCGCGCCGACGATCAACCCGCGTGTGTTGATGCTTTCGACGGTATTGGCTGAAGCGGCGGCGAGATGAAAGTCGAAATAGTCGAATGGTCGGTCATAGGTATAGCCGGGCTTCCCCGGAAGTCCATAGCTGAAGGCGAAGTCAGCCGCGACACCACCCTCTCTCACGGACTCCGAGACATTGCGACTGCTGGAGGTCAATGTCCCGCCGACTTGCACCCGCAGAAAGGTCGCTGGATCCCGGCTCGGAAACAAAGCATCGAAACGGTTGCCGAATAACAGCCGGTTAAACCCGGTGGGCGGTGAAATGATGGCCGCGCCGAGTTCGCGCAACAATCCGGGCCGCTCGCCTTCGGATTCCAGGAGCAGGTTTGCCATACGAAATAACGGTTCGCCCAGGAAGGCTCCGCCAAACGTCGTCGTAATTTGATCGTTGATCGAAGGGTTGGTCGTCTCACCTCCCACCTCCCAGAGGAAACTGCCGGCCGCGCTGTACAGAAATGATTCATAGGCATTGAGCCCGGTTGAGCGCGCCAAACCATAATAGACGGTTCCGCCGTAGGGGTGCAGGAACTGATTAATGGAAAACTGATCATTGTCGATAACCCACTTGGAATCCGTCAGGTGCTGCCACAAGGTATTGCCGTTGGTGCGGTATGCGTCCTTCGGTTCTGTGAAATGCCGATCATACTGATTGAGCAGGAACAGGTACGCCAGGATTTCGGCTCCGGGGATGAGATAGCTTTTGTTGGTTTCACTCCTCCATGGAGGCTCCACATCGGGAAACTCCGATGAATCCGCTTCTTGCGGCTTTGCCACTGCCGGTGCAATGGCGATTCCATCAGCTCCTCCACGAAGGATGTCCGGGAATTCAGGCCCCTGCCACTCGGAGCGATCCCGAATCTGTATAGCGCCGGACAATCGGTTTTCCGCCCAACTTACGGCAGTCGTCGCAACAACAAGGATCAGGACGACGGTGAAGCAGGTCCATCCGCATCCCTCTATACGTGAGAGTTCGCCGGCATCCGGAAGATCCCGCATGGATATTCCGGAAAGGGCGCGCGTGATATTTTTTGAGGCATCCTTGTTTAAAGACCTGGAACCGGCCATCCAGCGGCTGACATGTTGCCCTACCATGACCTCACTATCCTTGCCCGGTGATTTCAATTGGTCGTATTTTGCACAACCTATAACTATCTGCCGCTGACATTTTTATCCATCACCAAGGGCTAAGCAACTGCGCAAACCCGGCATATCAGAACATCATGATGGCCGCCGTCAACGAGCTGACAGTCGCGCTGTTGCGGTAAGGCGTTGACGTCCGACGCCTGCATAACGTGCGAAAAGCAGGCGCGCGCAGCGAGCGTCTTCGCTCACTATGCGGCAAGCGCATCACCCGGATCGTCCAGACTCAATAAGTCACTCCCAAGCAACCTGGCGAATTCACACCACAACATACCTGGTTTATGGTCCCTACGGAGGATAGTCGTAATGAGGCTCGGCAATTGCGTAGAGCCAATGTAAGGAAACGGCGCAATATGGAAGCACAGCATGACGCCACATGACCCTCCCCGTCCGGAACTGGAAAAGCCGGGGAACGGTGTGCATGGGCTGAAGCATTGGCGCTATGATCTGCTGGCCGGATTGCAAGTTTCACTCGTGGGGCTTCCGCTTTCGTTAGGTATCGCAGTCGCCTCCGGCGCACCGCCCGTCACCGGAGTGATCTCGGCCATCATCGCGGGATTGATTTTTCCATTTCTCGGCGGAGCCTATGTCACGATCAGCGGGCCAGCCGCCGGCTTGGCACCCGCATTGCTGGCCGGCATGCTCACGCTCGGCCAGGGCGACTTGACGGCAGGATATCCGCTCGTGCTGGTAGCCATCTGTCTGACCGGCCTGGTGCAAGTACTGTTGAGTATCATGCGTGCCGGCAAATACGCTATTGTGTTTCCCATTTCGGTCGTGGAAGGCATGCTGGCGGCAATCGGTCTGATGATCATCGTCAAGCAGATCCCGGCCCTCGTGGGACACCTGACGCCCCCTGTCAAATCCATCCCTGCGGCCATTGGCCAGATTCCTGAGAATTTTTTTCATTTGAACTCCGGTGTCTTGTTCATCGGCGGCATCTCTTTGGCCCTACTCTTTTTTCTTAGCAAGAAAAAGGACCGTTGGGCCACGCTCATCCCGCCGCCGCTCCTCGTCGTAGGCCTCAGCATCCTCATGGGTTGGCTGCTCCAGCTTCCATCGACGTACCTGATTCAGGTGCCGGGCAACGTTCTGGAACAGGGGCTCCATGCTCCCGGCTTTTTCGAGGTCTGGCAGAGGCCTGACCTATGGATGAGCCTGTTGATGTTGGTCGTCACCCTGACTCTCATCGACGGCACCGAATCCTTGGCCACGATCGCCGCGGTCGATAAAATTGATCCTTTTCGAAGGAAGTCGGATCCAAACCGAACGCTGCGGGCGATGGGGATCTCGAACTTGCTGTCGAGTCTGGCAGGCGGGTTGACGATCATTCCGGGGGGGATGAAAAGTTCGACCAACGTCTATGCGGGCGGCCGAACACTCTGGGCTAATTTCTATTATGCTTTATTCCTGATGCTGTTCTTGTGGGGTGGAACGGGATTGATCAATAGAATTCCGCTCGCCACCCTGGCCGCCGTGCTGATCTATGTCGGATGGCGCTTATGCGAACCCAGGGTCTTCCGAAAAATTCTCACGGTCGGACGAGAGCAGCTGCTGTTGTTTACCGTCACCATCATGGCCACATTGCTGTTGACCGATCTGTTATTGGGAATCATCATCGGCATGCTGACCAAGTTCGCATTGCTGTCATTTCATCTGGCGCAATCTTCCTTCAGACAGATTCGGGCCGACCGGCTCTCCTTCAGACAGTCTGCCGGACTGGTGCTGGACACCGTCGCCGAATTGTTCATGAATCCGGTCATCCGCCTCGATATCGGGAAAAACTGCGGCATCCCTGCGCCTCTCAGCGTCATGTCCAAAGCGGAATCGGTAGCGGCAGATGGCGCCGAAGCATTACATCGGCCATGTCGAATTACATTGTCTTCGGTTACCTGCGCGAATCTGATCAAACTGGAGAAGGTCATGAGCCACGTGCTTCCTCGCTATACGACGTTCCTCGTCACCGTCTCAGGCCGCATTATCGATCACACCTCGATGGAGTATTTGCACCATTTCCAAGAAGAATGCCTCCAGGCCGGTCACACCTGCCGCATCAATGGATTTGAGAACTTTCATGCGTTTTCGGACCACGCGCTGTCCACCCGCATGAATCACCGGCCCCTTCAATCCATCGCTTAAAACCTGCCGACGCTTCACGTGCCCTTCGGTGCGACAGCCACACAGCCAAATGCCCGTCGAAACCGCGACATGTGCGCAATCCGCTCGATAGTCGAGCCGGCGTGCAAAGCAGGACCTTTATGGAGGCTGTGCACGAAGAAATATGGCTGGGGGACTAGGAATCGAACCTAGGTAGCCGGCTCCAAAGGCCGGCGTCCTACCGCTAGACGATCCCCCAGCGCGGTACGGAACGGTGACGCCGAGTGAAAGAGCAGCGTGAGAAGATTTTGGCTGGGGGACTAGGAATCGAACCTAGGTAGTCAGATCCAGAGACTGACGTCCTACCGCTAGACGATCCCCCAACCGGTCCACACAGTAATATA